>JBEKUR010000045.1:0-31626 GCA_049514855.1 Terriglobia bacterium
CGGACGCTGTTTGTGATCGCCGAGGTGGGGGTGCTGCACAACCGTTTCGAGGGCAGCTATTCGTTTGCGCAGTTCATCGCTGCCATGGACCAGGCGGGCTTCGAGGTTTGCGATCTGCTGGGAATCGCCCGCGCCAATTCCTCGCGTATCATTTATGTGGATCTCGTATTCCAGCGGCGGGGTAACAGCCCTTGAATCACAGGCCCATTCTCGTCCGGATCGTTTCGGCGTGCCGCTTACCATCGGTAGTAGGATGCGAGTATTCTGGGGCTGGGGTTAAATTAGGCCTGTAGAAAGGACTAGATCGGGCATCCCGCGGTGGAGCTTCGGCGAGGACGTGCCGGTCTTGACCGCGGAGGTGAAAGGGCGATGGAGCAAAGCGAACTCCCGAACGATGCGAAGGGCCTCCCCTTCGTGGTCATCGTCAGTGTCAACTGGAATGGTTGGCGCGACACGCTCGAGTGCCTCGAATCCGTCCAGCGCCTCGATTACCCGAACTACCTAATGATTGTCGTGGACAATGCCTCTCGGGACGAATCCCTCGCGCGGATAAGGGAGTGGGCGGAAAAGAGGGAGGGCTACCTGCTCGTTGAGTACCCTGAAACAGTCGCTCGGGCGGGAGGGGAGGTTGTCCAGGAGCAAGCGCTCGCGGCAGCTTTGCCTGCCAGCCGGGCGGTGTTGATCCGAAGCTCTGTGAACATGGCAATTACCGGCGGTGGCAATCTTGCCATTGAATATGCCCTGCGAAGAGATCAGCCCGTGGACTATGTCTTCCTGCTGGATAACGACGCGAAGGCTGAAAAGCATACGCTTACCCATCTAGTGGAGGTCGCCCGGAAAGAGAATGCGGGCATCGTTGGCGGAGTGATTTTGGACTGGAAAACCGGGCAAATCCAGTATGCCGAAAGAACGACGCTTCTGCGGTGGTTTTTCTGTCCGCTCGTTAAGGCTGACTTGCCGCTGCCCGCAAAGGAGGTCGATTACTGGCCTTCCGCGGGCGTCAGCGGTGGCGCCATGCTAATCCGCCGGGACGTGCTTGACACTCTTTATGCTGCTACCGCTCACCATATACCAAGCGATCTTTTTGGGCACGGTTGGGAGTTTGAGTTATGTTACCGGAGCAGCTTGGCGGGGTACCGCAGTTTCGTAACCCGAGGGGGCTTTGTCTGGCATAAGGGGCGCTTCACCCGGCGTCCCCTCAGCCCGAGGCGTGACTACTACTTTGTGCGTAACAGGATGGAAATGGCGAACGCTTTCCTACCGTTTGGTTGGCGAGTATTATTTCACATATGTAACCTCCCGTTCACTCTTGCCCGGATTCTCAGGGCATTGTGGTACAGGAGGCCTGATGTTATCCGAGCCAGTGTAGGCGGCCTGATAGACGGTTACAAGGGCGTAAAAGGAAAGTGGAAGCACCATGAAGACCGGGAGGGCGTTCAAGCGACTTTCAGCCCCAGGGTTTCTTAGGGGGAGTTCTGCCCTAGAGTTGATCTGCACGTCGTGCGGGATCGCGGAGTATCTAAGCGGTTGCGACTGCATAGGGCGCCGTAATTCGTTTGCGCAGTTCATCGCTGCCACGGACGAGGCGGGCTTCGAGGTTTGCGATCTGCTGGGAATCGGCCGCGCCAATTCCTCATCTTCATCTTTGTTGCCTGCTGGGTCACGCGCTCGTCGCCCCGCTTGCTTGCTGGCAGGGACGCAGGACGAAGCGTCGCCACGCTGGCGGCGCTGACTCTCAGCTTCTCGGTTCTGTGGGGCCTTAGCCACGAGTTCCTCACCCGCGCTCTCTTCACTCTTCTCCTGAGCGCTGGCTTCTTGCTGGGCGCCTGGCATTACGTTCTGGACGTGGAGGAAAGATGGCACATCAGACTGTGGCCAAAAATAGCGCGCTGACCCAGTCTCTCTCGGACGGCAGGAAATGGCGGTCGGGTTTCCCGCGCTCGCCTCAGAAGCCCGTCGGGTGGGTGCAGTTTACAAGGCGAAGAATCCAATGGAAATCAAACGCGCCGATACTCTTCCCCTGGTCGCTATCTCCATCCTTAATGGGATGCTCCCCACGCTGCGTCCTGATCATGCCTCGTCAGGGCCAAGTATCTATCGACGTGACCTCCAGGGAGAGGGTTGCGGGCGGAGCATGGTTTGCGTCGCGCTAATTGATGGAGAGTGATGTCTCATCAGGAACAACGACGGTTCATTGCTTTGGTGAACGAGCACCTTCTAAAGCACGCTCGTCCCAGGAGAATCCTGGAGATTGGCTCATATGACGTGAGCGGCTCGGTCCGGGATCTCTTCAGGGACTCGACGTCTTACATTGGCGCAGATCTGATAGAGGGCCCCGGCGTTGACATCGTCAAATCCGGCCATGAGATCGATCTGGAATCGAATTCTCTTGACTTGGCGCTTTCCTGCGAATGTTTCGAGCATAATCCCTATTGGCTTGAGACGTTCCAAAACATGATCAGGATGACTAAGCCTGGTGGGTTCGTTGTATTCACCTGCGCATCACGGTGCCGCCCCGAACATGGTACCGCTCGGAGTAGGCCGCTCCTGTCCCCAGGTACGCAGTCGGGCGGCGGGAATTACTATAGGAATCTTCGACGGTTCGACTTTGAGAAGCGCTTGGACTTGGCCGACATTTTCGTGATTTACAGGTTCTACTATATTCCCACTTCTAGGGATCTATACTTCTTTGGAGTAAAGAAGGGTGGTGAACAGCGGGAATATGACCTATCCGTTTTTGAAAGGGAAGTGTCTCTTATCCGCTTGATGGCAAAGGAGGGCAACAGGCACCTGGGTCTCATCGAGAAGACTTTGAGAAATGTTTACGAGGTCCCGATCGTGGTCGCATCCTTCGTTCTCGATGACAAACGGTTTCAGAATTTTGCCTTTGCGTACGCAAAAGTCCGCACCATGGCGATGCGACTTATGGGGTGGAAGATGTGAAAGGTTGACGATGCCGCCAACACGGTGCCAGATGTGTGCAATTGCGATCATACCCGGACAATGGGTACGGTCCCGGCGCCTGCGTGGTTTACCAATTCTGGGTGTTCCTGGCCTTCGAAGAAGCGTTGTGGCTTGTAGGCGGCAAGGCAGGAGAGGAATTGATCTTGATTGCCACGCGTTCCCCATAGCGCAGGGGCGAAATGACTAACGGACACAGTCTCAACTCGGCTGGGCTGTCGCGGGAGGCATCTCCGCCACTCGTCGTGATCAGCATCCTGAACTGGAACGGGTGGCAAGACACAATCGAGTGTTTGGAGTCGGTTCGGGGGCTTCGATACACAAACTACTTGACCATTGTCGTGGATAACGGTTCGTGGAACGACTCAGCGGGGCGGATCGCGGCCTGGGCACAAGAGAGGCTCGGCTCCGGGCACGTCCTCGCCGAATACTCACGTGAAACTGCCCTCCAGGGCGGCGAAGCGAGCACCGAACAAGCGCTCGACGGAGTTCCGTCACCGTCAAGGCTTGTGGTCATCCGCAACGAAGAGAACCTGGGCTTTACCGGGGGCAACAACGTCGCCATCCGGTACGCCCTCGAGCGGCGTGGGGCTGCGGATTTTGTGTTGTTTCTGAACAACGATGCCGTCCTGGAACCCGCTTGCCTGACGGAACTGGTCTCAGCGGATCGCAGGGCTGATGCTGGGGTAGTTGGTGCGGTAATGAGAGACAGGGCTACGGGAGAATTGCTGTTCGCAGGGTGGGACGAGAAGTGCCGGGTGGCTCGGCTGTTTTTCCCGGCTCTCCTTTGCTGGTCCCGGGATTTGCGCCATGTGGAGGCTGACTTCTACCCATCCCTTTGGGTGTCCGGAGGAGCGATGCTGGTTCGGACGGAGACCCTCGTCGCTGTTCATAGGGCCAAGGGCCGCTACCTCGACCCTGCACTATTTCTTTACCATGACGAAGCCGAGTTTTGCTGGGCGGCTCGTGCTGAAGGTTATAATGTTGTCGTGGCGCGCAAGGCCCTTGCCTACCACAAAGGCGGGAGGAGCGGCGGGGGCCGGTTGAACCCCCTTTTTTATTACTACTGCTACCGAAACAGGATTCTCCTTGCCAAAACGCTGCTGCCGGCTTATTTGAAACCCTTGTTTCACTTAGGGAATTCGCTGTGCTGCCTGCTTCGCGCCTCGGTAATCGTGTTTCGCCAAGGTCTCAGGCCTGCGCGAGCTATTCTGTGTGGACTGTACGACGGGTACAGGGGCAACACGGGAAAATGGAAGTATCACGACGCCGAGGCAAAAAGGCGCGCGGGTGCCTAAGCTAAGCCTCGTCGCGCCAAATAAGCTTCAGCAGATAGGGGGTGGATGAAATACCAGGAACGTCAGAGGTCGTGGAGATCGTGCGGGGAGACTGCATGTGCCGGCACAAGATCTACCCAAAAGCCCGACAGCTTCAAATGATCGCTACCAAATCGGAGACAACAGATTGAAACGCAAGAGGATAGCCATTGCACATCCGCGGCTCGGTTCCGGAGGCTCGGAGGCCAATGCGCTTTGGGCGCTGCAGGCGCTGGGCCGGGACTATGACGTTTCGCTCATCACCTGCGGGCCGGTTGATCTGTCGCGCCTCAACGAATACTACGGCACGACTCTTCAGAGGGGGGACTTTAGCCTTCTGCGCGTCCTTTTGCCCCCTGGCTTGGACGCTATCAAGCTCTGCGTCCTGCAAAGGCGGTTCTTTCAGCGATACTGCAGGCGGGTAGCCCCGCAGTTCGATTTGATGATCAGTGCTTACAATCCTTGTGACTTCGGGATGCCCGGAATCCAGTGCATCGCCGATTTTTCTTTCCTCCCGGAGCAACGCTTCAACCTCGACCCTGTTTTGCGCGACGCCAAAGGCTGGAGGTATCGCGATTCTCCCCTTTGGCGAGGCTACCTGAAGCTTTGTGAATTCGTGTCGCCTTCCAACTCCGATGGTTGGGGAAGGGGGCTGGTTATCGCGAACTCGAGGTGGAGCGCGAGGGTGGTCCGAGAAATGTTCGGCATCGAGTCGCGCTTGCTTTACCCACCGGTCGTAGGTGAGTTCCCTGAAGTGCCTTTCGAGGAGAGAGAAACGGGGTTTGTCTGCCTGGGCCGGATGGTTCCAGAGAAGCGCGCTGAGGTCGCCATCGAGATCGTCAATAGGGTTCGCTGCTCCGGGCATCCTGAGGTTCACCTTCACCTTGTCGGCGAGATTGATGATTCCCCCTACGGAAGGGAGCTTCGGAGACTCTGCGCCAGGTACAATGACTGGGTCTTTTCAGAGGGAACTTTGATCGGAGAGAGTAAGAAGCGTCTGATTGCTGGGCACCGCTACGGTATTCATGCGCGTGAGAAGGAGCCCTTTGGGATTGCGGTGGCCGAATTGGTGAAAGCTGGCTGCATAACATTTGTTTCGAACGACGGTGGACAGGTTGAGATCGTCGATCACGCCGCCCTCACGTACTCCAGCGTCGAGGAAGCTGCCAAGAAGATCCTGGCGGTTCTTGACAGCGCGGAACTGCAACGCAGCTTGCGCATGCACCTGTCCACAGCAGGAAGGCAGTTCTCGGTGGAAGCCTTCCGGAGCGGCTTGATGGATGCGACTGCCACCTTCCTGAAAGGATAAAGGCCTTACTCGTTGGGGCGCTCTTCGAGCACCGAAACCGCAGCATCCAGAGGCTGGCACTTAAATGCGATGGCTGCCCTGTAATGTTGGCAAGTCGATAGAACGTGACATAACCCATGGGAACTCAAAAGAACGATAATTGTCCTCTGGTGGCAATATCGATTCTCAACTGGAACGGTTGGCAGGATACGCTGGAATGCCTCGAATCCGTCCGGAGGCTCAGCTACCCTAACTATCTCACCGTGGTTATTGACAATGGCTCCTGGGACCGCTCTGCGGAAAGGATCAAGGCTTGGGCCCGCGAGAATCTCGGTCCCGGACATGTCCTTGCCGAATACGCGCCCGCAATCGCGCTCCAGGGGGGAGAGGAGGTAACGGAAGCGGCCCTCGAGCGGACGCCGCCCGCGAACAGGCTGGTCCTGATCCGCAACGATGAGAACCTGGGCTTCACGGGAGGAAACAATGTTGGAATTGATTACGCCCTCCACCGGCGAGCGCCGGCAGACTACCTGTTTCTTCTCAATAACGATGCGGTCGTGGATAAGGAGTGCCTGAGCGTGCTTGTTTGGGTGGATCGGGAGGCAGATGCAGGAGTCGTAGGGGCTGTCGTAACAGACCACACAGGCGCAGTCCTGTTTGCCCGCAGTGGCACGATTTTCAAGCATTTCTTTCGCGTGCTGGGGGGCCAGCCCGGACCCGAGACCCGGGGCGAGTTCTGGGAATCGCCTTTGGTGAACGGCGCTGCGATGCTCATGGGAAGTCGCGTGCTGCGTTCCGTTCGCCAGCGGCGAGGTATGTACTTTAATGACTCCCTCTTCATGTATGAAGATGAACTTGATTTCTGCACGGCTGTTCATCGAGAAGGATACAGACCGGTTGTTGCAAGGAACGCTATTGCTTCCCATCGCGTGAAGGTGAGGCGGCAAGGGCCGGCTAACTCGGCATATTTCTTCTATTACTCTACCCGCAACCGTGTGCTCCTTTCGAGAACTCTGCTTCCCCTCGGTCGCAGACTGATATTTGATCTGTTTTATCCACCCCTGTGCGTCAGGCGCATCGTTGGGCGACTGCTCGCTCGAAAGCCCCGCCTGGCATGGGTTGTTGCCTGCGGCTTGCGCGACGGCTATCGTGGCGTTGGCGGAAAGTGGAAGTATCACGATCAGGCGGCGTCTTGGGCTGACGACCAGATTGCGAGCCTGAGTTCCTAAGGAAAAGGGGTAACACTCCAAAGCACGGGTTCCCTGAAGGAACCGAAAGGAGTGTTACCTACGGAAGGTAGAAACGAACTTCAAGTACTCATTTGCGCAGTTCGTCGCTGCCACGGACGAGGCGGGCTTCGAGGTTTGCGATCTGCTGGGAATCGGCCGCGCCAATTCCTGGCGTGTCATTGTGGTGGATCTCGTATTCCTAATGGGGTAACAACCCTTGACTCACAGGCCCATGCTGGTCCGGATCGTGTCCGACTGGGACAGTTCCGGGCTTCTGCGGCAGACGCCCGGCGGAGCGGGGATGTGGGACGGCATCTGCTTCACCACCCGCCCTGTGGAGGAGTGCGACCTGCTGGTCATGTTGAACAACCGCAAGCTCGATCCCGCGTCCGCACGCTGTGCGCCTGGAAATGTCTGGGCCATCATGCAGGAGCCCTATGTGCCCGGCCTCTATGACTGGCTGCGCGACGGACACGAACCCTACGCCCGTGTTTTCACCCATCTGATTCCCTCCGAAGATCCCAAATACGTCCCGTCGCAGCCCGCCCTGCCCTGGGGGGTCGGGCTGACCTATGACGAGTTGATGGCCACCGGCGTCCCCGAAAAAACCCGAGGCGTGTCATGGATTGCCAGCAACCTCACCTTCTTGCCGGGGCACAGGCGGCGAGCCGCGCTCAGACGCTACCTGCTCGACCAGGCGCCGGATCTCGTCGATCTCTTCGGCCGGGGGGTCCGTTGGGTGCCGCGTAAATGGGATGCGCTCGCGCCCTACCGCTTTTCACTTGCCATCGAGAACTCCGTCGGGCCGCATCTTTGGACGGAAAAGGTGGCCGATTGCTTCCTGGCTTGGACCGTTCCTTTGTATTTTGGCTGTACGAATCTGGAGCAGTACTTTCCCGAAGACTCCTTCCTGCGGGTCGACGCGGACAATCCTGCAGCCGTTTGCGCAACCCTTGGAAAGCTGCGGGAGAGCAACGAATGGGAACGGCGGCTTCCGGCCCTGGAGGTCGCCCGCCGCCTCGTCCTCGGCGAGTATCAAATCTTTCCGTGGCTAGCGCGCGCGATTAACACCTACGGGCTCGATCCGGGGCCCGCGGCCGCCATTCACATTCCCGGGTATCGCTGGCGGCGATGGCGCCACCGGCTTCGCTATCTGCGCCGCAAGATTCGGGCTGGGGAGGCGGCGGACTTGGTCAACGTGCTCATCAACAAAGCCAAGTATATCTGGTGGTTCGATGTCTGACCTGATGCCTCCCCCTCGTCCCCGCATCCTGGTCTGGTACTGCCGGCTGGTCCCGCACGGCGGCGCGCCCGGAGTGGCTGCGTGGATCCTCGAAGCGCTGCGGCAAGACTACGCGGTGACGCTGCTCACCTCGGAGCCCGTTGACCTCAGCCTGCTCGACAGGTGTTACGGCACCTCGCTGACAGGGTCGAATCTTCAGGTTCGAACCATGGCTCCGCTGGTGCGCGGATTCCTCGGTTTGGATCCGGATTCAGGCAGTATTCAAAAACATGCCTATCTGATGCGGCTCTGCAAGCGAGTCCGGCATCAGTATGACCTGGTCGTGGGCGCCGACAATGAAGGTGATTTCGGCCCGCCTGCCGTCCAGTACATCCACTACCCGTTCCTCGCCCATGTGTACCCTCGGGTGCGGTCTTCCTGCGACCTGCCCCTGGGGCAGAAACTCGCCTGTTTGAGCAAGGGTGAAATCCGGCCCTGGATGCTGGTCGGCGATTATTCCTTCGATCGCATGAAGGCCAACCACACCCTGGTCAACTCCGGCTGGACCGGCCGATGGGTCAAGAGGGTGTACGGAATCGACTCCACAACGGTCCATCCTCCGGCTCCCGGAATCTTTTCCCAGATCGCGTGGGAAGAACGCGAGGACGGCTTTGTCATGATGGGCCGGCTGGATCGCGGGAAGCGGTTCGACTGGTGTCTAAAGGTCCTCAGCGTAGTGCGAACCCGGTTCCCCCAAGTCAGGATGCACGTCGTGGGGAGCCCTTACCTTGAGGCATGCAATTATCTCGTATTTCTGCGCGCGCTCGTGCAAGCCAATTCCTCTTGGGTGACGCTGCACGAGGACATTTCACGCGGGGAGTTGGCCGCACTCGTTGCCCGCCAGCGTTACGGCATGCACGCGTTCAAGGACGAGCATTTCGGCATGGCTGTAGCGGAGATGGTTCGAGCTGGTTGCATCCCCTTTGTGCATAACAGCGGTGGTCCGCCGGAAATCGTCGGGCACGATAGCCGCTTGATTTACGAATCCGAGGAAGACGCAGCGCAAAAAATCATGCAGGTGCTTGGAGATCCTGCTGCCCAGGAGGACATCCGGCAGCGGCTCGCCCTCCGGAAGGACTTCTATTCCGTCGAGACATTTGTGCGAGCCATCCGCGCCCAGGTGGAGCGGGCCCTCAGCTTCCAGCGTAGTGTTCGGTAACTGGGCGGACAGTTCACCAGCAACCTGCCAGCCGGCTGCGTACAGCTTCCCGGATGCCTTCAACAAACCGCTCGCGGGTGAACATCTTCCTGCGAGGCGCCAGGGACTCGAGGATCGCCTCCTGCGCAGGGCCGTCCCGTATCACGGCCGTGATTTTTTCTACCGCGTCCTCTTGCGTCGTGAAACAGAGGCGCGGGTCGCAGCCGGAAATTTCCACTTGGCCGCCACTGTTGTGAACGAAGGGGATGCCGCCGGTCATCAGAATCTCCGCCGGGGCAATGCCGAAGTGCTCGTCGATCTGCGCGTGGATGCCGTAGCGCACCTGGGCGGCCAGTTGGGAAAGATCGTGGCGGGAGATGTTTTCATGCAACTGTACCCAATCCGAGTTGGCGTCCACCAAGCGGCGCAGTTCGCGGTAGTGCTCTGGCCCGTCTCCCACCTCGACTTTCGTTCCCGCTAAGTGCAGGGTCACGTCCGGCTGAGTCTTCCGTACCTGGCTGAGCGTCGAGATGATCCAATCCAGGCGCTTCAGGGGACTGAGCCGGCCCGAGGCGAGGAACCCGTTGCTGCGCTGGCTCCAGGCACGTTCCGCAACCGAAACCGCCACGGGCGGGTAGAGAGTCCGTGTCTTCACTCCGTAAATCCTTTCAAACAGCGAACCAGTCCAGTCCGAATTGGTGAGAATCGCGTTCTCCTTCAGCCGCTGGAGGGAGTAGTCTGCGAGAATCATCCAGGGCCGCGTCTCACCCTTCAGCAGATAGAGAATCTTCGCGGCCACTGGCTTGCCAGCGCAATCTCGATACTTTCGCCAGAATCGGCTGAGTTCAGGATAGTGGACATAAAGCAGACCAGGCCCACCCAGGTCCATTTCTTCCACGGCCGCGCCAATCACAAGGTCGTAGTGGCGGCGAATTCTGTGACAGGCACGCATCAGGTACGCAGTGGGTTGAAGGCTTCCCGGATCCGGATCGAGTTTGAATAACGTGCGTAGCAGCCGGTTGGGATAGATGACGGCGAAGTCCGTTTGCTGTAAAGATGTTCCGTAAAAGCGGTTGATTTCCGCAGTATTCACGCGGTTCCAGGTGAGCAGGGTGAGGGCGTAGTGACTCTTGAGGGCCTCGACAATCCAGGCGGCTACGGTATTTGCACCGCCGGGTGGTTGCCAGTTCTGGTGCACGATAAGAATCTTGCCGAGCCTTCCCACGGCCAACCCTCAGCGCGAACATCCCGACGGACGGTCGAACCCCACTTATTATAGATTGTCGATGCGTGCTTGGGCACGGATTTGCACGTCACGGTACTGATGTCAATTGGGGGAAGTTGATTTTTGGCGCGGGCCTGTGAAGGCGGTCATTCCCGCGAAAGCGGGAATCCAGTCCGACGACAGCACATTTCCGACGGTTTGCGGAGTAGATTCCCGCTTTCGCGGGAATGACTAGGTCTCGTAAATGACACCACTACCCTGTCAACACCTGCCTTGGAGGCGGCGGCGAATTGTGGTATATTGAGCGAATAAAAGGCGAAATCGAGGAGGCGCCGGGTGTCAGGGGATCGGAGATTATCTTCACCATCGTTCCGTCGCGAATGGGTCGCTCATGGAACTCGAGACTCACGGGTGCGCAGGCAACATCCATTGCCTGTCCGTTCAAAGAAACTGCAGGGATTCTTCGTCCGCCAATAAGAATGGCGGACTCAGAATGACACGGCATCGGCTGACACCTGAAACCTGGCACCTGACACCCGGCACCTGAAACCTGTTCTCCGATGTGAGGCGACATGGAAGAGAAAACCCAGGCACTGGCAAACGTGGGGACGCCCGCCGAAGCGGGCTTGGCGCCTATCCAGAGCGCCCTGGAAGAAATCCGGGAGAAGTTCAAGGGCTCACCCGCCCGTGGCGGAGTGACGGTCCTTAAACACTTCCCGGCACGCGAGGCACAGACAGCCCCAATTCCCGAGTTTCTGCCCGCCCGGCTTCTCGAGGCGCTTAAGGCGCGTGGCATTGCTTCCCTTTACACACATCAGGCGCGCGCGTGTGAGTTGGCCCATGAAGGCAGAAACGTGGTGGTGGTCACGCCCACGGCATCCGGGAAGACCCTCTGTTACAACCTGCCGATTCTGGGCGAGTTGGTACAGAACCCCGAGGCCCGGGCACTGTACCTGTTTCCGACCAAGGCGCTTTCGCAAGACCAGTTGGTGGAACTGAATAGGTGGACGGAGAAGCTGGGAGAGGAGATCCGCACGTTCACTTACGACGGAGACACGCCCCAGGACGCCCGCAAGGCCATTCGCGCTCGGGGAAACCTGGTGATCACCAACCCCGATATGCTTCACGCCGGCATTCTGCCCCACCACACCAAATGGCAGAGGCTGTTTGAGAACCTGCGCTTCGTGGTGATTGACGAGCTGCATTACTACCGGGGAGTTTTGGGCAGCCATCTGGCCAACGTTCTCCGCCGATTGAAGCGCATTGCGCAGTTCTACGGCAGCCAACCCCAATTCATCTGCACCTCAGCGACCATCGCCAATCCGGCTGAATTAGCCGCTCGCATCATCGAGGAAAACGTTTTTCTGGTGGACGAAAACGGCGCCCCCTCGGCAGAGAAGTATCTCGTGTTCTACAACCCGCCGGTCGTGAACCTGCAACTCGGCATCCGGCGTTCGTATCTGAACGAAACCCGGCGCATTGCCCGCACCTTCCTGGCGCGCGGCCTTCAGACTATCGTTTTCGCCAACAGCCGACTTGCCACGGAGATTTTGGTGACCTACCTGAAGGAGGATTTTTCGCGAGCCCCCCTGGCCCCGGAAGCGGTCCGAGGCTACCGTGGCGGTTATCTGCCGCTGGAGCGGCGCGCGATTGAACGCGACCTGCGCGACGGCCGCCTGCTGGGCGTGGTGGCGACCAATGCTCTCGAGCTTGGCATTGACATCGGAAGCCTGGACGTAGCCGTGCTGGCGGCATACCCCGGGACCATCGCCTCCACCTGGCAACGCGTCGGCAGGGCAGGCCGCCGGCAGGGAACTTCCGCCGCCGTGCTGGTGGCCTCGAGTGCGCCGCTCGACCAATTCATGGTGCAGAACCCCGACTATTTCTTTGGCCGATCGCCTGAACATGGTTACGTCAATCCTGACAATCTCCTTATCCTGCTCAATCACCTGAAGTGCGCTGCCTTCGAGCTGCCCCTGCGGGAGGATGAGAAATTCGGCTCGCTCAACTTAGGGCGACTGTGCGAGCACCTCGAGGAAGTCGGCTTTCTGCACCACACTACCGACGGTTGGCATTGGGTTTCGGAAAGTTACCCCGCCGACGCGATCAGCTTGCGCTCGGTCTCTTCGGACAACTTCGTTATCGTGGACACGACCGGCGAAGCTAAAGTGATCGGCGAAGTGGATTTTTCCAGCGCCCTGACCACGCTCCACGAAAAGGCCATCTACCTTCAGGATGGCCAACAGTATCACGTCGAGCGCCTCGACTATGACGACCGGAAAGCTTACGTGCACCGGGTGGCGGGCGAGTATTTCACTGACGCCATCTCTTACACGAAAATCAAGGTCCTCGAAAGGTTCGACTCGGCGCCCATCGGCCCGGCCAGCAAGAATCACGGCGAGGTGCAAGTGAATACCCAGGTGGTCGGGTTCAAGAAGATTAAGTTCCACACCATGGAGAATGTCGGCGATGGCAAGCTGACGCTGCCCGAGCAAGAGATGCATACCACCGCCTTCTGGCTCACCCTCCCGCGCGACTTGATGGGAAGCCTGCCCTACGGTTCGACGGAGCGACTGGATGGGGTGAATGGCCTGGCCAACGCCCTTGAAGCTATTGCCACGCTGCTGGTGATGTGCGACGCTCGAGACTTGGGTGTGGCCGTGGGGGAGAATGCGGAGAGCAGGTGTCAGGTGTCAGGTGTCAGGTGTCAGGAGACAGAAGGCGGGAGCCAGGAGACAGAGCCTAGAAATCAGGAGTCAGGAGTTAGGAGTCAGAATGAAAAGCTTGGCTCCTCGGCGTTGGCAGCCGGAGGCGACCAATCACCAATCACCAATCACAAATCACAAATCGGGGGTTCCGAGCTGCAAGTTGCCGTCGTTGCTTTCGAACCCAACATCTACCTCTACGATAAATATCCTGGCGGAGTTGGGCTTAGCGAACCGCTCTTCCGCATGAGCCAATCTTTGTTGGAAAAGACTCAGAAACTGATTGCAGACTGTCCCTGCGCTTCGGGCTGCCCCTCCTGCGTGGGGCCGATTGGCGAGGTTGGAGAAAAGGGAAAAGAAGTGGCTCTGGAGATCTTGCGGAGGCTGTCCGTTGTCAGTGGTCCGTAGTCCGTTGTACATGCCCCAAATGCGTTAAACTCTTGCAACGGACGACTGAGACCAATTCTTCGTCATGCGTAGTGTATTACAGCGGGGCCAGCCGCAGCCAAAACGAGACCCTCTGTGTCCTCCGTGTCTCTCAAGCTTTAACACGGAGGACACGGAGGCACTACCGACGCCTGGGTCAGCAATCACAGCAAGTCTACTCTTGGACCTGTCCGACTGAATGAAAACAGTATGTGTGACGTTCAATTGGTATGACTACGGACCACGGACGATGGACGACTGACGACGGACCACTGACAACTGACTACGGACATTTTCAGAAATGAATCTCGAACAGAAACTCCGCCAGCTTAAGCAGGCCTCAGGATCCCGGGACCGTGACAAGGAACTGGAGCAGACGCTCGCGTACCTGCGACGCCTGGAGAATCCGCAGCCCACTCGCAAGCTGCCAGCCCAGAGGTTTGCCAAGGGGATCGAGGAATACGTGGAGGGCGAGGTGTTGAAGAACTCTCGGGGCGAGTTCTTCCTGGCGCGCGAGGCATTTCCTTTCGGGCGGCCTTATGGGAAGCTCCGCATCGGCGATATTCCTTCGGCGGACCTCAGTCCCCTGAACCTAGTTCTGAGAGACGCAGTGATGCCCGATGCATCGCGGCTGCTTTTCCTGGATACGGAAACTACAGGCCTTGCCGGTGGAACCGGAACCTGCGCGTTCCTCATCGGCATTGGAAATGTCGAAGGGATGAAGTTTGTGGTGCGGCAGTTCTTCCTTCGTGACTATCCCGAGGAAAAAGCCATGCTCGAGGCGCTGGCGGAGGCGCTGGAGCCTTGCCAAGGAATCGTCACGTTCAATGGAAAGACCTTTGACGTGCCGCTGCTCGAGACCCGGTATGCGTTGGCTCGCATGAAATCGCCCCTGGACCGCTTGATCCACTTTGACGCTCTTCACCCGGCGCGCCGCCTGTGGAAACTGCGCCTGGAAAGCTGCAAACTCACTGACCTCGAGGAAGCAATTTTGGGAATCAGCCGGGAGGGCGATGTGCCGGGATCGGAGATTCCAGCAATCTATTTCCACTACTTGCGCAGCGGCGATGCGCGGGGCTTGCAGCCGGTCTTCTACCACAATGCTTTGGATGTTGTGACGCTCGCCGCGATTACCGTGGAACTGGCTCGTGCGCTTGGCGACGGTGGGGCCGAAGCGCTGGGGTCGCCACTCGACCTCTTCAGCCTCAGCCGCATCTTGGGGACGGCAGGCTCCCAGGAAAAATCCATCTCCACATGCCGTCAAGCCCTGGCGGCGGGACTTCCCCAGCAGGTCGAGAGCCTGGCATTAAAGCACCTCGCCGCGGAGTTCAAGCGAAAGCGCCAGCATGAGTCCGCCGTCGAGTTATGGCTGGAGCTTTCGCGGCGCGAGCCGCCACTTGCTGTGGAAGCGCTCGAGGAGCTTGCCATCCATTATGAACATCACCTTCGCGACCTCCCCCAGGCGCTCGAATTTACTCTCGCGGCTCGCGCCCGGCTTGAGGAACAGTTCCCTTCTCTTGCTCACCGCAACCGATTTGCCAGGCGCATGGAACGGCTCCAGAGGAAACTGGCACGGGCCCCGAGCGCCACGCGAAACTCGGAAATCGAAATTCGAAACTCGAAAACCGAAAATGGAAATTCGAAACTCGTCCTTTAGCCTGAATTTCACACGTTTTCCTGGGAGAGGGCTGTCATTTTATTGTGTGCGGCCAGGTCAGTTAGGAAAACTGCCCTCTCCCCCTTGGGGGAGAGGGTGGCCCGCCGCCGGCGCTTTCTTCAGCCGGGGCGGGACGGGTGAGGGGGTGGCCAGCCCGGTGCCACTAACACCGAGAGGCATATACACCTGTTCTTGCTGATGCATTGCGGTATAATGACAAACGAGTATGGCACAAGGCTACATCGAGCAGCGGGACGGCGGCTTTTGCATCGGGGGAGGATGGGGGGGACCATGCGCCTGGACTCGATAGTCGCGAAGAACTACAGGACTCTTCAAGACATCAACCTCGCTTTCGCGAAGAACTACTGCACGGTGTCCGGGAGAAACAACGCCGGGAAGTCCTGCTTGATTCGCTTACTTTCTGCGCTGTTCAGAACCGGCCCCGCCTATCCGTGGGCGACTGACGATTTTGGTTTCGACTACAAAGAGGACAAAACCCAGTGGGTCAAAGAACCTGCCCCGATTCGGGTTGACTATGTGCTCGGCCTCACAAAGGAGGAGGATCCAGCGCTGATCTCCTTCATCGAGAAAATCGCCTCGAGGAAAATCGAGCAGAGGACCTGTTCAATTCGCATCTCGTATACGGTTTCTGAGGGAGAGCGCCTTACCGTAGCCCTAAGCATCGATAACGAAAGGACCGATGAAAAGGCAGCGAAGGAGGTCGACAAACGGATCAAGGACTCGAATTTGCTATTCCTCTACAATTCCACAACGCCGCACGAAGAGTACTATTTCGGCCGGCGGGGTCGGCCCCGATTGCTCTATGAGTTCGTGATGTCCGGAGACGAAAAGAAGGAGTTAGATGACGCTGGCAAGCATATCGAGCGGAAGTTGCGGCGTCTGGCAAAGGAGCACACGCAAGGCCTCAGCGGTATTTTGGGCAGGTTAACCGAAAGGTACGACGTGGAGTTTTCTCCGCCCGAGAGCTACGCCGCACGCCGGATGCCAATAGGGATCAATCTAAGGGACCAGACTGTGGAAGTTCCGCTTAACGACTGGGGGAGCGGTACGCAGAATCGGACGCATATTTTAATGGCGATTCTCCAAGCGAACCGGATAAAGACAACCGCTTCGCCGGATGAAAAGATCACGCCCTTTGCGGTCGTCGAGGAACCAGAAAGCTTCTTGCATCCCTCGGCCCAGGCCGAGTTTGGTCGAATCCTCAGACTACTTTCATCTGAGTTCGGGATTCAAATCATTGCGACTACGCACAGTCCGTACATGCTCAATCAAGAGGAGCCCGCCTCGAACATCCTCTTATGCCGTGAGCTAAAGCGCAAGAGGGCCTACAAGACACTACCCGTGGACACGACCGGCGATAGCTGGATGGCTCCCTTCTCAGAGCATCTAGGCCTAGCGCCAAAGGAATTTTCAAGCTGGCGTCCCGTCTTTTCCTCGTATAAGTCTAAGGTGCTTCTTGTCGAGGGGTCTATCGACCAGGAATATTTTCAGCTCCTACAGGCTCACGCATGCGCATGCGACCGTTTGGCCTCGGATGTTGAGGTCGTGCCGTACGGCGGGAAGGACACACTCAAGAACACGTTGCTGGTCCAGTTCGTGCTCAGAAAGTTCGACAGAGTGTTTGTCACGTATGACCTGGATGCCGAAGCTGATGTCCGGAGTGCCTTGGGTCGGCTAGGGCTGAAGGAAAACCAGGACTTCTTGGGTCTCGGTCTTCTGCAACCCGGCAAAGACTGCTTCGAGGGGCTCCTTCCACAGCGGGTCCTCGCCGCCGTGAATGGCAGAGAAACCGACTTGGTAATGAAGCTGGGAAGCAGGGACACTGGCGAGCGGAGGAAGGCGAAGGATTCTCTCAAGAAAAAGTACCTAGAGGAATTTAAGGCTCATTCCGACTACACGAAAGAGGAACTCAAAGACCTGCATCGAGTGGTAAGAACGGTCAACGCCAGACTGTCGACACCGAAGTAGGCGCTCCATCCGGCCTTGCCAAAGCGGTGGGAGGGAGATTGGGGGCAGAGCCTCATCGTGAACGAGGGTCAAAGACCTGCTCCTGGCCGGCGACTCGGCTTCCCTACCCGCGAGAGGTTCGACTTCGGCTGGGCGAAACAATACATTTACTCCCCATCGCCCTCGGCCTTGCCGAAGGACTTCAAGATCAGATGTTTCCTCTCCACCGACTCTTGCCCGCTGTCTCCCTTGATGGTCACAGTTTCCAAGTCTCCGATCAGGCGGAGGTAATCAGGGTCAGTCGGTTCGTGGCCTGCGCCCCGCTCTACCTTGCCGGAAAAGCGGTAGTACTTACGATGGATCGTGTTGGTCTTGAATTCTACGTGGTCTTTCTTGCGCGAGCCTGAGACAATGTCGTAACTCAGCACGGCGTCGGATTCTTCTTCACCCTGGAGGATTTCAATGTACCCCTTCAACTTCCCCTCTTCTTCCAGAAGCCCCAAGGCGTCATCGGCGGAAAGGAAATGGTACTTGCCGGTGATGTCGTCGATATTCTCGGTGTCCTGCGCAGAGCAGCGCCCCACGCCTGCATAAAGAAGCAGAAGCATGGCGAGTGGCCACAAGGTTTGCTTCCGATGACTTCCAGGATTTCCAACCATAGGTCGTAACCACCTTTCGGGCTGATGTCTTACACTCAGCAGCCCAAAAGATAAAGGGGAGCTTCCCGATCGGACTTCGGGAGGCCGTACACAAGTTTATGCCGCGTTATCCGCGACCGCAAGGCAGTTCGGTGCTGGTGTCATTCGGAGTGTGGATCCCCTCGAGCCGCCGGTCATTCCCGCGAAAGCGGGAATCCAGTACGACGACATCACATTTCCAAAGGTCTGCGGAGTGGATTCCCGCTTTCGCGGGAATGACGAGGCCTCGCAAATGACACCAATGCCAGACAGGTCAACCAGCTTGACAGCGCCGTGCTTTTTGGGGACGATGGCCAGAGCCTTTAAGGGCATGTCCACGTCAGAGGGGGAGGATCATCGATGGTTCGTCGGGGAGCTTTCACGAAGATCTGCACATTCATTCTCATGGCTGGAGTTTACTTGCCTGGGGTCGTCAGTTCGGCAGCGACCCTTAAGCCCTTGGTGGCGGGCAAGCGCGGTGTAGTGGCGGCAGGCCATCCGCTGGTCGCCGAGGCAGGCCTGAGGATCCTGGAAAGGGGCGGAAACGCTGTGGACGCAGGTGTCGCCACGCTCTTCGCGGCGTCCGTAGTGGAAATGGCCAGCTTTGGCGCGGGTGGCGAGTGCCCGATCCTCATCAAGCTGAAGGACGGTCCGGTGGTGGCCATCAACGGAAATGGAATCGCGCCTGAACTTGCCACCGTGGAGTTCTACGAACACCTTCGCCGGGACGACCCCAGGCTGGTCACCTCCGGCACGATCGGTAACGCTCGCGGCGGGATTATTCCCTCTTTCGGCCCACTCAGCGCCCTCGTCCCCAGCGCCATGGATTCCATCCTCCTGGCGCTGGAGAAATACGGGACAATGAGCCTCAGCGAAATCATCCAGCCTGCCGTTGAACTCGCCCAGGGGTGTCCGCTTGATGACCATCTGGCGCGGGCTATTGCTCGCACTCAGCCGGTATGGGAGAAGTGGCCCACTACAGCGCGAGTTTATATGCCGGGCGGCCATCCGGCGAAGGCAGGTGAACTCTTCGTTCAGGCCGATCTTGCGCGCACCTTCCAAAGTCTGGCTGAGGTCGAGCGGCAGAACGCCGGGCAGGGACGTGTGGCCGTCGTCGAAGCTGTCCGGGACTACTTTTATCGTGGGCCCATTGCAAAGCGTGTCAGCGATTTCTGCAAGCAGGCGGGTTGCTTGCTGCGCGAAGGAGACTTCGCAGCCTACCACGCGCGGGTTGAAGAACCTCTCAAGACTACCTATCGAGGCATCGAGGTTTACAAGGTGGGCTTCTGGAGCCAGGCGCCGGTTTTTCTCCAGAACCTCAACCTCCTGGAGGGATTTGATCTCAAATCGACGGGCCACAACTCAGCCGACTATATTCATACCGTTGTCGAGGCGATGAAACTGGGATATGCCGACCGCGACGCATATTACGGTGATCCTGACTTCAGCCAGATTCCCATCGAGCTCATCTCCAAGGAATATGCCAGCGTCCGCCGTCCGCTCATCAACCCGGAGAAGGCATCTGGGGAACACATTGCCGGCGACCCACTCCATTTGCAAGCGCGCGCTTCTGCCGACTTCCTTCGCTCCAGGTACAGCCACCGCAATGGCGAACATCAGGACACGACTTGCGTGAACGTGATCGACAAGGACGGAAACATGCTCTCGGCTACGCCCAGCGGGGCTTGGATTCCGGCCCTCATCGCGGGTGATACCGGTATCCAATTGACACAGCGCGCGCAGGCTTTTGTCCTGACGCCGGGCCATCCGAATCAACTGGCTCCCCACAAGCGGCCGCGCATTACGCTCACGCCGACCATCGCCCTTCGAGATGGCAAGCCCTGGCTGGCGTTCTCAACACCCGGCGGCGACAGCCAGGACCAGACGCTGCTTCAGATCTTTTTGAATGTTGTGGAATTTGGGATGAACCCTCAAGAGGCCGTGGAAGCTCCGCGATTCAACTCCGAGGCGAACTACAGCTCCTTTGACGACCACCGTGACCAGCCTCTGGCTCTGGAGGTCGAAAATCGTATCAGCGAGGCAGTCCTCAAAGCGCTTCGGGAGCGCGGGCATGTGCTGGTCATGCAGAGTGAATGGGGTAATTCTACGGCGCCTACCATGGTCGAGTACGACCCCGCCACAGGTGTGAGCACGGCAGGCGCGGATGTGCGCGGCCATCGGTATGCGCTGGCGTGGTAAATCAGTTGTCAGTTGTCAGTCGTCAGTTGTCAGTTGTCAGTCGTCAGTTGTCAGTCGTCAGTTGTCAGTGGTCAGTGGTTCGAGGTCCGTTGCAAGTGGCCGGCAGTCACTTGTGATGAAACCGTCGAAGGAAATATGTACACATGTACAAATACTCTAATGAACATCACCTTTCATAGTAATACGCATCAGGGGAAGCGCGGAGCAACACGTGTCGCGTTACAAAGCGCCGCGACAGGCGCTGCCCCGACCTTACATCAACTGACCTGCCGTAACGGTAGCACTGATGACTGACAACTGATGACTGACCACTGACAACTGACTTTTTACCGTTTCGCACTTTCGTAACACCCCAGCACTCGCAAGAGATTCGTCACCTCTGCCAAGTGGGAGAGGGCATTCCGGCAGCGCTCTTCCTTCAGGTGGCCCAGGAAATCGAGATAGAAGAAATACTCGAAGGGGCGGCCACGGAGGGGACGCGATTCGAGCTTGGTCAGATCAATATCCCGCAGTGCGAATACGCTGAGGCACTTGTAAAGGGCGCCGGGAGCGTTCCGGGTGGAAAAGACAATCGAGACTTTGTTGGCCTTCGCGGCTACGTGGGCGCGTCTGGAGAGCAGCAGAAAGCGCGTGTAATTCTCGCGATGGTCTTCGAGGTGGGTAGCCAGAATGCGGGCTTGGTAGACCTCGGCGGCGATGCGGCCGGCGATGGCAGCGGCCCCGGGCAGGCGCCGCTCAGCCAGCATTTTCACAGCTCCGGCCGTGTCGTAGAAAGGGATTTTCTCAATCTTGGGGTGACGCTTGAAAAACTCCCCGCATTGCGCTAACGCCACGGGGTGGGAGTAAACCTGGGTTACGTCCTTGAGCGCGGCGCCGGGTGGAGCGATGAGATTGTGGACAATGCGCAGGCTCACTTCGCCGACGATGTGCAGGTCATTCGATAGCAGGAGGTCGTAATTCTCGTAGACTGAGCCTGCCAAAGTATTTTCAATCGGCGCCAGGCAGTACTTTGCCTTCCCGCTCACCACGCTTTCGAAGATGGCCCCAAAGGTCTCGCAAGGCTTTACCGTGATGCGCCTTCCCAGCAGTTTATATACGGCTTCTTCACTGAACGAGCCGCGCTCACCCTGAAACGCAATCGTTGGATTAGCCATGGAAAGTACGGGTCACTCCTTTCGCACACTCAGCACCAGCCGCAAAGGGGGTCCCCAGCCGATTGCCTTCTCCGACACACTCACCCTCCCAACCCCGACGGGGTTGGAATTGAGTAGCCGTGGGCAAGGGCACGTTTTTTGTGCCCGACGCCCACGGACCGAGCCCCCCCCTTGATCTTACCGACCCCGCAGGGGTCGAACCGTTCGGCCCCTCCAGGGCCGAGATGGCTAGCCGTGCACCGTTACCGTGGGTTTCACCCAGGGCTACTCATGTAGCTCACCTTCGGGGAGCGGGTGGCTGCCGCGGCGGCCGCAGGGAATATCTCTCACGCACCTCGAGGGCAATCACGGCTTTCACCTTCAGGGATTGCCGAGCAGGCCACGGAAGAAGAAGTCCACGTAGGCGCGGGAGATTTCCTCTTGCTTGACGGCCCCTTCCATGTGGTACCACTGGTAGAGCCAGTTGATCATCCCGAGGACGGCGAAGGCGGCGACATGGGGAGAGAGCTTGGGTGGCAGGCCTGACTGTTCCTGCACCTGAGCGATCAGGTCTTCGAGATACTCGATGTAAGCTCTCTTCCGGGCGTTGATCTTCTTGCGCAAAGTGCCTTTCAAGGAGCGGTTCTCGTGGAGGATAACGGTAATCTCCATGTCCCGGGCGCGGACCACTAAATCGATATGTCCAATGATGGTCCGGCGCAGCCTCTCTCGCGGGTCCGGGATTTCCTTTACCTTGGCGAGCACGGTTTCATCCAGGATATCCATTCCATAGTTCATGATTTCAAATAGCAGCGTATCTTTGCTGCTTACGTGATGGTACAGACCCGCTTTGGTCAGGCCGACCGCCTCAGCAATGTCCTGCATCGAGGCGCCATCGTAGCCTTTTTCGTAAAACACCCCCGCCGCAACCCTGCAGATTTCGCGTAGCTTTTGTCGAGCATCAGCCGTTCGAGCCATGGCAGAAAGAATAATAACCCCAACGCGGGCAGAGTCTATCACAGTATGCGGCAAGCGGGAAGCAGGAGGAAGGTGTCAGTGGTCAGTGGTCAGTAGTCAGTTGTCAGTTGTCAGTGGTCAGTGGGCGGTCGTCGGTCGTCCGTGGTCGGTTGGAAGGAGTAAGGAGCATCGGTAAGAAGGTCAAGTCCCTTGCCAACGTCTATCGGAAGCATCCGTCCTTGCCTGAACCCTGAATCCTGCCCTTCCCCCACCTATCACCTGCCAGTTACCACCTACCAGTTACCACCTACCACATACTATCTATATTTCTTTTCAACAACATTCCCGCCTTCAACGCGTAACAAGCTTTGTTTTCTATAACATTCCAGCTTTGTCGTGGGCTGTGGAAAACCTGTCCTTTGTTTTCATAGATATTCCCGCCTCGTTCGTTCACTTTTTTAAACTTGCTGGTTTTTTCTTTCCGTGTCGGCGGTGACATCTTGTCCGGGACTGCCTGCGAAGAGCCCTCTCCATCCCGCCTCCCTGAAATGCAGTAGGCAGTAGGCAGTAGGCAGCAAGCAGTAGGCAGTCGGCAGTAAGCAGTAGGCAGCAAGCAGTAGGCAGTCGGCGGAGAGCAGATGCTCTTCATTCTGACTCCTGAATCCTGAATCCTGAATCCATCCTGAATCCTGAATCCTGTTTCTTCCACAACCCCACTTACTATGCTAGCCTATCATTTTTCATTTGTCAAGAGACACGGTGTCCGCCAACGTCCTTGCAGGGCTGCCTTTGGTAGCATGGACGCCTGCCCTGGTCCCGCCCATGGGCCTTGCCTTCCCCGGAAGAGTGCAGACCGATTATTCCGCATCCACTCACTTCAGCGTGGACTGATACTACTCGGCGGTCCCGATTGTCAGCTATCTGCGATGCAGCCAGGCCTGCGCATCGGCGCAATCGGGCCGCCTGACGCTTCGCCTCCGCTTCCATTCATCGATGAACACCTCAAGGTTTTGCCACGTCCGGGATGCATCCAAGGTGATGTTATCGACAGGCGAAAGGATGAAACCCTCCGGCCCTAGAGCGTCGATGGCCTGCCGGACAGCGGCACGAACTTCTTCCTTTTCACCCATCTCCACCGTGACTGCTCCTGAGACGCCGCCCCACAAACAGATCCGCCCGGCAGTTTTCTTCTTGATCGCCACCAGGTCGGTATAGGTGCCCTGCACGGGATCAATCCCGATCAGGACATCAATTCCGGCTTCCAGATAGTCGTCAAGCAGTGGCAATATGCCGCTGGAGCAGATGTAACCAAACAGTGCGCCGTGCTCATGCGCGAAGGCGACGTCGCTCTTGAGCCGCGGAAGGATCGCCTCCCGGTAGAACTTGGGCTTCACGAAATCACAGCCCTCATACCATGCCCGGTAAATGAAAATATCTACCTTGCCCGAAAGCACCACTGCCATGCGCCGCTGATTCCAAACGTGGATCATTTCCAGAAGTCCCTCTACGAAGGCAGGCTGGTCGTGTTCGAGCAGCATCAGGTTCTCAAACCCGCAAAGCCAGTTCGCCATATCCGCGCCGACGCCCCAACCGCCCGCTAGGAGCACTCCTTGCTCGCGGGTAAAGGCATGGGCGCGCTCGGCTTCGGCCTTGAACTGCGCGATGTCATCGGATTGAGGCGGCGTCAACAGGTACTGCAAAGCTTCCAACTCCACCGCGTCGCCGGTGAGCAGAGGCTTGATGGCGCGCGGCACCTGGTAATCGTCCATTAAAGGGATCTGATCGCCATGTGGCCAGTCGTCAGAGAGGCGCACGCTGGTCTGGAGCTTGCCCGCTGGCGTCGAGTATTCCTTGTAAAGGACGGCATGCTGGCCGGGAACCTCTTCCCGCCGCTGCCGCATTCCCACCGCGGGATGAAACCGCACCGGTAACCCTCGCAGGTCGGGGTGGTCCGGTCGCTGGGGGCGTGACAAGGTGGGAATAAAGAGAAAAGAATCCAGCCCCATCGCTCGCTCGGCCTTGACCAACTCGTACAGGTTTTCCTGGCAGCGGCGGCGCAGCGCCGTAAAACTCATAAAAGAACAGGGCACATAATCAGGTGGCTGGTGGCGTAGCGCTCGTGCAAGGCGCTCTCGCGAAGTGAGGTCAGGCATTCAGATAACCTCAGACTGCAGCCTAGGTCGACAGAAGCACGACCGCAGTTAATGCGCATAGAACTCCCGCGGCTTGGAGCAGAGTAATGGATTCGTGCAAGATGAATGGAACCAGCAAAACCACGACCAGCGGGTACAAGGCAGTGACCGGGCAGATGATTGAAGCCTTTCCTCCGCTTTTCATTGCTGCAAACAGAGCCCAAGCTCCAAGCGCATTCAATACGCCGCTCAGCAATGCCCACATGAGGTTCCACCCGGAGTAATACAACACCGCTTTCCCCGGGTAAAGCAGGGGCTGAAGCAAGATGAATCCGACTACTAGCCAAATCAGAGATGATTCCGCGGAGATGTAATTCGTCGAGAGCTTCTGGAGTAGCCCGACGATTCCCCACGCAATCAGCGTGATAACAGCAAACCAGAACCAGGGAGCGACATGCAGCACTTGGAAACCCCTTATAGCGAGAAGAGCACAAACGCGGCTCCAGCGAAAGCGAGGCCGAGGACCTGAGTGGCAGTTAGTCGTTCGCGGAGGATCAACACGGCAAGCACGACCGTTATCATCGGATAAAGCGCGGTTGTGGCTGTGATTACCGATGTGTTGCTGTTCGTGTGGTAGGCGGCAAAAAGCGTAAGGCCGCCGACGCCGGAAAGAATGCCATTCGCCACGGCATAGGAAATTCCCTTCAAACTTTTCTCCAGCTTGAAGCGCCGTGCGATGAGCAAAGCAATGCAAACCGGCAGCGTACCGACCGTGAAAAGGAACTGCATGGTTTGTGGAGGAATTTCCCGGGAGCCAAGCTTCGAAAGGAGCGCCCACGCTCCCCAGCAGAGCACACACAGGATGGAATACCAAAACCAACGTGACTTCAAAGCCTCACGCAAGGCCATTCGGCGAAACCTCCTCCCCATAGAGGAACGGCGCGTGCCAGAACTGATGCGCGAAATGCAGTCTCGTGGCCGGAGAAACAATCAAATCCAAATCGTCCGTGAATCATTTCTCCGCGGGGGTGATAACGATATTGCGAAAGGCGACGTGGCCTTTCTCACTGCCTTGCAGATAGATGGGCCCAGGCAACGCTTCGTGGCTATCGAGCGCCCCGCCGGTAATACCCGGGATCTCCTGGTTATCAATTATAGTCTGGCCATTCTGAACTACGGTCACCTTTCGCCCGAGCAGCGTAATATCGAAGGTCTGCCATTCGTCTGCCTTGCGCGGTAGTTCCGGCGATGGCGCCAGGAAGCCATATATCCCGCCGGTATGATGGCTTGGCGGCTCCGCCTGTGACTCCGTCTCAATCTGTACTTCATAGCGGCCGCGCAGATAGATACCGCTGTTCGCATCCTTTCCGCAGTTGAATTCGATATGCAACTTGAAATTCTGAAATTTGGAGTCATTGATAAGCTCGGGACCATGTCCAGGGCTTATCAGAGTTCCGTTGCGGACCGTCCACACGGGCGGGCCTGGTTTGTTCATCGTCCAGCCAGTCAGACTCTTCCCGTTGAACAATGGAATAGGCTTTCCCCAACTCGGGGCCTGGATGGTCTCAAGCGCTGGCGCCCTATCGCCAACCCACTGCCAGGGAGTTCCGTCGGGCCCGGTTGTGGTCCCTGACAGGCTACCCCCAACCAGTCTTCCCTGAAACACCATGTCGTCCTTACGATCTTCCTCTTCCTTAGGAGAGACAAAGGTAAGAAGACCATCCGAGACTTCAATTTTGGGGAGTGGCCGGGCGTTCCCCCAACGACCCACCATCTGCGCCTTCAATTGTCCGTCTTCCTGCCGTATCTCCAGCCAGGAAGGATATTCCCGGTCCGGAGCCTTCAACGTCAAATCCCAACGGCCCAGGAAGGGATCGGCTGACACGGCCTGACCGGGAGAGGAGCTTGCCACGGACTTGCTCCTTCCGGAGCAGCCGAGGGCAGATAGCAATGTAACCAGGATTATTGTAACCAAAACCATCCTCTGTAATTTCATGGAACTATAACTCCCCCTCTCTATGATTAAATGTACTGATACGCAATGTCCGTCATTCGTACAGGATAACCCTATTGTCTGTCATTCTGATCCCGCGGGAGAAGAATCCCGGCATTTTCTCGCACTGATTGAGCCTTCAAATGCGGAGATTCTTCGCTTCGCTCTCCAGAAACTCGATGCATTACTCGTGTCGATTGAGCAAATTGCACCGAGCACCTCTGATCCGTCGTCGGCGTGCAACTGACCCCTCACCCGGCCCGCGCCGGCTGGTGAAAGCGCCGGTCGCGGGCCACCCTCTCCCCAGGGGAGAGGGCAACACCCGTTTGCGACGTACTCCGTTCCTGACATCACGAATAGCGGTTTTCGGCTATACACGCTCAGAATGACAGGCGGTGGCTTTTTCCTCTACCCTTGCGACTTAATGGTCTGGGACACGGGGTCCCAATATACGGGACTCTTCCGGAAGTAAGACTCATTCGCGAGATGGCAACCCAAGGCTGCGTGGTGACCGAAGACCGCATCCTGCACAACTGGCTTTCGCGACCGAACTGCCTCAAAGAATTTCCAAAGGTGGGGCCGGAGGTCATCGTAGTCATTTCCGTTGTAGGTTACTGTCTCAGGAGCGGGCTCCTTTCCCGGTGCGGGATCGTGCTCCTCATGCCATTGTTTGATATAGGCATTCTTCAAGCGGGCGGGGAAGGAGCCAGTGTAATAGCTCGGAGCGAGGTCAACTCCGGCTTGAGGGGTATAGCTCACACTGAACTCACGAAGTTCGATGATGCCCTTGGAACCCATAAAGCGAGTGACCTCTGTTGACTCAGTCCCCAGCGTCAAACGCATATAGACAGGAACATTGTCGTACTCGAAGAGAGCCGGATGCACATCGGGCATATTGCGTCCATCCTTCCACCGATAAATGCCTCCAAACGACGATACGCGTTTTGGGACTTCATTAATGCCCAGAACAAATTGCATGCCGCTGATCAGGTGAACGAGCAGGTCTCCGGCAACCCCCGTTCCATACTCTTTCCAACAACGCCAGCGTGCGAACGTGTAAGGATCAAACGGCTTCTTCGGAGCGGTTCCGAGCCAGGTATCCCAGTCCAGGTTCTCGGGCGACAAGTCAGGCGGAGGGGGATATTCCCACGCGCCCGTGGGGTCATTGCGTCCCATAGTCGCCTCGATCAGGCTAAGTTCGCCGATAGCGCCCTGATCGTAAAGCTCCTTCGCTTTCGCGCAGAGAACGGAGCTCGTGCGCTGTGCACCTATCTGCACGATTCGATCTGTCTTCTTGGCGGCAGCGACCATCGCCAATCCATCGGCAGGGCTGTGGGACATGGGCTTTTCACAATACACATCTTTGCCCGCGGCCAAGGCATCGACCACCACCTGCTTGTGCCAATGATCGGGAACAGCCACGATAATGGCATCGATATCTTTTGCCTCGAGCAATTCCCGGTAGCGGCGAGTGGTCCTGATCGGCTTGCCCACGATTTCCTTCGCCAGTTCATGGCGGCCATCGTAAAGATCGGCAGCCGCTACGCACTCCACTCCCGGAAGCTGGATGGCGGTCGTCAGCAGCCCAGAGCCCTCCATGCCCACGCCTACGATTCCGAAGTGAACCCGGTCACTGGGTGCAACCGACGGAGAGGCAGCGAACGATGGTTCGGGATCGAGGAAGATGGATCGAGCAACCAAGGAAGCGCCAACCGCTCCTGCAGTCGTCTGCAGCAATTCGCGGCGTGAGAAAAGGGCTTTGTTCATAGTTTCGATTCTCCTCTCGGGCCGCTTAGAACCCTGTGCCAAATTCGTGAGTTCAGTAGCTGAGCCACGGCATGCTTTCAGCCCGCATGAGCAAGAGTATTGATGTGTCATGGACTCAGCACCAAGCGAGCCGGATTGGGATGGTATCACGGGGCCTATTCGAGCTACAACGGTTCACAGGTCCAGCCTGCAAGAACTCTCCCTCCAATGGGCTCCAGTTCCAGGCGAACTACACTTGGGGGTCGGATGTAAACCCGGGTTCCCTGCCCCGCTCTTTCATTTCTTACCGGCCTTCGATCCAGCTTCCGGAGCGGTGCGACCTACGTCCAGGTGACGGTAGTTAAGCATGGCGTTGAAGAGCAGGAAGAAGCTGCCGGAGTTTTCATTCCGCCACATGGGATTGGTAGCGAAGAGCAGGATGTGCCCCTGGCCATGAGGCACGTCCACCACCGCAGGCTTTTCGGCCAGTTCCGGCGCCCCGTCCAGCAGTCCGCTCAGCAACAGGTCCTTGGCGTCGGCAAAACGCAGAATCACGCGCGGAAACTGCTCGGCGGGTGGGATGCGAGAGCCCAAATACATTCGCATTTCGTCCGGGATGTAGAGCTCCTGCTCGCGGGGGGTGCGTTTGGGCTCCTCTTCAGGGGGCATATAATGGCGGCCCTGAATCACATCGGGATCAGTCGGCGAGCCGCGGCCGCTGCTTCGCGTCTCACTTTCCTCCCCGCGCCGGCGGCCGCCGAATCCGAGGCCGACATTGAGGATGGGATTGGCGCGGTAGTAGACGTAAAGCTTCTCGCCATAGCCGTAGGCTACCGGACTCTTAGCATCTTCAACGTCGGCCAGCAACACGCCGCCCGGGCTCACCAGCTTCTGGGGCTTACGAAGCGAGAGCATCTCCGTCATTCCGCCCTCGACGGGCAAAGCCGAGGCTGACTCCACAGCCACCAGCAGGCCGCCGTCGCGAACGAATTTTCCCAGATTGGCGAGGCCGGAATAACCCAGGCCGCCCCGGATATCGTCACTCGAATCAAGCCCGGGGGCAAAGAAGCTGGGGGTCTCCGGCGTGTTTTTCCAAGGCATGGGATTGCCGCGCAGGGGGATACCTTGCAGCATGCCCGCCAAGTCGTCCCAATCCGGCGGCACGATGAGCACGTCGAACTGGTCGCGGAGGTTTGGGGTCTCGCGGATTTTCGTATCCGCGATGTAGGTGTAGGGGATCTTGAGCTGATCCAAGCTGATGCGATACCAGCCACCGTCCTGGGTATTCTGCCAATCGTGCAGCAGGGCTACCCGTGGCGCGTCGAGCCCATGATGGGTGACGCTCAGCTTCTCATCGGTTGCCAAGACGCTGATCCCGAGGTCGCGCGCTGCGGCTTCAACCTGGCTGCGCTCTCCGTTCGCAATAATGAAAGTGCCGCGAGCGAACTTGTGGCCGCTCACCTCGAAGGGCTCCTCGGCCGCCTCCATAGGGACGCTTGCGAGCCGGTAGCGGAAGCTGGCCAGCGCGCTGTCCGTATTGTTGTTGACGAGATACGTCGTGTGGCCGCTCCCCGTCACGCCCCCGGCCACCCTCACACTGCCCTCCACTCGAGTCACAGGCACGTCAAGGATGGCGGTATCCATCACCCGCACCGTCTTGACGTCCGCCAGAGCGCCCAGCGTCCAGCCGGTGTCGTCGTAAGGCCGCGGATCGCGGGGGCTGAAGTACTGGGTGTCGAGCAGCGTGTCGGCGAAGCGGCTGTAAGGCTGATCCATGCGGATGATATAGCTGCCGGCAGGGAAATGTTGGAGGGTAGTGGCCGCGGGCTCCTTCGCTTTGGTCTTTTGCTCCCCACCTGTTTCCTTGGCTTCAGCCGCTTTTGCCTCGCCGCGCCCCTCCTTCGCCTCTGCCGGCTTGCTTTCACCACCGATGGCCGGGCTTTCCAGGTTCGGCACGGGCGCGGCGAAGTCCTCCTGGGCGCGGGAAATCTCGATCCCCTGCGATTCGAGGATGTTCAGCAATCGCGCTTGGTCGCCGGGGCGAGGCTCATCGGCGGGCAGCACCCAGGCGGCCGGACCTTCTGTGCGCGCCTTGGCCACCGCTCGTTTGCTCTTTATGTAAAAGTCCTCCAGATACTCCTGGGCGTGGCTGGCGACGTTGTACATGCCAAACAGCAAGGCGCTCTGCTGGAGGTTGATGTTGTCGCGAGCGGACCATTTCACCTTGGGCAAGGGAGGGTTGGGTCGGTACCACTCGCGGCTGGTCGAACGGGCCTCCAGCGAGTGCTCGGCGGTGTCTGCGCCCAGGTTGCTGAAGGTTTCGTAGAAACGGCCGATAGCGTTGTGCCCCGTCGCCGCCCAGAACATGTAATTCGGCGTCCATCCGTCATAGAAGCCATGCGTCCAAACGCCAATCACACCTCGGCGCGTGAGTTCTTCAATCTCGTAAAAGGCCATGCGCTGCCACTCGCTGGTGACCATGGGATCGAGCCAGGCGTTGTAAGGGCCGGTGCCCGTCGAGATGTAAAGATAGGGGACGGACTCGTGGAGATCGTGCAACACGGTGGCGTGCCAGTCGAGGAAGGTCCTGGTGATGTTCTTGGAGAGCTCGAGCGACAGCGTGATCCCGTCGCGGTTGTTGTCATGCGAGACGTAATGGCCCCACCAAGTGAGCGGATAGGTGTTAGCCTCCGGATGGTGCTTGCGGTACATGTAGACATCCACGTAGCGGTCGTGACCGTCGGTCTCAACCACGGGGGTGAGCAACACAATGGAATTCTTGCGGATGCTCTCGAGGAGCGGCGTATCTTCCACCGCCAGGCGATAAGCCAGCTCCATCAGCATCTCGGGCGAGCCGGTTTCGGGCGAGTGAATGCTTCCGCTCGCCCAGTAGATAGGCTTGCCTTGTTGAACTAGCGCCGCGGCTTCGGCGTCACGCAAGCCGCGCGGGTCCGCCAGCCGCGCTGTGATTCCGCGGTAGCGATCCAAATTCCGGATGGTGGCCTCGTCGGCGATCGCCACTAAAATCATTTCGCGGCCTTCCTCGCTGTGGCCCATGGAGAAGACGCGCACGCGCGGGCTGCGACTGGCGAGCAGGCGCATGTACCCGTTGATTTCGGCCACATGGTCGAGCACGTCGGGCGCGCCCACGATGTGGCCGAGATAGGTATCCGGGGCCGGCACGCAGGAGCTCCGGGGCAGGTGATCCACAAGCTCCGTGGAGAAGAATGGCTCCGTGGTGTCTTGGCGGATTGCGGCGCTGTAGGCGGCATCGTCCTTCAGCTCACAAGGCGCGGCCGATTGCCCGCCAGACGCAGCTCCAGCGGGAACGAGTGTGATTAAGCTAGCAAGTGCGAACAGCAGGCACAAAGTTCCAATCCGATTTCGCATGATTCTCTCCTGTACCCTCACGCCACAAGAAGACCGAGTTTGCTGCACCCTTTTTCGATGCTCCCAAACCAGCATCGCTTGCTGATCGAATCTCGCCTCTCGTGGCAAGTTGATTAAATTGCAGGTAGTAGGTCAATTTGATGCTGTAGCGGCGATCCCGCAAGGCGGGATCGCCAAATGGCGGCGTAAAGCCGCCTCTACATC
>JBEKUR010000046.1:0-31392 GCA_049514855.1 Terriglobia bacterium
TTCAACCCGAGCGATATCTTCTGCTTTTCCTCGTCCACGCGCAGGACCTTGACCGTGATCTCCTCGCCCGCTTTGACGATCTCCGCAGGGTCCGACACGCGGGACCACGCCATCTCGGACACGTGGACGAGCCCCTGGACACCTGCGCCGAGATCGACGAACGCGCCGAACTCGCGGACGGAGGTGACACGGCCGGTCATGACTGCACCGGGGACGATCTTGTCGCGGACCTTGGCGGCGTTCGCCCGCTGCTCGTCCTCGAGGAGCGCGCGACGGGAGAGGACGATGTTCGAGCCGCCTTCCTTGTACTCGATGATCCGGAATTGGTAGACATGCCCTTCGTGCGCCGACGGGTCCGCGCCGCGAAGGTCGATCTGGGAAACCGGACAGAACGCGCGACGCCGGCCGATGCGCACCTCGTAGCCGCCCTTTACCTCCCGTTCGACCTTCCCTTCCACCGGCAGGCCGCTTTGAAAGGCGGCTTCGAGCTGCCGATCGCTCGCGGCCGCTCCCGCCAGCCTTCGGGAGAGCGTCAGCCCACCTGACGTCGATACCACCATCGCCTGAACCAGGTCGCCCAGCGCGACCTCGATCTCGCCGTCGGCGTTCTTCAGTTCGGCGATATCCATTACCGCCTCTCCCTTGCGACCAACGTCGACTAACGCCACCTCCGGGCCGATGGCAACGATCCTGCCCTCAACGAGTTCGCCTTGATCGAGGCGCTTGGCCTGGATCGAAGCCTCGAACATCGCGGCAAAGTCTTCCGACTGATCACTCACAGCACGCTCCTCGTCATGATTGCGCTTCGCCCGCCGGCACTCATTCCCTCGCGCGTGCACGAACGGACACCCAGCGATTGTACCAGCAGGATCAAATCATAAGAAGAGGGAACTCAATAGCCCGACAGCAGCAATCAAGTCGGTTCCGGCGCCGCATTCGGTATAGCCGGAGCTATTGTGGCTGCACAGGCCGTGCAGAGCATGTTGTTCGGAATATCCCCCCTCGATGTTCGAACCTAATTCATCATAGGTGCAGTACCGCGAACCCCGTTTCTGGATAGCTTCCGAGTTGCCGATACGTCCCGTGAGAACCGGATCGTGGGGCTGTGAGTGCTATCGGGATCTTTCGCCAACTAAGTCACTGCACTAGGGACCGCCATCTAGCGTAACGATTCCACCCAATGGGCATCCTAGGTTTTCCGTCGATTGCTTAGCAAACTTCTCTTCGGTCTTGTCTATCTTCCATGCCGCAGTTGCTTTGAGCATAGTCTTGGCCAGTTTTGCATCTCTTGCGTTGTATTTTGCGCTGTTATTCAGCACTGCCACAACGGCTTCAGGAATCCCTTTTCCACCAGATTGACATGTGCCAATGAACTGGGGCAAGGTCGCTGAATGAGGAGGGAATGGAAGCACGTCACGAATAAGGCCACTTTTCGTATTCACGAGCAGTTCGTACTCGTTTCCGCAAATCTGCCAAGAAACCAGGAACAAGCGATCAGAAATCTCTATTCCACCCAAATCCTTGAGACCCAAATCTTTGTGCCGTTCTTCGAGCACAACCACTCGTTCATTTGAGTCGTGTTTCCCAATCAGAGACTTGGGGATGTCGGCTCCGCACCTGACCCCTTCAAATTGATCCCGTGCCCACGCTTTTCCGCAGACGATTATCAAGAGAAACAGGATCATCCGAATCTTGAACATTCTAGGATTCTCGCACAAAACACGGTGCAATGTTAGCTGTCGAAATCAGGCGATAACGCTCAAAACTACAGCCCGGCGAATTGTTGTCGGTTGACGCGCAACCCGGAAGTTGGACAGAGGCGGCCAAGTTGACGAGAAAGGGCCTTGCCGCGGAAGAGCCCTGCGCCCGCGCGAGTAAGGAGGCAAGCTACGACAGGGAATAGGGGACAGGGGATAGGGAATAGGGAACAGGGAATGGGGAAGCACGCGCGTCCGGAGACAGGTTGCGTTCCCTCCGTCGTGGTCCAGATAGTGGACGTCGGGGAAGTCGCTATGAAGCGGGCCATAATATTGATTGGGCGCGGAAAATTGCCGAGGCGTCGATTTCTGATCGTGCTCGTGCCGACGGAATGCAGCGGGCTGGCGCAGACGTTTGCCCTTTAACGTCTGCGATTCGCCGGAGGCACGTCCGGCAAAGGCTGTGATCAGATGACCCGGCAAAGTCCCCCGGTCCCTTCGGGAGATCGCAGGGTCGAAAAACCCTAGCTCGCAAATTACGCCGTGCTGAAATCAAAGGAGTTAATGCGAATCGGTTCCGCGCGCATACCCATGATGCTTTTTCATGAGCTTTCGCGGGCCGTAGGCCCTAAGTGACAGACCCCAAGCTGCGGGGTGTGCGCCAGCCCGCCGGCACACCGCCGAGCGCGGCAGCGGGCGCGTGGGCCGCTCAGCCTCAGGCCGCGCACTCGATGAGCACGCTCTGCGCTTGGCCGTCACCGCCTCCATCCGGCACAAGCATACCCATTACGACGAGTTGTTGATGCGGGGGGTGGAGCGGAGTGAGGCCCGATGGGCAGTACAAGACAAGATCGAAGAGGTGCTCTCGAGCTGGGAAAACCCGGAGGCCAGTAATCGTTAGCGCGGACCTACAGCGCCACGCTTGCTCCCCTGTTTTAGCGCCTAGGGGGGGCTGGCCCACCATACCGGATACCTACGTTTCGCCCATCACGGTGACCATCACCGTGCGCTCGCGTCCGCGCACATCGCACTCGAGATGGAAGATTTGCTGCCATGTTCCGAGCCGCATTTCGCCTTGCGCAATGGGTACGGTCAGTGAGGGGCCGAGCAGGGTTGCCTGCAAATGCGAATGGCCGTTGCCGTCGTGCCACGCCTGCTCGTGGCCGTAGTTGCGGCTAGGGGGGATGAGCTTCGCGAGGATGGCCGGCAGGTCATGCTGAAGCCCGGGCTCAAACTCGATGGTGCCAATTGCCGCCGTGCTGCCGATATTGAAAACGTTGACGGTCCCGGTCTTGATGCTCGACGCAGCGACGGCGGCAGCCACCTGAGGAGTGATGTCGTGCATGTCGCCTTGCCCTGCGGTGCGAAGTGAGAACTGCTGTTGGTAAACCATATCCCTATGTTCGCACGACGCTGGCAATCGTGGAACACTTTTTGTTCAGGCCCGCCAGCGCCTGAACGCTTCAATCGCGGCTTTTGTGTGTGCTACGCGCGGGTACTGGTGTCATTTGCGAGACACGGGCGCTCCCAGGTGCAGTCATTCCCGTCCCGCCCTGCGGGAGGAATCCACTCCGCAAGCCATTGGAGATGCCACGACGACGGACTGGCTTCCCGCTTTCGCGGGAATGACCAGTGTTCCGAAGGGGATCCCGCACCACTACCCTACGCGCGCTTGCCAGGATAATGTCCCGGAGTCATGCTTTTATATCCATCGCGCTTGTCAGAGTAGGAATTAAATGCCTTGACTTACCTAGACACAAAGAGTAGGATGAAGTGAGTAGTAGGTGCCCAATGAAGATCGAAACTAGCGTTGTAACCACCAAGGGACAACTCGTCATCCCCGCTCGCCTGCGCCGCCGATTCGGGATCAAAAAGGGGACGAGGGTCACCTTTGTTGAAGATGAAGGGCGTATCATCGTTCAGCCAGTCACCCGCGAATTCATCAGCGGCCTGCGCGGATCGCTCAAAGGGGAACCCTCAGCGCTCGCCGCCCTGCTCGAGGAGCGCAAGCGCGAGCGGACCCTATGAAAACCTACGTTCTAGATGCGAGCGCCCTTATGACGTTTTTCGAAGACCGCCCGGGGGCCGACAAGGTCGAAGAACTGCTGGCGAAGGCGGCGGAGGCCAAACACCCGCTCGCGATGTCGGTGGTCAACTGGGGCGAGGTTTATTACTCGGTCTGGCGCGCGCGCGGAGAGAAGGCGGCCTCCGCCAAGCTGCAAGAGATCGCCCAGCTTCCCGTCCAGGTTTTCGACGTGGACATGGAACTGGCCAAGCTGGCCGCAAGCCTCAAAGCTCAGTACAATCTTCCCTATGCCGACTGCTTCGCCGCCGCCCTCGCCCAAACCAGAAAGGCAACGTTGGTCACGAGGGACAAGGACTTCGAGCGCGTCGGCACTGCCCTCAAAATCCTTTGGGTATGAGGTCGCAGGTCCTCTGTAGCGGCACTCGGCGCCTGCCCCGCCTTGCGGTTCGTTTGACATAACCAGGCGGTCGCCTCTACACTGGCATCAGTGGGAAATCGCCGAGTCCGCCGTGAGAATTGGCCATGCCTATCCGACTGAAGCCCGAACAGGAACACCGCATTGCGGAAGCGTTACGCTCCGGCGCTTATCAAAGCCCCGACGACGTGATCGACCGGGCGTTGGAGGTGCTGCATGAGCGGGACGAATGGTTAATGGCCAATCGCCAAACGGTGGATGCCAAGATCCGCAGGGGAATCGAAGAACTTAATCGGGGAGAAGGGATTCCCGAGGACGAACTGGACGCGCACCTTGAACGACTGAAAGCTCAACCGGAATGACACGGCGATATGTCCTGGCTCCGCAGGCAGCCCGCGACTTGGTACAAATCTGGCGTTACGTAAAGCGGGAAGTCGGCAGGGAAGCAGCCGACCGGGTTGAGTCCACCAACCGAACCAAGTGTGTCTACCTGGCCAGCTTTCCCGGCGCGGGCCACTGGCCGCACGATTTGACCTCAGCCGGTGTGCGGTTCTTTTCTGTGTACTCCTATCTGATTGTGTACCGACCTGAAACCAAACCGTTACAAGTGGTCACCATTCTGCACGGCAGCCGTGATGTAGCAGAGATCTTGAGCGAGGGGCTCTAGAGTCCGCCTTTCACGCCCGCCAGCTTCGATAGTTTGGGGGGCCGGGCGAGGTAGATCGTGGCGGCGAACCCCACAATTGAGTGGACGGAATCCACTTGGAACCCGCTTACGGGCTGCACGAAGGTCAGCCCGGGGTGCAAGCATTGCTATGCGGAGCGGATGGCGCGGCGACTCCGGGCCATGGGGCAAGGGAGAGGGCCGCTATTTTATGTGTTCTTGGTACCAGCCCTCTCCCGAGGGGAGAGGGTGGCCCGCTGTCCCGATGCACTTCATCGGGAAGCGGGCCGGGTGAGGGGTTACTTGGGAGAGGCTCGAACGTCAATAAGCGAACGTCATGACCCTTCGGCGGTGCGCGGCAGAGGAGATTCGGAAGAGCAGTTTCTTGCGGCGGTTTCAAGCACTGCTGAGTAGTTGCTTAACAACCTGCCGTCGGTCAGGCCGTGTGCTCGAAGAAGTTCCATGGCCTGGTGGCAGATCTCGAGGGAAGCTTTCATGAGAAAAGATTTTGCGAGAGACAATATTTTTCCGGAAGCGGCCCCACGGTTGACAAGCTGAGCGCCGGAGCGGATTACCTGACCGGCGACCCATAGTTTGGTACCCAGGTCTGCCACCTTAATTGCACTGGACTGCCTAAGCGAAGACAAATCACCACAAGCTTCAGCCTTCTTGATTTGTTCGAGTGCAATCCGGAATGAATCGCTTGCAAGTTGAAAGGCATGACGAGACGGGCCCCAGGGGGAGCTCGCAGATGCACATGTCAATCCGGCATCACACTCAAGGCTCTCCAGCGAAGGGATGAGGTCCTCGCCGCCAAACCCAGGCTCTGCCAGATGCCCGGCAATGGCGAGCCGCAGGATTTCGGAGGCGCCTTCCCCAATGGTTAACAGGCGTAGGTCACGGTAATTCTGCTCGACCTTGTAATCCCTCATGTACCCGTAGCCGCCGAGAAGTTGGATGGCCTCGTCGGCAATGCGCAAGGCAGTCTCCGTAGCGAACACCTTGGCCATGCACGCCTGCACTTTGAAGGGCTTGGATTGATCAGCCAAGCGGGCTGCGCTGCGCACGGCTTGCCACGCCGCCCACAAACCTTCTTCCATGCCGGAAAGTTTCGTGCGTGTAAGCTGTTGCTCAAAAAGTGTCGCCTTGCCGATGTTTCGCGTCTTCGTGTAACTGGTCGCCCGCTCGAGCGAGTCGCGGGCAAGGCCCAGGGCAAGGGCCGCTACACCAATTCTTGCCCGCAAAAGGACGCGTCGCGTAACCTGTCCAGCGCTTCCGACTGGACCCAGAATAGAGTCCTCAGTAATAAAGACGTTATCAAACTTCACAGCCGCGGTGTCGCTGTGCCACATCCCCATTTTCCCATGGAGCGGCGCGGGGGTGATTCCGTGTCGATTACCTTGCCTTTCCACAAGGCAGCCGGTTATGCCTGCATCTTGCCCGTCCTGGCCGATGGCTCGCGCCAGGACGACGTAGAGATCGGCGTGACATCCGTTCGTGATGAAGGTCTTCTCCCCATTGAGTATCCAGCCTTGCGAAGTTCTCGAGAGCTTTGCTCTCATATCATTAAAGATGTTGCTGCCCGCCTGAGGCTCAGTGAGACACCACGCGCCGATTTTCCTACCCGTCGTCAAGTCAAGGAGCCATTTCCGTTTTTGCTCACCGCTCCCTGCCAGCAATACATGCGTTGTGGCAAGTGATTCATGAGCAGCAAGCGTGAGGGCCAAGGACCCGTCATAAGCCGCGATACCCTCGATGACAGGTAGAAACGCTTCCAGCGTTCCACCTTGACCCCCGAATTCACTGGGGATGGCCGTGCCCAGAAATCCACTCCCGGCAGCTAGCGGAATGAATTTGTCTGGAAACTCCTCCTTGCCTAACTCTCTAAGGTACGGCACAAGCTCGCGCTCACCGAATTCACGTACTGCCTTGGCAAGCAGCAATAGATCGTCGTCCTGAAAGATTTCTGCTAGAAGTCCGCGCGCCCCCATCCAAAGCCTCCCCCGTACTTTATTAGAGCATAATGTGGGAGAATTGGTCTAACGGGATATGGATTCGTTATGATATTAGAGTGTGCTAGCAACTGTAGGAGGTAGCATGAGCGAGCTGAGCTGTGGGTCGGGTCCACTATTTATGAACCCTGATAGCGAAGCCGCCCGCGCCTTTTTTCGGCAGAAGAACAGGGCACTGACGAACAAGCTGATGTCTGTGCAGGAGGCGGTGACGAGATTCGTGAAGGACGGCGACTACATCGCCTCCGGAGGCTTCGGGACCAACCGAATCGCTACGGCAATCCTGCATGAGATATTACGACAAAAGAAGCGGAATTTAGGGTTCGCGGGACACACTGCGACGCACGATTTTCAGATCGTGGCCGCAGGGAACATGCACGGGGAGAGGCTTATAGCGCGCCTCGACTTGGCGTACGTTATCGGGCTTGAGGCGCGTGGCCTGTCCCCTCACAGTCGACGGGTAATCGAGAGTGGTGAGGTCGAGATTTGTGAATGGACAAACTACTCCCTGGCCTGCCGGTTTCGTGCTGCCGCTGCGGGAATCCCCTTTATTCCCTCTTACACGATGTTGGGAACAGACACTTTCCGTTTCAGTGCTGCCAAGGAGATCGAATGTCCTTTCAGCCACCGCAAACTAGTTGCTCTCCCGGCTCTCTATCCGGACGTCGGAATTATTCACGTTCACGAGGCGGATTGCTATGGCAACTGCCGCATCCGGGGAAACACGGTCGCTGACTTCGACATAGGCCGGGCATCCAAGCGTGTGATTGTTTCTGTGGAACACCTCGTGAGTAATGACGAAATCCGTAGTCACCCCGAGTCCACTATTATCCCGGCTTTTTGCGTGGATGCGGTCTGCGAGGTGCCTTTCGGGTCTTACCCGGGGAACATGCCAGGCGAATACTATTCAGACGAAGAGCACTTGCGCCTATGGCTCGAGGTTGAAAAGGACGAAGCTGAATTCAGCAAGTTCCTGAAGAAGTACATCTTCGACACACCGGACTTCGAAAGTTACTTGCGGCTCTGCGGGGGAATGAACCGAATCAGAGAACTGCGCGCCCTGGAGTTACTGGTGCCACAGGCGGACTAGACATGGCTGACTACAATGCAATGGAGTTAATGATCTGTGTGGCGGCGAGACTGCTTGAAGATGGATCCACGGCCGCGGTGGGAACGGGCGCGCCAGTGGCCGCAGCCGTGCTGGCCCAGAAGACTCATGCGCCGAACCTCCTGATTGTCTTTGAAGCTGGGGGGCTTGCGCCGCTGATGCCATCAATGCCGATTTCGGTAGGGGACTCGCGCAGTTTCTATCGGGCTTTGATGGCAACCAGTATGAACGACATCATGGAGACTTGCCAGCGTGGGATGATGGATTATACCTTCCTGAGTGGAGCGCAAATCGACCCCTACGGCAACCTTAACTCCACAGTGATCGGTGACTACGTAAAGCCCAGGGCCCGCCTGCCGGGCAGCGGAGGCGCCAACGATTTGGCAAGCTTCTGTTGGCGAACCATGGTGGTGATGCCGCACGAGCGAAGGCGCTACGTTGAAAGGCTTGATTTTCTCACTACGCCTGGCTATTTGTCTGGCCCAGGGGCACGTGAGGCAGCAGGTCTTCCTGGCGGGTCCGGGCCATACCGGGTCATTTCAGACCTCGCGGTGATGAGTTTTAATAACGAGTCAAAGCGCATGCAAGTGGAGAGCTTCCACCCCGGGGTGAGCTTTGCCCAGGTTCAAGAAAACACCGCCTTCGAAATACTTGCGGTACCTGGTGTAAAGCAGACAGAGCCTCCGGAAAAGGAGGAACTGCGAATCCTGCGTGAAGAGATAGATCCTTTGCGTTACATTATCGGCCGGTAGCTAATGGGCTTTCAATGCCGAGCTCGCAACCCCCTCACCCGGCCCGCCCCGGCTGGAGAAAACGCCGGCGGCGGGCCACCCTCTCCCCCAAGGGGGAGAGGGCTAGCCTCTCAAGCTTAGGTAGCGCGGGCCTCCGTCCCGCGCCTGCGGGGTCGCGGCTCTTATCGCGTTCAACGAGTCAGGACGTGGTCTCGTCGAAGGGAGCGCGGAACGCGATCAAGGCGAGTGATCGTTTCCAACTCGGGTTTATTCAGCACCAGCGTTCCCTCGACTACCAGATCGGTTAGCGCCGGGCTCTGAAATCCTTCCCCCATGCCTTCTGTACTATCGCGCAGCCACGCGAGGAGAACAGAGGGGTCATTTACCCTCAAGATCAAATCCGCTTCTTCAGCACTCTCATCTCGCACCTGCAACTTTCCCTTCTTCACAGCAAAACTGAAATTTCCGCCGCCCGTCTGGACGTTGACAGTGCGATTCCAGTTGGCAAGATTGGCAGTCGCTCGCGCGCTTTGCGGGACCATTTCGGCAAGTTTTTGGAAATGGATCTTGACTTCTCGCAAGGCTTCCTGAAGTTGCGGAGTGGCCTGGCCTAATTCATGTTCAGAGAGCCGGCCCCACTCAATCTCGCTTTCAAGCAAGGGACTCTTGGCCAGTTGCTCAGCCGTAAGCTCAGACTGGGGCAGCGCAAAGATGTCTCCGATCTCGCCTTTCCTTTCGTCGCGGAATGCGATTTTGACAGGCGTGCCTTTCCTATAGATCCCGGGCCGTATCGTTCCCCGCGTGGTTCGCACCCTGATTAGCATGGCGGTATCACTGAGCTTGCCGTCCAGAGTCTCGAGAAACACCCGGCCCGTGCCAAACGGCACCTGTCCCTTGAAACGGCTGGGAGCAAAAACAGTGATTACCGGGGTGGCAGCCACGACGCCCAAATCCCTTACATACTCCTTGCTCATCTCGACGAAATTACATGCCGGGCAACGCTTCATAAAAGGCGGGATGATCAGGTGCTTGCACTGCGGGCAACGGTGGCCGAAGAGTTTGCCTTCATCTCGAAGCGCAAGAAAGAAATCAGAGAATTCCCCCTGCGCGTGTTGCATGGCAGTGAACATGACATCGTTTCGCAACAGGAATCTACTGCCTCCTGCTTGGACTTCCTTAATCCCCACCTTGGGGAGCATCGCAGGTGAGATCACCGGCTCTTTCTTTCTCCTCGGCATGATCAAACTCTCCTTTCCAGCACCATAGCCACACCGTACATCGAAAGCGATGCGCCCGTGCCGTGGACCAGCCCGTGCTCCAGGTTCTTCCCTCGCAGTTCCCGCATGACGCTCCAAGTCGACATCATGTTGGACCCCCCAACGAAGTGTCCGCCGAACACGAGTCCGCCCGAAGGATTCACCAGGAGTTTCCCGCCGGGCATGATGATGCCTTCCTCGACAAGGTCGTTGCCGCGACCCAGCGGCACCACCCCCATTTCGGCGAGTGTGATCATCGCCTGGGGGATGAAAGCATCGTGCAACTCAATCACCTGAATATCGTCAATGGTGAGCCGAGCCTGCTCCAACGCCTTTCGTGTGGCCAGGTAATCGGAGTAGATGCGATGGAGGACCTTATAGCGCGTAATGTCATTTCCGACGAAGTAGGGTTCATTCGCGGCCCCGACGCCCGTTATCCAGATCGGCTCTCGGCCGGTCCGCTCTTTGATTCTCTGCGCCATTTCCCCTGAGGCAAAAATCAATGCGCAGGCGCCCTCCGTGTACACGCAGGTTTCGAGGGCTCGAATGGGGTAAACCACGTAACGCGAGTGGAGCACGTGCTCTGCCGTAACTTTCTCACCTAGTCGCTGCGCGAAGGGATTGTTTTGCGCTTGGGCGCAGAAGAGTTCTACTATCTTGGCGCGCGCCATGGGAGCGAGGTCTCCGGGATACTCATCCATATAGGCCTGGATAACCTCCGCGTAGCTTTCGGAGGCATGTGCGCCAAGAGGCCGCTCGAACCACGGGTCCCACGAATAACCGATTGTCTGTACCACCGCAGGGGTGGCGCTCTCCGCTTCGAAGTCATAACAATCGAGTGCCTTCTCCACCCCGAAGACGAGCATGAGGTCATACTGCCCGCTCGCGATCATGTTGTAACCCGCCAGCATTGCATAGGCCCCGGTTGCGCCACCATTCGAGACCCTCATCAATGGCTTGTTCTGAAGCCCTACAATACCCTGCAAGCCGCTTTCGGGGATCGCCTGGAACTCGAAAATGTCGTTGTAAATCCCCGCAACGCCGGCTTCCACTTCCTTAACATGGATTCCGGCGTCACGGACCGCCTCACACACCGCCATTTGCGCCAATTCCCAAAAGGTCTTCTCAACCCACCGGGAACGGCACGGAGTCATCCCCGCGCCTATGACGGCTACTTCTCTCATTTGCGTTACCCCTTTGATCTGATGATACCACTAAAGGGAAGGCCTTCCTCCACACCAAAAGGCGGGCACGGCGGGCACAAAATGCCCGCCCTCCCGAATATAGGTTCCATCAATGAGCGCGCAGGCGCAGGTCAGCGAAAGCCAGGAACTGGTCCCAATCGAAGGCCGTAACCGCGTGCTTTCCTTCACGGATATGAAAGGCCATGGTGTGCATGATGGGCTGATTGATCGCCGGCATCTGATCCGTGCCCAGGCCTTCTGCCTTGAGCAATTGGTAGACGGGGCCCGCCGCCACCGCCGCCATAAACATGCCATGTGGGTCTGCCCACTGATCCTCCACCGCGCTGGTGATGTAAACCGGGCGCGGCGCGATCAGCGCGATCAACTCGTCCAAATCGACCGGGAGCTTATCCACTTGGTCAACATATTTAAAAAGGTTGGGACAGAACCAATACGGAAACATCCGCGACATACTTTGTATCGTTTCACCGTAGTTGCGCCGCCACGGTGAAGCGCCTCCCCTTCCCGAACAGCTCGACAGCACCATGGAGAAACGCTCATCTTGGGCGCCGGCCCAAAGGACCGTCTTCCCCAGTCGCGAGTGACCCATGATCGCCACACGATGGGGGTCAACGTCCTTGTCCTTTTCGAGGTAATCCATGGCGCGGCTCAAACCATAAGCCCATGCCCCGATAGCTCCCCAGTCATCCGGCGCCCGCTCGGTCCGGCCCAGTTGAAAGAACTGTTGGCGAAGGCCGCCTTGCATGTACCCTTCCTTGAAATCCGGTTCGATGTCCCCATAGCAAATCGTAGCAAAGCCGTATCCCCGCGCCAGGACCTTCTCCACGTTGAATTCCTTGTCGATCCCTCGTAATCGCTCCGGGGCCTGCTGCCGCACGGGCGGATCCCCGATCCAAAGGGTTGCGGCCTTGACGCCAGGATCGCTGGTGACGGATTGATTGCCGTTGAAATTGAGCTGAAGGATCACCGGAACCGGCTTGGGTGCATCGGCGGGAATGTAAACGAGCAGGTCCTCGGAAACCTCAGCTTTCGGGGTGGGCATATAGATCGTCACCTGCTTGCGGATGGCCTTGCCGCCCAACGCCTCTTTATCGACATCGAAAACCTTGAAGCGGATACGCTTCAGTGGCTTCGGAGTGCGGCCATAGACATTCGTCTCCAGAAGCTGGAGAATCTCCGCGCGACGGCGCTCCCTCCACTCCCGCGCGGTCTTGACCGGCTTGCCGTCATTGAACGCGAGCGGGTCGGGAAGTGTGAAGTTTCCGGCCTTGGACTCGTCGTAATTGGGGGTCCACGCCTGCTCGGAAGCCACTTGGCCCACGCTGCGTAAAGAAGGGGTCCACGCCTGCGCGGAGACAATCCCCAATAGGAGCAAGCTGAAGCTCAACACAGTGAAGAAGGATAGAAAGAGGAGCGAGGACGTGCGCGGCCGCCAAGCCCGATGCAAAGCCTTCATGATTCTCATCTCCTTACTGCGTGGCCACGGAATAAAGATGGACCGGCCCAAGAACTCCCGAAGGCAGCAGCGGCGAGTTCGCCTTGTACGGCTTCACATCTGCGAACGTATATTTCGTCGTCGCGTCTGGTTGTTCATCGCCGATCAGCCGGTTGACCCACGCATTGATCACCTTGATGGTCACTTCGTTCGCGCCCGGCTTCAATGCACTGGTGGCGTCCACGCGATAGGGAGCATGCCAGACGATGCCCAGCGACTTGCCGTTCACCGTCACCTCCGCCAGGTTCTTCACATCGCCCAAGTCAATCCACAGATGCGCACCCTTCTTGAACCAGTCCGCCGCAGCCTGAATGGTCTTCGTATAGGTGCCGGTTCCAGAGAAATACCTCACGCCCGCGTCCTGGTTATCGCTCCATGACGACAGCTTGTCCAGAGTGATCGAGGGCGGCGCTCCGCGTTCCGGCTGGAAGCTCACATTCCACGGGCCATCCACCGTCGCCAGTTGCGTCTCCACCACCTTGGGCAAAGTGCGCGACGCCGCTTTCGGCGCCTTGCGGAATACCACGAACACCGTGCCCCACGGCTCCAGGTGCAACGGCACCGTGGTGCGGCCGTCCGCGATCGTGTAAGACACAGGCTCCGAATTGCCCGTCTCGGCATGCCAGAGTTCCGGCGCCTTACCGGTCACGCGGAAGCTTGCATCCACCGTTTCGTCGCGGTCGTTGCGATTATCCACGAAGTACAGATCGCCCTCCGCAAGCTTGCGATGCACGAAGAGAAGGCGCGTATCGCTCTCCGGCTTGGTGTAGTCGAAGTCCGGCGCCACCTTCAACGCGTTGAAGACATCCGCCAGACCCTGGCCTGCGTACACCGTGCCTTTGCCAACCTTGTGCACGCCCGTGCCGTCGCCAAACAGCTCCTCGTTCAGTTTTGGGAACTCCGCCTTGTCGTCGGCGAGGCTGGGATCGTCGGTCGGCTTCGGACCGGCAACGATAGCGCCATCCTGCACCAGTTTGTGAATGGCACGCAGCACGGGCAACGACATGTGTTGGCTGTACGGATCAAGCCCCAGCACACGGTAGCTCATGCCGCTCTTGGTGGTGATGCGGCCGCCGGCGACGTTCAGCTCGTGGATCAGGGCGTCGGCGTTGATGTAGTCGAAGCCATAGCCGGCCGGCACATCCGGTGACTTATCCGCAAAGATCGCGGTCAGGTTCGAATCTTCGCCGTAGAAGTAAACCAGGTCCGCGCCGAAGTGCCCCTGCTGAAGCAGATAGCTGCTGCGCGCAATGTACTTCACCCATGGACCAGCCTCTTCCGCCCAGGTTTCGTTGCGGTTGAACCACTGCCCGAAGGGCCCAAGCGTCAATCCCGGCGCCTTGCCCACCAGCGGCTGGTGTGCCGACTCGTGAATTACAAAGCGATTGATCCCGTTCAGAAACTCCTGATCGGCCGTCGGCTTCAGCGTCGCCGGCGACCACGCCCAGGGCGCGGCAGCCGCGGTCATCGACTCGGCTGCGGCCAGGTTCTGACCGTAGATATGCGCCACCGATGCCGATTCCCGATCGTCCGCGTTGTAGCCGTATTGCTCTTTGTTCACCCCCGGGACCTGGGTCCACATGGCGCTCATGGGCACTTCGTTGAACTTCTTGACTTCCATGCCATCGCCAACAAAGGCGCGTCCGCCCTCGTGAGATTCCCCGTAATGGCCCATGCCCCGCTCGTGCAGCGATGCCTCCACCTGGCCGTAATGCTCGTCCGCGATTAAATCGCCAATGGTCTTGCGAAAGTCCCACAGGAACCGGTCGCTGGCTTCGGCGCTTGCGACCACCTGCCCGGTGAGAACCGGCATCCAGGGCAGCGGATCATAGCCACGCCGCTTCTTGAACTGAGCGATCATGTCGTCGGTCCAGTTCTGCGACCCGGCCTCCCAGCTATCATTAATCACGTACCGGATGCCACGCTTGCCCATGTAATGCGCGCCTACCGTTTCCTTGTAGCTGTCCAGGTAGCCGTTCATGTAGTTCTTCACAAAGCCGCGGTTCAGCTTGTCGACTTCAAGGCCTGTAGCCTCTGCGGTCGCCGGATGGTTGGTGATTCCTAAGAGTGAATAGCCGAACCGGAGTATGACCCAATGGCCGGCTGGGGGTGTCCATTCCAGCGTACCGTCCGCGCCCAACTTCGAAGTCAGGTCGACGACATCGGACTTTGAAACCACTTCGGTTGCAGCGACGGGGGGTGTCGCGAACTGATAGAGGTCGGGCAGGGGAGTGAAGGCGGCCTTCTCTTCGAACCTGTTGACCCGCGCTCCCGGATGCAGCACCAGCTCGGCAATTTCATAGTCGGTCGGAGGTGCGCCAATCTTGATCCCCAGTGAAGTGGGGTCCATGCCGCTCAACCAATCAGGCAAAGGAGGAGGGGGTGTCCGCTTGAAAACGACGCGGAAAAACTTCGCCATCACCGGTGGGAAAGAAACGGTATACTCGGGAGCGCTACCGTCAGGAAGCTTCACTACGGCCCGGAAGTTTTGCCCGTCATCACTCGCCTCGAGGGATTTCTCCGGGTTGGTGATCCCGGCCAGCAGCGCGGCAATCGTATTCACATTTTTCATCACCATGGTAACGGAGCGCATCGTCTGGGGCTCAGCGAATTCGTATTGGATCCAGGCACTTTCGCCGGCTGCTGGGATTGGAAGCTTTGTTGTTTTTTGCAGGTCCCCATCGCTGAGCATCGCCGCGTCAACTGTGCCTGCGCTCGCCGTCACCTTTGGGTGCAACGATTCGACCGGCACATCACTTGCTGCCGCGCGGTATGCGATGACCGCAGCATCGGCGTAGAACTGCGGAATCGCCCGAGCGCCCTCTGGCGCTTCGAGAAGGTCCTGAATGGCCAGGTTCTGAAAGGCCCCAGTGTTCGACGGCGGTTTGGCTAACGCTCCCTTGAATGGCTTCCCGCCCTCGACTAATGTCTCACTCCACACATACTTCTTCATTCCCTGCGACGCCGGGACCCATGGACCACCGCTCTCGCTCCAGCCCGGCGAACCTGCAATCGCCTCTTCCAGTCCCAGTTGATCGGCGAGGATCGTCGCGTACTTGAAGGCATCTTTCCACTCTGGCGTCATGTACGCCAGGCGATGCTCCACCACCTTGGGCGTTGCCAGCGCCGCATCAAAATTCTGGAAGCCGCCCAGACCCACCCGGTGCATCCACTCCAGGTCCAGCTTGATGCCTTCCTTGGTGATGTTGCCGTTCATCCAGTGCCACCACACCCGCGGACGCGCACCCTCGGGCGGATTCTCAAATCCGCTCTTGAGCGGATCAGCTTTGTTCTGCGCTATGGCTGTGCTGACGCCGAGTAAAAGCACCGTGATTGCGTAGATCAGCTTCTTCGATGGACGATTCGTCGCGTCTCTTCTTTTCTCAGTCATTTGTTCCTCCCTCTCCAAGTTCAGGAATTGGGTGGTCAACACGAGTGCAATGCACGCTGACGGGCCTTCTCCGCAGCGCCCAGGATCGTAGCACGCAGTCAGCACGATTCGATAGAGAAAATCGTCCCTGCCAAAGTCGCCCGAGCTTTCCACGTTGCACATTGATCCGCCGCGTGGAGCTGACCTGCACCGATTCCACGACGAGGGAGAGGCCCTTCAGATATCGCGGCCCGAGGATCGCAGGCCCCGCCGCGGCGGGGTCAGGAAGAAACACCCAGGCGGTCAGAGGAGAGCCGTGCTCCTCCCGCCGCGCCTGCATGACCCGCGCCAGGATTTCGAGCTCATCCTCGTTCAACACGGCCCGCGTCCGCGGGTGGCGCACACGGCGCGTTTCTTGCGATGGGCGCGCCAAGCCAACCTCTCGCCCTCAGCCTTCAGAGCCTGCCCCATTCGCTGCGCTCAGGGCAGGCTCTGAGCGGGGCGAAAGGTCGGCACTTGTGTCGCCTCCTCTTGTTTCAGCCGCTCGGCCAGCAAAACCTTGAGCAGCGATTGATAGGGTACATCGCGCTTGTTCGCCAGGACTTTGAGCCGGGCGATGAGAGCTTCAGGCAAGCGCAGTGAAATCGTTCGGACCGATGGTTTCAGATTCGGCAGCAGAGCGCGTTGCGCTTTTGTCCAATCCAGGTAATCGCTCGAATCGTGGCTGGCCCAAAAGGCTCTTTCGCGCCCTTCGGATTTAAATTTCGGAATAACCTTCTTCTTCAGTTTTCGCATGGGTTTGGTAGATTCTCCGTTCCTTGCGCGTCATGTCGCGGGCTGAAATCACGCGGATGAGTTTCCCTCGAATGGTGAAGACGACAAATAACCCGCGGCTTCGATCCGTCTGCCCCAGTGCATAACCCCCGGGCTCTTCCTGGGAGTGCTGGAGGTCCTGGCGAACGACGAAGGGACGGCTAAAAAAGACCTCCTCGCACTCCGAGTCCGAAACGCGGTGGGCGGTCCAGTTCTTATCGGAGTTGCCCGTATCCCAATCAAAACCAGTGCAGTCAGTCCACAGAGTCATCGTATATGATATTTATATACCTTCTGGAGGGAAAAGTCGAGGGGCGCGCGGTCGGCAGAGCGGGGGCCACGGTCAGGGTTTTTCTGAAGGTGGGCTTTTGCTGCGCCTTCAGCCACGATATTGCTCCAGCCACCACACGTCATCAATCTGAATCGGACAGGCCCGCACCGCTTCCCCGGTTCGGCGGCATCCATCCCCGGGAGACCGCGCGGCAGCTACCGGGTGTTTGCGCGTGGCGGGCGGCGCTGCCAAGGCGGAATGACAGCAGGTGGCGCCCGCCGCGGCCTACGGTCCGCCGATCTTAGTGGCGGGCGCTACCCGCTCTGGTCGAACGTGGATCAGGGGACGTGGAGCTGGGGCCCGGCCATCAGATCCTGATAAATTCCTTTTTGCGATACATCCAATAAAGTATTAACCAGACGACGGCAAATGCGCCGCTGGCCTCGACTAATGCCGCCCAACGGCCGATAAGCGGCAGCAGGTGGCCCACGAAGATGTTACCCACGTGCCGGAAATCAAAGATTTCGGTGGCAACGTAAACCGCAATGGAATTCATGCCGATAACGATAAATCCGAAGGCCCACTTCTTATAGCCGAGCACGTCGATGATCCAGTAGAAGAGCGCCAAGGCCATAAAGCTCAGGCCGCCGGAGATCAGCACGTAAGAACTTGTCCACATCAGCTTGATCACGGGAAACGACAGACTCCAGAGGAGTCCCCCCACCAGGCTCACCGAGCCCGCGGTCAGCAGGCGATAGATCTTGCTCATCGGCGTACGGTCGGAGATCAGCATCTGCCCGGCCAGCACGCCCAGCAACACTGAGGCGCCGAAGCCCAGATAGCTCAGGAACCAGGTATTCTCACCATAATGCAAGTGGCCGAGAACAAGCTGGTCCACGTAAGTCGGCAGGTTGCCTTGCGGAGTCAGGACTCCCGCGCCCACCCCTGGCACGGGGATCAGCATCACCAGGGCCCAGTAGACAAGAAGCAGAGCGGCGATGGTGGCCGCATGCCATTTCGGCTTCACCTTCAATGCCACGATGCTAGCCACCAAATAGCCCGCGGCGAGTCCATGCAGCACGCTGTAACAGGGACGGAATCTCGACCAATCAAACAAGAGGAGATTTCCCTGCGTGATCGTTCCCAGGCAGAACATGACGATGGCCCGCCAGACGGCGTGGAGCAGCAGGGTGCGGTCACTCTCGCCCCTGGCCCGTCGTTTCGCCACCCCCAGCGGGATGGCCGCCCCCATGATGAACATAAAGAGGGGCCAGATGAGGTCATAGAAATGCAGGCCCTGCCAGGGCACATGGTCGAACTGTTCGAGGAACTTGTCGAAGAAGGGGCGCTGGATGACCTTACCCAGGCCGAGCAGGATCGCGGTGCCGCCGGTAATCCAGAACATATCGAAGCCGCGCAGCGCATCGAGCGAGACCAATCTTTCCGTGCGCGGCGGCGAGGTGGGGACCGCGCCGCTTGCAGGCTCCCGGCGTTCTGTTTCAACTTCCGTGGCTTTCATGGATTCCATGTGTATCACAGAGATAAGTCGTATGAAAGACATACAAATGACCGGATAAATGTCCGGAGAGAAGCAGGTAGGCCCGCCGCGGCGACAGCGGCCCATCTCCCACCAACTCGAGAAGCGTACCCAGACGCATATCTTCTTGTGCGTCCTAGCCTACCATCTGAGTACCAACTCTCTCTAAATAGACCACTTCACTCCACCGAGTGTTGAAGTTGGGCTAAGCGGGCGCGCGCTTGCGGGCGGTGCGGTTGGGGCGCGATTAGGCGCTGGCTTTGGGTTACCCAAGCGGGATACGGGCCTTGTTTTGGGCGAGCCACGCGTCGAAGCTTTGCAGCGCGGGGTTGAGGGCTCGGGCGACCTCGAGGTTGCGCGCCCCGCAGAAGTATTCGTTGAAGTCACGCTTGAACTGGAACATGTTGCCCAGGTCCTCAGCGCCTGGAAAACCGAAGCTGCGGTACACCTCGGGTGGCACGTCGTTGTTGCGCACCTCTTGACCCAGCGCCTTGGTGAGCGCGGCGGCCATCTGCGCGCCGGTCAAATGCTCGCCGGCAATGCCGACCGTCTTGCCGATGAACTCGCGGCCCCTCTTGAAGATGCCGTAGGCGCAGCGTCCGATGTCCTCGGCGGCAATGCCCGGGAGCTTCTTCTCGCCCATGGGTATTGTGAGAGCCAGCTTGCCGTCCGGGCCCTTCTTCGGGCCCATGCCGAAGTAGATGAAGTTGTCCCAGTAGAACGACGTCAGCAGGAACGTCACCGGCAGGCCGAGGTCGGTGAACACCTGGTTGGCCTCGCCTTTGGCGTCCAGGTGCGGCACTTTGTATTTGCCCATAAGGGTGGGCATGCGGTTGTCGCTGAGGGGCACCCACTTGCGCGTGTCTTCGAGGGTCGACCAGATCACGTGCTCGATCCCCGCCTGCTTCGCCGCCTGGGCCATGTTGGCGGCCTCGGCTAACTCCTTCTCCGGCGAGAAGTGCGCCCAGAAAAACGTGACGCAGTACGCCCCGTAGGCGCCTTGAAACGCCCTCTTCAGGCTCTCCACGTCGTCGACGTCGGCGGCGACCACCTCGGCGCCCAACTTTGCCAATGCTTTTGCCTTGTCAGAGTTGACGTCTCGCGTTAGAGAGCGCGCGCTGAAGCCACCCCGCGGGTCGCTCAAGATGGCGCGGACCAAGCCGCCACCCTGCGCACCGGTTGCACCTACTACTGCAATGATCCTCTTTTCAGCCATACGATCCTCCCTGCTAAATTGGAAAGGCCTTGATATGTGCTGACCCGCATAAAACCCCGTCCCGGTGGGCAAAAGACCAAACCGCCCTGGACGCACAAGCTCGCGAGCGCTTCGAATTCAACGACTTGTGTGCTCTTCGACGATTTGTTTCCGAAATGTTACGCGGACCGCCCCGCAACCCTAAAATGTTCATTAAACCGCCGCTCTACCTGAAAGTCAAGCAGTCTGGAAAGATTATAGGGGGGAAGGCAGAGAGCGCAAAGCGAGGCAAAAAAACCCACAAGCAGAGAAGCTGTATGCAGCGGGTAAGATGCCGTGCCCCAGTTTCGGTTGTTGCGGCGGGGATTTCGCCTTTTATTTTGGGGCAACACGCGCTAGGCTGGATGCTTCCAAAAGTCTGGCATGACATTTCTGGAACCGGAAGGTGACTTATGCTGAAGCAACGCACGCCGCGCCAACTCGTCTGCGCCGTAGCAATCACGCTCCTGATGGGCGCGCAATCTTTCCCCCAAACCACCGTGACTTCCACGCAACAGGATCAGAAAGACCTGGCGGTGACCGTTTACAACTCCAACGTCGCACTGGTGCGGGACGTGCGCAGGCTGCGGCTTCCCGCGGGGAGCCTGGACTTACGTTACATGGATATTGCGGCTCAGGTGAATCCGGCCACGGTCCACATCGTCTCGCTCACCGCCCCCAAGGAGCTGAGCGTCCTGGAGCAGAACTATGAGTACGACCTGCTGAGCCCGCAGAAGCTTCTCCAAAAATACGTGGGCAAAGAACTGACCCTTGTGCGGTTGGTTACCGAGAACAATTCCACCAAGGAAGTTCCCGTTAAAGCCACCCTGCTTGCCCTTAACGAAGCGCCGGTGTGGAAAGTCGGAAACGAAATCATCACCGGGATGGGGGCTGACCGTTATGTATTCCCGGACCTGCCGGAGAACCTTTATAGCAAGCCGACCCTGGTGTGGCTGCTGGACAACTCGAGGGCTGGCGAGCAGACGGTGGAAGCATCCTACCTGACCAACCAGGTCAATTGGAACGCCGACTACGTTCTCACGATTCGGTCGGATCAGAAGGCGGCGGATTTGAACGGTTGGGTTACGGTCATCAACAATAGCGGAACGGCATTTCGGAATGCGCAGCTCCAGCTTGTGGCGGGCGAGGTACACAGGGTCTACGAAGCGGAGGCTAAGGCACCCCGGCCTATGGCGATGAGGGCCACTGGAGCTGCGGCGACCCAATTTGTCCAGGAACCGATCTCCGAGTACCACCTCTATACGCTCGAGCGTCGTACCAACCTCCGGGACAATGAAACCAAGCAGATCAGCTTGCTTGACGCTACGGGGGTCAGCTTCAATAAGATTTTCGAGGTGGACGGACAGCAATACTACTACCACAACGCCCAGCGCCCCGGGGAGCCCATTAAAGAACCGGTCCAAGTCCACATTAAGTTCAAAAACTCACAGGAAAACTCTCTCGGCATCCCGCTGCCGGCGGGAACGGGGCGGGTATATCAAGGCGACTCGAAGGGGCGGGTGCAATTCATCGGCGAAGACCGCATCGGCCATACTCCCAAGGATGAAACACTCGATCTACACATCGGCAACGCTTTCGATGTGGTCGCGGAAAGAAAGCAGACGGATTTTAAAGCTTATGGCCGCGCTTTCGAGTTCGCCTTCGAGATTTCACTTCGCAATCACAAGCCGGAGCCCATTACCGTGGTTGTGAATGAACCCATTGGCGGCGATTGGACGATGCTCGACTCAAACTACAAGTACGAAAAGACGGCTGCGTTCGCCGCGCAGTTCACTGTGGCGGTGGCAGCCAATGCGGAATCCGTGCTGAAGTATCGCGTGCGGGTGCAGTGGTGACACCGCGACGGAGGGCCCGCCATTCTCATTGGCGGGCGCTACGCTTGCTGCTGGTCAGAAACCGCTGGCTGTTGTGCTCGAATTCCGCAACACGTCGGCAGCGGAGAGGACTGCCCTTGAACTTTCCGATTGTTGGGTGGGCGATAAAGTACCACGGGAAGACTTGCACAGGCTCGTTGAGGGGCGGGAGGATTTGTTCAAGGTGCACAACTGGAGCCGGTGGGCAGCCACTCCATGAGTTGGCGCCTTGATGGGTTCGGCAGGTCGCGCGGATTCACCCTTGTCCTCTGTGTGAGCGGCGGGATGAGCTATCACTCGCGAGAGCCAGGACATGACCCGGACATAGACGATGGCGGCTTGTTGCTGCTCCACTGTATCGCTCGGATGGGTGCGCGAGGCGGATGCGGGACGGCCAATCCACTCCCCGAAAGTGCTGGCGAGCGCGAAGAGGATAGCCAAAATCAGGATCAACAGCGGCAATGGCAGCTTGGCTTTCTTCATAAACCGATACATCCCTCCAAAGGCAACTTCTACCTTCTGGATAGCTCCCTTCCAAATCCAGTGGTTAAGGGTTTAGACGCTTCACCCAAGTTTTAGTCACCAATACCGGAAAGCCCCAAGTGCATGAAGTTAGTTGGATGTTCGGTCTACTGGGCGGGTTGCGCGGAAGGCATGAGTGAATCCGCAATCTGTCAGAGCACAAGCATGCAGTCACCGTAGCTGTAAAAGCGGTAGCGCTCTCGAACCGCGTGCGCGTAGGCGCGGAGTGTGAGGTCGCGGCCTGCCATGGCGCACACCAGCACGAGCAGGGTGGACTTAGGAAGGTGAAAGTTGGTGAGCAGCCCCCGGACCACGCGAAATGTGAATCCGGGGTAAATGAACAAGCTCGTTTCCCCTCTCCCCGGCTCGATTCTTCCGCCGCGCTCGTGCCCCACATGTTCGAGGGTGCGGACGCTCGTGGTGCCTACGCCAATGATGCGCCGGCCTTGCTCGAGCGCCCCATTCAAAGCGACTGCGGCGGCAGGGGAAATCTCATAGCGTTCGGCTTCCATCTTATGATCTTCCACGCGCTCCACCCGCACCGGCTGAAACGTCCCCAGGCCCACGTGAAGTGTGATCTCGCAACTTTCAATCTTGCGCTGGCGCAGCCCCTCGATGACTCTCTCCGTGAAGTGAAAACCTGCCGTGGGGGCGGCTACTGCGCCACGGACTTTGGCGTAGATCGTCTGGTAGGTCTCGCGGTCCTGCGCTTCGTCGGCGCGCCGGATGTAGGGTGGCAGAGGAACATGGCCCAGGCGGTCGATCGCGTCTTCGATGGTACCTTCATGCGCCCTCAAACGCACGCGGCGCACTCCGTAATCACCTCGGCCGATAACTTCTGCCTGCAATTCTCCCTCGCCGAAGAGAAGTACCTCGCCCGTTCTCACCTTTCGGCCCGGGTGGACAAGCCCCTCCCAGACATCCCCGCTCTCCTGCCGAGTCAGCAACAACTCGACTTCACCCGTCAGAAACTCCCGCGCCGCGGGATTGCGCTTTCCAATGGATTGTGAGTGGAGGCCCCGCCGCCGCCCGAGCAAGCGGGCTGGAAAAACTTTAGTGTTGTTAAAAACCAAAAGATCAGCGGGCTCGAGGACTTGAGGGAGATCTCGAAACACCTGGTCCCTAAAGGTCCCCGCTTCGCGGTCGAGCACCATCATCCGCGATGCGTCACGGGAGGCCAGAGGCCGCTGGGCGATCAACTCCGGCGGAAGCTGGTAATCGAATTCCTGGAGAAGCATCGATCAGGAATTGTATCAGTGACAGGCCACGCACGCCCACCACCCCCTGGCCCCCTCCTCAGAGAGGAGGGGAGTCGGTGAGCTGGCTCCCCTCCTTTGTAAGGAGGGGGTAGGGGGTGGTTGTTGTGAACAATCAGCCGGGACACCACACTATAAACGCACGCGAAATCTTCTCTGCCCACAAAGAAGTTGACGGTTTGTGTTACAGTTTCACTATGCTCTCTCAGGCGGTCACCATTTCACAGCGGGGAGTGGACCGAGTCCTCTCAGGTCACTTGTGGATTTACCGCGCCGACGTCCTGGACGCGGGTGAGGCAGGCCCCGGGGCCGTGGTTCGTCTGCAGGACCGAAGACGGCATTTTTGGGGGCAGGCGCTTTACAGCAGCAAGTCTCTGATCGCGTTGCGCCTGCTTACACGTGAAGAGCGCCCATTCGACCGCGCCTTTCTTGCTGAGCGCGTAGCCGCGGCGGCGAGTTTTCGGCAGCAAGTGGTGGACGGCGCTCAAGCCTACCGCCTTGTCTCTGCGGAAGGCGATCTGCTTCCCTCTCTCATTATTGACCGTTACGGCCCATGCTTCGTCATCCAGACTCTCAGCCAGGGCATGGACCGGCTGAAGCCGCAGATTGTGGGGATTCTCCAGGAGGCCTTTTCGCCACACTCGATTCTGGAGCGCAACGATGTGGCGGTTCGGGAATTGGAGGGACTTGCGGAGCAGAAGGGCACACTGGCCGGCGAAAGCATTAGCGAAGCTGAGGTGGAAGAGAATGGATTGAGATTTTTCTTCGACCTGATGGGCGGCCAGAAGACCGGCGGCTTTCTCGACCAGCGAGAGAATCGCCTGGCGGCCCGCCAATACGCGCGAGGCCGCGCGCTCGACTGCTTTAGCTATGCGGGCGGGTTTGCGCTCAATCTGGCGCGGCAGTGCGATTCCGTCCTGGGGATTGACACCTCTCCGGAAGCGGTCAACCTCGCGCGCCGCAACCAGCAATTAAACAGCGTTACAAACGTGCAATGGAAGGAAGCCAACTGCTTTGACTTCTTGAAGGCCGCCGACCAGGAAAAACAACACTATGACACCATCGTGCTTGATCCCCCGGCTTTTGCGCGGCAGAAGTCCAACCTGGAGGCGGCGCTGCGCGGCTACAAGGAGCTGAACCTGCGCGCGCTCAAGATACTGAACCCGGGCGGATTCCTCCTCACCTGCTCATGCTCGCATCATGTGAGCGAGGCGGACTTGCTCGAAGTCATCGCCGGCGCGGCGCTCGATGCTCACCGCACTTTGACCGTGGTCGAGCGGCGCACGCAGTCGCGCGACCACCCGATACTGTTGACCGTGCCCGAAACACACTACTTGAAGTGTCTGATTTTGCGCGTGCTTTGAATTGCTCTATAGAAGTAGCAGTCAGCTTCTTCTCGCGCCATGGAGATTTCTCTTCGCGTCGTTAGCGTCTCCGTGACCTCCGTGGCCAGAAGAGTCCCGCAGGCGCGGGATCACTGAGATGCTCCGTGTGCTCTGTGTTAGAGCTTGGGAGGCACGAAGGACACAGAGAGTCACATTTTGGATGCGGCTTCCAAGCCGCGCTGTGAAAGGAGAAACATGTCTGATCGCAAAACGTTTTACACGAACCTCCGACGAATCTCAAGTCGTGTTTTCGCAAGGTGGGTTGTGCTCCTTGCTGCGGCATTGTTCCTTGCGCCGCTCGCAGGACCCTCCCCGGCAAAAGAAGCAGAGCCGCAGTTCACCTCCAAGGAGTTCCTGGAACCCATCAAGTATCTTGCCAGTGACAAGTTGAAAGGGCGCGGAGACGGCACAAAAGAGCTTGATGAAGCTGCACAATACATCGCCAAGCGCTTTAAGAAGTTCGGACTGAAACCTGTGGGAGACAACGGAACTTACCTCCAACGTTTCAAGATCACGGTAGGCGCGCAAATGGGTCCCAACAACTCCGTGACCTACCAAAGCGGCGCCACACGCACCGCCCTCACCCCCGCTCAGGATTTTGTTCCATTCAGCTTTTCGGAGGCAGTGACGGTTCAAGCGCCGCTGCTCTTCGCGGGATATGGAATCACCGCACCCGAGTTCAATTACGACGATTACAAGGGCGTGGACGCCAAGGGCAAGATCGTCTTGGTGCTCAGGCATGAGCCGCAGGAAAACGACGAGAAGAGTGTCTTCGCGGGAAAACAGCTCACCACGCACGCGGAAATTGTGAACAAGGCCATCAACGCAAGAAACCACGGCGCGGTCGGGATGATCCTGGTAAATGACCTCGGGAATCACCCTGGCGAGCCCGATGAGCTGGTCAAGTTTGGCACGCTCACTGGTCCGGAAGAGATGCAAGTCGCGGCTCTCCAGGTGAAGGCGCCGGTCGTGGATGAGTGGCTCAAGCCTTCGGGGAAGAGCCTGGAAGACCTTCGCCAGGCTATTGACAAGGACCTTTCGAACCACTCCTTCGCGCTGGAACCCTCGGCGCAAGTTGCTCTGTCCGTGGACGTCAAGCGCGTTCGCAAGGAGGTAGCTAACGTGCTCGGCGTCTTGAAAGGCCGGGATGAGAAGCTCGCCGGCCAGTGCATTGTCGTCGGCGCGCATTACGACCATCTTGGGCTAGGCGACCAACATTCGCTCGCCCCCAGCCAGATCGGTCAGATCCACCACGGCGCGGACGACAACGCTTCCGGAACCAGCGCCGTGCTCGAATTAGCCGACGGGTTCGCGCATGAACGCCCTCGTTCCGCGCACACGCTCCTCTTTATAGCCTTCGCGGGAGAGGAAACCGGCTTGCTTGGCTCCAGCTACTATACCAATCACCCCGCCTGCAGCCTCGACAAGACGCTGGGCATGGTCAACATGGATATGATCGGCCGCGTCTCCAAAAACAAGCTCTACGTGGGAGGAACCGGAACCTCTCCGGGATTCAAGAAGCTGGTGGAAGATGCTGACCGCGACCTGGGATTCGATCTGAGCTATTCAGGCTCGGGGTATGGCGCCAGCGATCACATGTCCTTTACGGTCCGGAGCGTGCCGGTGCTTTTCTTCTTCTCCGGCCTTCACTCCGACTATCACAAGCCGTCCGACACTTGGGAGAAAATAAATGCCGAGGATGGGGCGAAGGTGGTGCGATTGGTGGCGCAGGTGGTCAACGGACTCGACCAATTGACAGAGAAGCCGCAGTTCGTACGCGTGGCAGAGCCCACTCCTTCCGCAATGGGAGGTGGCGGCGGATACGGTCCTTACTTCGGTTCCATCCCCGACTTCGGCGAAGCTGAGCACGGTGGGGTGAAATTCGCGGATGTGCGCGACGGCAGCCCCGCCGCCAAAGCCGGCTTCAAGGCTGGAGACACCTTGATTGATTTCGGTGGCCGGAAAATCGACAACCTCTACGATTTTACTTACGCCCTGCGAGCCCACAAGCCGGGCGACAAGGTCTCGGTAACCGTTCTGCGAAAGGGAGAGAAGGTTACGCGCGAGGTGACTTTGGAGGTGAGAAAGTAGGCCGGACCCCTGCGGCTCCCGTAGTTGCGGTGCGTGGCGCTGTGGAAGTTGGGTAGCGGTGTTATTTGCGAGCCAGGGGCGCTGCAGGTCGCAGTCATTCCCGTCCCGCCAAAGCGGGAGGAATCCACTCCGCAAACGTTCGGATATCCTCTGTCGACGGGCTGGATTCCCGCTTTCGCGGGAATGACTGGCGCTTCGAACGGGGTCCCAGCCCAAATGACACCAGCACCGGAGGTCGGGGTCTAGTGAATGAGCGCCTGCGTCTCGTGGTATGATTGATGCTATCTGACACTTGTCCGTTCAAGACACTTCGAAGCATGGTAGAAATACAGGCCCAATGATAATGGGAAGACCTCGATCATCGAGAGCTGGTTTTGTCAAAACGCTGCTGTTACTCGTGCCTCTCACTCTGCCGGGTCAAGGAGCGGCAGTTGACACACCTCTCAAGTTCCTTATCTCCATCGAGCAGCAGAACATCGCGGCGCCGTTCCCAGCGCGCATAACTCTTCATGTCCACAATGCCGGCAACGAGACTGTCTGGCTTTACCGGCACGCGCGGGGCAAGCTACCAACCCCGAGGCGGCTGCTGGAAGAGGACACCAGCCCGCAGTCTACGGGCGGCTCGATGCTCGCTGTCAAACTCGAGCCGGTAAGCGCGGGGCAGGCAGCCATCTCGAATCCGGCTCAAGGGGCGGTTTTCGAGAGCGTCGGCCTTCCCAAGCCGAAGCTGGCCAGGTTGGCGCCCGGCGAGGACTACGAAGAGAGGACCACGATTCGACTGACGCCCGCTCTTTCCGAGGTGCAGAAACCGATCTGGGGAACGTACCGGCTATCGCTCACCTACACGGCCCAGTATTCCAACGCGGCAGAAATCCAACGCAACCTGAAGGTAACGGTCTGGCAAGGCGAAGTTTCGAGCGACGCGATTGAGATTCAGCTTCAGCCCCCCAGCCCCGAGTCGCGTGGGCAAGTCTCCGGCACAGTCAACACCCCGGATTCAGTTCCAATTCGCGATGCCATCGTTTCGTTAAGCGATCATGCCGAACGCCTCATGGACCAGACGACGAGCGACCCAGAGGGCCGGTATTCGTTCTCCAGCCTTCCACCCGGCCTTTACTGGATTACGGCGCGCCGCGACGGCGCCACGGAGGATACGGTACTATTCCGGCACGTCCAGCTCACGCCCTCCGAAGCTTCGGCAACTCAGGAAATGGTCATGATCCCGCCGGAAATCTACGAGCCCCAAAAGATGCTCCACAAACCCGTGCTTTTTCGTATTACCGATAGCGCCGGGCGGGCATTGGAACGCGTCGGCCTCGAGACAGCCTGGTCGAATGGGACCGTCTTGGACAACGTGAAGGGAGAAACCGGCAATGATGGCGCCGTGGCATTGGAAGTCATCCCCGGCCGCAATTTTGTGACTCTCAAGCGTCGCGGTTGTCCCAAGCAGGAAGAGAGGGCGGATGTGGCCGCCGGCGAGGGCATCGACGGGTTTGAGTTCACGCTCGAATGCGCAAAGAAATGAGCGGGTGAGGGTGGCAGCTGGTGTAATTTGGGATGGGACCTCTTCCGAAATGCCAGTCATTCCCGCGAAAGCGGGAATCCAGTCCGTCGCCTGCGCATTTCCGAGGGTTTGCGGGGTAGATTCCCGCTTTCGCGGGAATGACTGCAACTTGCAGCGTCATGTCCCGCAAATGACATCAGCACCCCAGGGTGTGGGCTATTAGTGTGCTGGGCATGCGATGATGAACCTGGGGAACAAACAAACGAGGAACAAAGTTGTGACAAAACTGGAGCAAATAGAATTCTTCGCCCGGCGCAAGCTGGCGAGTGGACAGAGGGTCGCTCTGGCAAGTTTACTGCTGATTGTCGTGTTCGGGTTGGAGCTTGGCGGCCAACAGAAATCCGGGCTTTCCGGCGCCGGCACGGTCGTCCAGGGCACTCCCGACGACCCTCTGCGCGACCCGCGGGAGACGCACCTCCGACACGTCAAACAACTTACTTTTGGCGGACAAAACGGCGAAGCGTACTTCAGTTATGACGGCAAACGCCTGATATTCCAAACCACGCGCGAGCCCTACAAGTGTGACCAGATCTTCATCATGCATGCCGACGGCTCGGACCAGCACCTAGTTTCCACCGGTCAGGGCAAAACCACTTGTAGCTACTTCTATCCGGACGGGAAGCATATCCTCTACTCGTCTACTCACCTCTCGACCCCGGAGTGCCCACCGCGTCCCGATTATTCCAAAGGCTACGTTTGGGGGGTCTATTCGGCCTTCAAGATTTTCTATGCTACGGACAGCGGTAAGATTGTGAAACAGCTCACGAAAGGGCCGGGCTACAACGCCGAAGCCACGCTTTCCGCCGATGGAAAAAAGATCGTCTTCACCTCGTCGCGGGATGGCGACCTCAAAATCTATACCATGAACCCTGATGGCAGCGGGATAAAGCGCCTAACTCACCAACTGGGTTATGACGGCGGGCCTTTCTTTTCGCCAGATGGGAAATGGATCGTCTATCGCGGGCGCCATCCAACGGCTGCGGATGAAGTGGCTCGCTACAAGTCGCTTCTGGCCGCAGACCTGGTCGAGCCCATGCAGATGGACCTTTACGTGATGCGCGCCGACGGCTCCGAGCAGCGGCAGATTTCAAACCTCGGCGGCGCCAGCTTTGCGCCTTTCTTTTTCCCTGACAGCCAGCGCATCATCTTCGCTTCGAATTGCCAACATCCCGGCACAAGCGAGTTTGAACTTTATGCGGTGAATCGCGACGGCTCGAAGCTCGAACCCATTACCTTCGCTGGCGGCTTCAATGCCTTCCCGCAGTTCTCTCCGGATGGCAAGCGGTTGGTTTTCGCATCCAACCGCAACGCCAGGCAGCCGCATGAGATTAATATTTTCCTGGCGGATTGGGTAAACTGACAGGAGGACTATTCCATGGCAAAACAGCATTCCCCCGCATTTCTGGCGCTCGTCCGGGAAGCGAAACAACGCGTCCGCGAGACCACTATCCCAGAGTTGAAGAAAAGGCTGGATGCGAAAGAAGAACTCTGCCTCATCGACGTCCGCGAGGATCATGAATGGGCTGCCGGGCACATCCCCGGGGCAAAGCACCTTTCCAGGGGAATCATCGAGCGCGACATCGAAAGCCAGATCCCGGACCGGGAGGCGGAGATTCTCCTCTATTGCGGTGGTGGTTATCGCTCCGCGCTGGTTGCCGACAATCTTCAGAAGATGGGTTACAAGCGCGTGGTTTCGGTGGACGGCGGCTGGCGGGGCTGGGTCGGTGCTGGATTTCCGGTGGAGAAAGAAGCCGGGTAAACCCTGTTTGCCCTTGAGGGGGTTCTTGAAATTCAATTATCATTGCCCATATGAAAAAGGTGAAATCTGGGAATCCCAGTTCTGCGGCGAAAGGCAGGGGCGCTTCGAAAACCGTGGATGAATACCTTGAGGGTCTTCCCGAGCCCGCGCGCAGCACCTTACAGAAAATTCGCGCGGCGATCCGGTCCGCGGCGCCACCGGAGGCTACCGAGACAATCAGCTACCGGATGCCTGCGTTCAAGTACAAAGGAGTGCTGGTGTGGTTCGCCGCGTTCTCGAACCACTGCAGTCTGTTTCCCACCGCATCGGTTGTCGACGCCTTCAAGGACGAGCTTAAGGGCTTTTCTACATCCAAAGGGACCATCCAGTTCCCGATTGACAAGCCACTGCCGGCGGCACTCGTTAGAAGACTGGTAAAGGCGCGCGTCGCCCAGGTCGAAAAAAAGACTAGGCAGACGAGCAACACCACGCAAAAACGAGCTACATGAGTGCCTGCATAACCTGATCGAGGACCTCTTTGGGTGGCCGCACTTTGGACTCAGGCAAAGTCGCCAGCGGCTCGTCGACGACATTCAGCAGGGTGAGGAAGTTCTCCGGCTTGGTGTTCACGTAGAAGAGGCCGGTGATGATCTCACCCTTGTCGTGGGATTCTGTTAGCAAGCGAAGGGCCTCTATCTTATTGGTGGGATCGTAAGATTCGGCGAGTTTGCGAAGCAGGATGTGCGAGCCGTCGTGCATGGTGATGTCCATGGTTGAGCCGGGATCATAATCCACCGAGATATCTTCGAAGTAGGGGACAAAGCTCACGTCGGCCAAAGGCTCGTCATGGTCTTTCACATAGCTGTAACTCTTCGTTGATCCCTCGTGATCGTTAAAGGTCACGCAGGGCGAGATCACGTCCAACATGCAAGTCCCGTGGTGAGCAAGTGCGCCTTTCAGCAAGGCTGACAACTGCCTCTTGTCGCCCGAGAATGAACGCGCCACATAGGTGGCGCCGAGCTGGATGGCGAGCGCACAAGTGTCGATGGGCGGCAGGTCGTTCACCACACCCGTCTTGAGCTTGGAACCGATGTCGGCCGTAGCGGAGAACTGACCCTTGGTCAACCC
>JBEKUR010000047.1:0-31249 GCA_049514855.1 Terriglobia bacterium
AGAGCTGGCTGGCGCTGCCTTTGATGGATATCGCGCTCGATGCGCAATTTGTGGCGGGGAGCCGGCTGAGAGAGTTCCAGGCAGAGCGGCTGCGCCTGCAATTTCTCAGCATCCTCCTGCACGAGATTAACCATATGGTTCGTTCCCAAGAGCCAGAGGCTTCGGTCCGCGAACGGAGTTTGGCCTTCTACCGTGATGCGCTTGCACAGTATGTCGAGGATGCCAAGGCGAGTTTGTCCTTGACGATTGACCGGTCGTTCTCGCGCTTTGAGCGTGATTGAGATAGAAGGCGAAAAACAGATTCTCGCGTTCCGCTTCCTTACTGAGCGCAGTATCAAGTAATTCTATACTCGCCATAAATCTTAGTGATGAACGCGGCGGGTGTCCCAGGAATACAATTGTGTGTTTCTATGCGGTGGGTGTATATTGCACTTTCCATCAGATGACATGCGCGAGACTGGAGGGGATTTGGCCAGCACCCTTGGCGAACAGGAGGAGACTTCGATGAGCCTCGACAGCAAGAAGGCTGCTTACATGGGTTGCCAGAGGCTTATATTGGCAATCTTTGTGGCACTATTAATTTCGGCTTCAGCATCGGCACAGCAGACGACCGGTAAAATCGTTGGCACGGTAACTGATTCCCTGGGCGGGGTGATGCCGGGGGTAAAGGTTACGGCCACCAACACCGCTACGCAGATCAGCACCACGAGCGTCACCGATAAAGAGGGGTCCTACCAGGTTCTCAACCTTCCCATCGGCGATTACCGCATCACCGCGGCGCGCGAGGGTTTTAGGACGCTGATCACGGAGGCTCCCCCGCTGGAAATCAACCAGGTGCTGCGTGTGGATTTGCGCATGGAGGTAGGCGCCCGCACCGAGACAGTTACGGTAGAAGCGTCGGCCACCAGCGTGGAAACCGTGAACCCCACCCTGGGGCAATCCGTCACCACCCGACCTGCCGTGGACCTGCCGCTCAACGGCCGTAACGTTCTTGATCTCGCTCTTCTCCAGCCCGGCGTCACGGAAGTGAACCCCGGCGCCGCGAACGGGGGCCAGGACGGCACCTTCGGGATCGCCGGCGGCAAGTCTGATTCCGTCACCTTCCTGCTGGATGGCGGCATCAACAACGACCTGCTGGGGAACGAAGTCGTCTACAACCCGGTCCCGGACGCCATCGCCGAGTTTCGAATTCTGACCAGCAACTACTCGGCGGAATACGGCCGCAACGCCGGTGGCGTCGTGAGCGTCGTCACCAAGTCCGGCACCAACGACCTCCACGGGAGTGTTTATGATTTCGTGCGCAATGAGGCCCTTGATGCCAACAGCTATTTCAATAATCGCGATGGAGTGCCCAAGCAAGTGCTCAAGCGCAACCAGTTTGGTGTTGCCGTCGGCGGGCCGGTGGTGATTCCGCCAGTAGTGCACGGGAAGGACAAGTTCTTCTGGTTCGCCAGTTACTCCGGCCAGCGCCAGATCCAAGCCATAAACACCACTTCGCTTCCCGTCTACACCCCGGCGGAGCTCCAGGGAGACTTTTCCCAGTCTGGCGTTGATCCCACAACCCACCAGCGGATTCCGGACCCGCTGGTGGTGGCGTTCCTCCACGCCTACCCCTACTGGCAGTCCGACTCAGCGCTGGCAGCGCAGGCGGTCATCGATCCTGCTAAGTTCAGCCCCGTGGCACAGAACTACATTAAAGCCAGCCTCATCCCGACTTCTCCGACGGGCACGAAGATCGCGCAGGCGGGTAGCAAAAACGATTCCGACCAACTCTCGATCAAGCTGGATGCCCAACTCGGTTCCAAGGACAAGCTCTCGGCTACCTTGGGTTGGTCGCGGAATCCGGTGCTCAATCCGTTCAGCTTCGCCTTTGGCTCCCTCCCCGCCGATGCCTATGGATACGGCAGCATCGGTGACCATCACCGGGAGTTTCTCAACTTGGCCTGGAGTCGGAGTTTCTCGGCCACCCTGCTGAACGAGGCGCGGTTCACGGCGCAACGCATTAACATTGCCCAAGCCATTCCCGCCACGAGTTTGCCCACGCCAAGCCAATTGGGGATAGGAATCACACCCGACCAGTCTACAGGACCGACCATCATCGGCTTCTATCGCGGCCTGACACTCGGCTTCAGCCCGCAGGGGCCCACCACCGAGATCAACAACACCTTTGGTGTCTCGGACACGCTCACCTGGGTGAAGTCGAAACACACCACGAAATTCGGCTTCCTTTTCTCGCCGTACCAGAACAACACCCGCTACGATTTCTACGTGAATGGCGAATTTGACTTCTATGACAGCGCGACCAGCGTTGGGTCGGGCAACAGTTTTGCGGATTTCCTGATGGGCCTGCCCGATGAGTACTACCAGTTCGGCGCCGCGCCCTCGAACATCCGGAGCAGATCGTACTACGTGTTTGCACAGGACGAGTGGCACTTACGCAAGAACTTCACCATCACGTACGGCTTGCGGTACGAGTACAACTCCCCCAAGTTCGACACTCAGGGACGCTCTTTCTCGATCGTTCCCGGACAGCATTCAACGCGGTTTGCAAATGCTCCCATTGGCCTGCTGTTCCCCGGTGACCAAGGTGCCCCCAAGGGCGCCAATTTCCCGGACCGGAACAACTTCGCCCCGCGCTTGGGTTTCGCCTGGGATCCGTTCAACGATGGTAAGACAAGCATTCGCGCCGGGTTCGGGGTGTTCTATGACGTCCTGAAGGGCGAGGATAGCTTGCAGTTCAACGGCCAGGCGCCGTTCTTCGGGTACGTGGACATGTATTTCCCGTCGTTAGCGGGAAATCCCACCTCCGACCCCGGTTACTTAACGCAACCCTTCCTCGCGGCAGGCGCTACCAACCCGTTTCCCTCCAAGCCGCCGGCCGCGAATATCGACTTTGGGGCCGAGGGCTTCCTCCCCTTTGGCGGAGGCGGCGTGTACTTCGTCGACCCACACCTGCGCACGCCCTACACCTATCAATTCAACTTCAGCATAGAGCGGGATCTGACCCGGGGTTTGGTCCTGGAGACTAACTATGTGGGCAGCGCTACCCACAAGCAAACCGCGCTGGTCGACCAGAACCCGTTTATCCTCGGCACCGACACGCGTCTGCTGAACACCCAACCCGGAATCCTGTCCGACGGGTCGAACGGGTTCAGCTACCTGCTGACCTTCGGCAACCTCGTCAACAGCAATTACAACAGTCTGGAGGCCAGCCTCACCAAGCACCTTGCGGAAAACCGCCGGCTGGGCAGCAGCTATTTCACCCTGGCCTACACCTGGGGGAAGTCGATCGATAACAGCTCCGGGTTCCGCAACGTCAATAGTAGGGTGCCCTATTACAATCACGAGCTATTTCGTGCCGTTTCCGACTACAACATCGCCCAACGTATTGCCTTCAGCGGCGGCTGGGACCTTCCCTTCGATCAGCTCTGGGCCTCCGGCCCCAAGCGCCTGACCAAAGGCTGGAGTTTGTATCCCATTCTGACTTGGCGCACCGGCTTCCCCATGGACATCTCCGCACAACTTCCCACCAGAAGAACGGTTCCTGGGCCCTCAGGCGCTGGCGATGGAAGCCTCGTGCGGGCGAACCTCACCACATCGAATGTTTCCATCTTCGATCCGCACCAGACAAAAACCTTCAACGGAGCTACCGGCTCATTCTGGTTTGATCCCACAGTGTTCAATACCAATTACAACCCGGCTGTGTTCACCTATGGCACGTATCCCAGGAACTACCTCCGGGGGCCACACCGTGGCAATTTGGATTTTGCGGTGGCGAAGAAGACCGCGATTTTCGGAGAGCGGCTGAATGCGGAATTCCGCGCGGAGTTCTTTAATATCTTCAACCACGCGGAGTTTGAGCTTCCTACGCTGAATATTCAGGATCCAAGTTTCGGTCAGATCTCGAGCACCTATGATCCGCGCATTATCCAGTTAGCGCTGAGGCTTACTTTCTAGCAGGATCCAACTCGCGGCCTCTTTCCGTCGGTCCAAATACTGGTCCCATGAGCGCACGCTCGCGCCCGGATGTCGCGAGCGTGCCCTTTCTTCTCTCCCCCAGCCCCAATACTGTTCACTTAATGATTTTGAGGCATCCTGACCGGGATTCTTCTGTCGCCGTTGCGGCGGCTCATCTGTCGCGGCTTCAGTTATTCGGGCCGAGACGTGGTTTCGTGCCGGCCAGTGTGAGCAAGAGTTAGGCCGCCTTGACAAGCGAATCTATTCCAGTGTTGTATTGGGGCCGGAGGAGACTATCATGACCGGCAAAACAAACAGTTCCAGCCAGACTACTACACTTCTCTCCATACGACGTCTGGTTATTATTACTCTGTTAAGTTGGTTATCTCAGATTATCTTTGACTTCTTCCAGCATGCCGGCTTGTTTGCCAAGTTATGGATCGAATCAAGAGCGGCCTTGCTACCACCAGAACAATTATTCGAACGTATTCCGCTTGGTTACTTATCTTTCCTCATTACTTCCAGCATGTTGGTTTGGCTAATGGTGCGGCTCGGCATCTCCGGCTCGAAACAAGGCGCACTGTTTGGTTTAAAGATAGGCGCTTTTCTTTCTTGCAGCTATGTGTTGGGCACGGCTTCTGCGTTTCCAATCAAGCCTGCTCTCCTCATTGCAATACTCTTCGGAAGCACCGCCCAGTCTTCCATTACGGCTGGTGTTATCGGAAGTGGTTTAGGTGGAGCGCACCTCGGTCGTTTGTCATTAAAACTAATCGCTTTTCTCATCCTGGTGTTAATCGCCTATTTCGTACTGCAGAGTCTGGGGCTGGCTCCGCCAATGCAACAGGCAAAATAGCTCGTGACGGGCCAATGACCGCTCCGGGCGAAGACGCTTTATCCAGCGCTCAGCCGGAGACGTCTTGCTCCCGATAAATGAATGGCGCTCTTCGGAATTGGGGATCAAGGGGCTTCGGCCCCTTCACCTGCCGGGAGAAAGACGCTTGCCGCGCCGTAAACACCAACGTTCTTTTGCAGTTTGGCCGGCAGGATGGGGAGCTTCTCGACAAAGCGACGGTTGATCGTGTAATTGGGGATAGTCTGCCGGATTCTCTCAAAGAGGGGTTTGCCAATCTGCGCGACTCCGCCCCCGATGAGGATCGCTTCCGGATCAAATAGCGAAATCATTCCTCCCAGCCACACGCCGAGATAAAACCCTGTGTCGTCGACGACGGACTTGGCCAAGTCGTCTCCCCTGCGCGCGGCCTCCTGGATCATGACAGGCGTGATCTTGCGGAGGTCGCCAGCCGAGAGTTCGCGCAGTAGGCTTGGCCGGCTGTGCTCTTGCTCGAGGGCGACGCGCGCGCGGCGAGCCATGGCAGGACCAGCCGCCAGCGCCTCGATGCAGCCCAGCGTGCCGCAGCCGCAACGATACGGGCTGCGGAAGTCGATGGAGACGTGGCCGCCTTCGCCGGCCACTCCATTCTTGCCGTGATAGATCTTCTTGTTGATGATGACCCCCGTTCCAATGCCGGTGCTGACGGTCACATAGAAGACGTCCCGATATCCCACCGCCGCCCCAAAAAGGACCTCTGCAAGCCCAGCAGCATTGGCGTCGTTTTCCACGTTGGCAGGGAGATGGAAATGGCTTTCGAGCAGACGCGCGAGCTGGATATTGCGCCAGCCCGGGAGGTTCGGAGGGTTGATAACGACACCCGTTTTGGGGTTAAGAGGGCCGGGCGCGCAAACACCCACCCCGGCTACGTTCTCCTTCCCCCCCGCCAGCTTGATCAGCCGCTCGATCAAATGTACGATCTGACTGTAGCTGGTCTTGAACCCTCTCTCCGCATGAGTTGGCACGACTAGGGACTTCACCAAATGCCCCTTCAAGGTCACTACCCCTCCTGCTACCTTTGTTCCCCCAACATCGATACCCACAATTAGTTTCGGCATAACCGACCCTCTCCAGATTGAGAATTCCTACTCATAGATTTACTGAACCTTTGAATTGCCTTCCTCCTTCTCCCCACGGCCCACTGCCACAGTCAACCCGCCGCGGCGAGGCAGATAACAGCTCACAGTTGCCCGGAGTTCTTCCGCCGCCTACCACCTGCTGCCTACCTTCGTTCTCCTGACTTCCGACTCCGGACTCTTGCTTGTCACTTGTCACTGCTATTCTGGCACCCGAAACCTGTCCCTCATGCGCCGTCCTGTTTCAGTCCCTTCATCCACTTCCGGGCGCGCGCCTCGGAAAAGCCGCCAGTATACTCCATCGAGCGGCCTTTGCGGAACTGGTTGAAAGCGAGGGAGCAGGAAAATAGTAAATTATGAATGGTGAATTCTAAATTGAGGTAATGCAGCAGTGAGAGGGCTTGGGTGCCGCGCGCAAAGCAAACTCTGCGTCCGCAATTCACCATTCACCATTCACTATTCGTAATTTCGCTCGTCATTTTTCACTGTTTTTCCGCGCCGGCGAGCTTGACGCTTCCTGTGCAGTTCTCTAAGATGACTTGGAGTTGACCTTCAACCATTCCTTGAGGTTATGGATGCCTCGAACTCGCTCTCCGCGCGCCCGCCGTTCTACCGACGCCTCGCCTTCCGAAGTCTTCATCCCGGACAAACTCTATTTCCGAATCGGTGAGGTGAGTAAGCTAACGCAGACAAAGCCTTATGTCCTGAGGTTTTGGGAGACCGAGTTCCCCACGCTCAAACCGGCGAAGAGCAAGTCCGGGCACCGGCTCTACCGCCGCCAGGACGTCGAGTTGGTCCTGGAGATCAGGCGTTTGCTTTACGGCAAGGGCTTTACGATCTCCGGGGCGCGAAAGCATCTTGCGGACAACTCCCGAAGTGAGGCCGAGCAACGTCATCTCTTCTTGTCCACGCTTGATGCGGCGGAGTTGCGTGCCATTCGACACGAACTTCAGTCCATCTTGACAATACTTTCGCGCAAGTGTTAGGGTGAGTGTTTGTGGCTTTCAGCCCCAGACCTGCTATATCGGCCAAGGCCCAAAAGGCTCTACGGGACGTAGCGCAGCCTGGTAGCGCACTTGCTTGGGGTGCAAGGGGTCGCCAGTTCAAATCTGGCCGTCCCGACCAATGAATCAGTGACGAGTGGAGAGTGACGAGTGACAAGTCAGTTCTTCCCGCTCGCCACTTGTCACTCGTCACTTGTCACTGTTCTTCAAGCCGGGGCGTAGCGTAGCCTGGTAGCGCGCTTGGTTCGGGACCAAGAGGTCCCCAGTTCAAATCTGGGCGCCCCGACCATCATTCTAAAGGTTTTGGGTCACGAAGCCATTTCCTCAAAAGTACAAACTCGTACAAGTTACATGCGCCACAGTGCATCTACAACCTTGTGCGACGCATCCCGCTTTGTGGAAGCGACGGCCTGAGTGTAGATATTCATCGTGGTCCGAATATCGGCGCGGCGTAGCAGTTCCTTTTGCACGGCCAGGGTGGTCCCCGAGTCGTGCATGAGCGTTGCATAACTGCGCCTAAACGTGTGCCAGCCGATTTTCTTGCTGATGTCCGCCTTGACCGCCGCTGGCTTGAGGTGGTCCGTCAAGATGCCATCCGGCCAGGGTGGTTTTCCAGTTGCTCCCGTGAACACGAAATCCGACTCAGCCGAGTAAACCGCTTGTGTTTTGTGCCTTAGAAGAACCTCGGCTAGGTCGGGATCCAGAGGCAAAATCTCTTCAGACACTGGATTCTTGGTATAGCAGATTTCGCCTTCGGAGCAGCTTCGCTGAATTGTGACGGTGAGTTTATCAAAATCAATGTCCTTCCATTGCAAGCCCAGTAGCTCAGAAACCCGCAGGCCCAGGCAGGCAATGATTAAAACCATCGTTTTGTAAGGTTCAACGAGTTCCCCTAGAAAGGTCCTGAATTCTTCTGGCGTTAGAACCTCTGGCTTGGCTAGCCGCTTTCTCGACTGGCGTACACGGCTAATCGTCGCCTGGCAGGCTTTCGATAAGAACGGCAAGCCCGAAGGAGCAGCAGGTCGCGTCGATGGCGTTCCTCCGTGGAGCCTCGTGGCAGTGTTCGCACGCCCCGACGGCGGATTTACGCTAGTTTACTGACCAAGCAAAGCTTCACTACCAAATCGCGGTCGCACTGGCTTCTACCGGAGTTGCTGAATCTGCGTGCGGTGGAACATTGATGAGGGACAAGGGTAAACATGGGAGCGGGAAGCTTAGCAGCGGGAGCGAACCAACATCAAGGATTTCAATCCTGACCGAGTCTTTGGCAGGCAATAGCCGCGCATTCTGTGGGCTCAATCGCAACCGTCTACCGCAGGAGCCATTCGATCAGACTTCTCAAGATTCGGTGAGAGGCCGGAAGGGGATGTATGCTCTGGGCCGCGCCGGTGGCTCTGATACTTTCAACATACCAGTCGTAGGCATTCTTGAGCGCTTCCGCGTTGCTCCACTTTGGGAGCCAACCCAACTCCCGAACAGCTCTTGAGGTGTCTACGATTGAGTCCCGACTCCACGCGCTCATGTAATGCCACTCTGACGCTGGTACCACTCCGGCGAGCTCCATCCCGCGCAACCCCATTCGTGCTACCATCTCAGGGACAAAACGCAAGCGGGCGCCTGTCTGGGCGTGGTCCAAAAGTGCTTGCACATCCTCTCGGATGGTGCCGAAGTTGAGGGCACCGAAAAAGAAAACTCCTTCGGTCTCGGAGCCAGCCAATAAACGGATTCCTTCTGCCATATCGCGGATTTCAAGCAATTGATAACGGCTCTGGGCCTTTCCCAAGAGGAGGACCGGCTTACCCCGCCGTACCCAGTCGAATACGATGGTGAACGCGCTGGCCCGCCCCGTGCCGATGAATGTTTTAGGACGAACAATGGCCACTCGTAGTCCTCGGCTACCTTGCTCCGTCGCGACGCGCTCTGCCTGGACGCGGGATTCCCGGTATGCGTCTAATCGAGTGAGGGGAGCCCTAGGAAAGAACGGGTGAACCTTGGGAGGTCTCTCGACGATGGTCGACGATATCAGAACAAGCCGTCGTATGCCGTGAATTATCGCTTGGTTGCAAACCTCTCGCACGCCGTCGACATTAACACTCTTGATAACTTCCGGAGCCTGCCTAGGTGAAGCAAAGGCCGCGTGAATCACGGCGTCCACACCAGTGAGTGCCCGGTGAAGTGGGGCCCCGTCGCGTACGTCCCCGTCAAAGTATTCGACGTCTGGTCCTTGAGCCCAATCAGGGCGCTCGGCGACGTCAAGAATGCGCGTCGCAACGTCATTCTTGCGGAAACTCTGGATAAGGTGGGATCCCAAGAACCCGGCCCCTCCGGTGATCAATACCCGTCCCAATGGCACCTGTCTCGTTTTCCTTTCCTTGTGATTGTTGCCTGCCGAAAGAGGCAGTCCAAAGAAGTCCAGAGAGCGGCTAAATCACAACCTAATATAGAAGAATGATGCGCGGGCAAGCCTATAAACCGATTTCTCTTACCCCCTTTTGAACATGTAGGCCTCTGATGGCTCCGCACGCAGTCTGAACTGCTTCCCATGCGCGGGTTTAGAGAGGCATTTATTGTATCCCTGACTTCTCTCCAAAGTCTATCTCAAACCCCCGGCCAAGATAACCAAGCTTAGCAGAAAGAAGTTGGGGTTGATCCCTTCCCCGCGGTGCGTCGGCGCCGGGGAACCGGCCATCCTTCAAGGCAGGCTTGGCCATCGAGCAATTCAACTGGCAAGGAGAGCCGGTTGCAGGTTAAGCTAGTCATCGTGAGGCTTCGCCGCCATTTCGGTCGGTTTCGAACTCCCGGTTTCTAGTTTAGCTTGTTTCGTACAATGGTTCAGTAATTCATCCGCAGGAGACATTCGGATTCCATGGTGAGCCTTTCAGTTATAATCGCAGCACAAGAGGCGGGTCGCAACCTGCGGAACTGCTTAGCGGCTCTCACTCCGCAACTCGGACCGGCGGAAATGGAGATTGTAGTTGTCGACGGATCAGGGCGCGAGGATGTCAGACAGCTCATGAGTGACTTCCCTTGGGTCCGATTTCTGCGCCATGCAGGCCCGGACAATGTCCCTCGACTTTGGAGAGCTGGGATTGCTGCCGGGCAGGGAGCGATCGTGGCGCTGACCATCGAGAATTGTCTGCCCGCCCCGGATTGGGCCCGGCGGACTTTGTGTGCGCACGCGGCCCAGTGGCCTGCGATTGGGGGTGCGATCGAGATTAGTCCCGAGGCAAGCTGGGTGGACTGGGCCGTTTACTTTTGCCGTTACAGCAACTATATGCTGCCCTTTGCGCCGAGATTCCTTGACGATCTGGCGGCCGACAACTGCTCGTACAAACGTATGCCGCTCGACGCCGTTCAGCATCTGATGGCTGATGGCTTCTGGGAGACGTTTATTCACCACGATATGCGCAGTCGCGGCGAGAAACTACTTTCCGACCCCTCGCTAGTCGTGACGTTTTGCGGCGGCGTCGCCGGCTGGACCTTCTTCAGACGCCGTTACCTTCATGGGAGATACTTCGCCGCGCGCCGGGCTCGTGGCTTCACGCTTGCCCAGAGGCTCGGCAGGGCGGCGGCTTTCTTTGCTGTTCCTCCTTTGCTGCTGACTCGGATTGCGGCGAGGGTCTGGAAAAACGGCCGGCATCGGTGGAAGTTTCTAGCCGCCCTGCCTCTGATCGCCTGTTTTCTCCTGGCCTGGGCAGTGGGCGAGGGTATGGGCTATCTCACCGGTTCGCCTAAGAAGCCGGCTTGGGGACGAGATTAAGCAGGGATGCTGCTGAGAGCCCGGTGTTGGATAATTGTGGCAGCGGTGGTCCACCTACGAAGCCGAATGTGGTACAAACTCCTTCAGGGCGGAACCTGGCTGGCTGGAGCTAGGCTTGGAAGGCAGGGCCCGGAAGAGACCGCATGAGCGATCCGGTCATCTCTGTGATCATGGCGACCCGGGGTGGCGGGACCGAGGTAATGAAGTGCATCGATTCGCTGACGCAGCAAACTCTGGGCACAGAAGCCGAGATCCTCGTCGCCGACTGTTCCACAGATGGAACCGATCTCGTGATAGCGGCCGAGTATCCCGCCGTCAGGCTCTTGCACTTCGCGGAGCCGCTCAGTACGCAAGAATTGCTGAGGCGGGCTTTGCGACAGGCGAGCGGGAATATTATCGCAGTGACGTACCCCCACTGCGTCTTCCCTTCGACCTGGTTGGAGAGTCTCCGGCGGGCGCATGAATCCGAATTCGAGGTCATCGGCGGGGCGGTTGAGCACGGGGGCCCCGACAATCTGATCAGTTGGGCCTGCTATTTTGCTGACTACGGACCCTTTATGCTGCCGGCGTCACGCCGGGTGACGTCTCTCTTGGCGGGCGACCATGTCTCTTACAAGAGAAGTCTGATCCACGAGTCGCTGGACTCCTTGCAGGACGGCTACTGGAAGGTTTTCTTCCATTGGGACATCGAACGGCGTGGCATTCAGTTTCTGTTCGACCCGGAGTTGGTCGTTTTCGCCGTTCCCTCTGACACCTTTTGGGGCTTCACACGACGGTACTTCTCGAAAGCCCTGCGCTTCGCCGCCATGCGATGCCGGCGGATATCGCCGTCCGCGCGACTGCTGCACGCGATCACTGCTCCCTTCCTGCCGCCGTTGCTTTTGTACCGGCGTATTGATGCGGTGTGGAGAAAGCAGAAGCATAGGACGAAGCTGCTCGTCTCCATTCCATTGCTAGTGGTTTTCGTAACGGCCTGGTCCGCAGGGGAGGTGGCCGGATATCTCCTAGGCCCTTCTTGGAAAAGGTGATTTGGGCAGGCGGCCTCTGGGACTGCAACCGGTTCAGGGAGGGAAGGAGAGAGAGCACACGCACACGAGCACACCATTGGTCCCGGCCTCGGGTTGTGGTACAGTTGCATAATCGTGGGGTATCAGTGTAACCAATGCCTGCTGTTCTCCTTCTTGTTTCTGCTGGCATTGCCGAACGGGCGGCCCGCAGCGGGTTGAGGGATCTTTTCGAGCCCGACGCGTCCAGAGTGAAAACTTACGGACTGTTCAACGGATTAGTATGGAGCAGCAGTCCCAAGCCGCAGACCGACCAAAGATCTCCGTGATCATCGCGTCCGTCAGCGGACGTGCCTGTCTGTCGGAATGCCTCGAGTCTTTGGAGAGACAGACTCTACGTGACCAAGCGGAGGTCATTGTCGCGAACAGTTGTGGTATTGGAATCGCCAATCTGCTGCGCGGCTATTCGGGGGTCAGACTGTTGAGTTTCGACCAACGAAAGACCATCCCGGAGCTGCTGGCTGTCGCGATGAAGCACGCGCGGGGGGACATCATTGCCGTGACGGAGGATCACTGCCTGGCCGAGCACCACTGGTATGAGCGCATCCTGGCCGCCCATCAAGAGCACCATGGTGCCATCGGAGGAGCAGTGGAGAATGGGCGCGCGGACACGGTCCTGGATTGGGCCGAATTCTTGTGCGAGTACTACGAGTGCATGAGCCCCGTTCCGAAGGGCGAGGTCGGGGAGATCCCCGGCAACAACGCCTCTTATCCACGTGAATTCCTTGCGTACTGGCAGGACCTGCTGGAGCTGGGCTATTGGGGATGGTTTCTCCATCAGAGGCTACGGGAGAAGGGCGTCAAGTTTTATTCGGATCCTTCGATTGTCGTCGTTCATAAGATCTCGTTTGGCTTCGCCGATTTCCTGAGCCAGCGCTTTCATTTCTCCCGCTCGTTTGCTGCGCAGCGCACGCGAAGGTCTTCTTTGTTGGCCAGGGTCGTGTATGCCGGACTCTGCCCCTTTCTGCCGATCGTAGTGCTCGGCCGGATCGGAGCTAAAGTGTGGCAAAAAGGGCTAACACGCAGACTTCTCCCAGCTTTGCCCCTGCTCGTCATCTTCTCGCTCGCTTGGGCTTGGGGGGAGTTCAGGGGATACCTCCTGGGCCCCGGAGACAGCACGCAGAAGGTGGGACACTTAGATTCCAAGTAGACGCCGGCGCGGCGTTGCGCCCAACTCGTCGCGTTCGGCGCGCTTTAGTCACTTCCCTGAGCGGCAGCACCCAGGGCACGCCGGAAGACCATTCTCATTGTTGTCCAAGCACGAAGGTGGTGATGCGGGCTACGCGAAGGCTCAAGGGGCCTCTTATCGTCATGAGTCTGTTTGCGGCTTTGTCGTCGAATTCATTGGCCCAGACCCCCACCAAAGCGACCTCCGGGACTGCCACGAGCGTAGACCATGACGCGGTGGATCGGAAGAACGAAGCACGGTTGCTGGAAGCCAATCGCAACTTGCCGCTGGGCTTCGAAGCGAATCACGGTCAAACCAGTCCGCGGGTGAAGTTCTTCTCGTGAGGGGGCGGATATACGCTGTTCCTCAAGGCCAACGAGGCTGTGCTCATGTTGGGACGGGAAAGTGGACGATCAAAGTCGGTTCCGCCATCCGAAGAGGCCGGTTCCGTGGCGCCTGCATCGCCACCGGCTGGCGGAGCGCCCGTGATTCCGCGCATGAGCTGGGTTGGCGCCAATCAGGGGACGAGAGTGGACGGATTCGGAGCGTTTCCGAGCACGAGCAACTATCTGATCGGCAGTCATCCGGACCACTGGCGAACAAGGGTCCCGATTTACTCGAAAGTGGAATATCGCGTCCTGTATCCGGGCATCGACGCGCCTTACTACGGTCGCGGAGGACAGTTGGAGTACGACCTCGTCGTTTCCCCCGGCGCGAATCCCGATATTCTTCAGATGCAGCCGCTTGAGCCATACATCGCGGAAGTGAAGCAGGATCTGGAAAGAGTCTCCGTTCGCCATTCCAAACTCCAGCATCGAAAACGAGCTGCCGGGATTCCCGGCGACTGGGAAGCGACGGCGTAGCCATCTGGCGTTGCAAATGCCCGAGTGGCAAGCTCGACGCAACGATAGTAGGGCCAGTCCGCGCCCAAATGAGATGGGTCATGGACAACAGGTTGGTTCTTCAGCTAGACTCGCATGCCGCCATGGAAGGGTTGTTGGGGCGGAGTTCTTGAGCATGGGTTCCCTCGTCACAGACGTCACCCGCACAGGGCGATTCAAGTCCGGCTTTCGAGAAGGAATGCAAGCCTTTTTGGCGGAGGCGCGCGCCCTGAAAGCGGACTTTCCGCATCGAGAATTCTTGGTGACGATTGCCAAGAACCTTTGGCCGGCATACCTGCTGGCTTCAACTCTCATCCTGTGGGGTTTTACCTGGGGTCTTCCAAATCACTACCAGGACAAGTCATTCCAGGCGGACGAGAACGCAGCCGTGTGGGCCGTCAATCAGCTTCGCTTTCCGCTTCACATGAATCCGCGCTGGTTCAATTGGGGGACGGGTCTGTTTTATCAGACGTATCTTGTAAAGCTTGTCTTCACCGCCGGAGGTTTGGCACACGCCAGTGATTACTGGATGCTAGTCATGGGCCGGCTGGTGGTTTTCGTCTCGGCCCTGGGAGCCATCACCGCCTTATTTCTGCTGGGCCGTAAGCTGTTTGACGGCTGGATCGGGCGACTCGCGGCAACCATCTTGGCTGTTCTTCCGGGTTTTGTGATCAACGGTCACTATTTCAAGACTGACGTGCCGATGACCTTTTGGATGCTGACCACGATGCTGGTGGCATACCAACTCGTCGAAACCGGGGCTTCAAGATACGTGTTCTTGTTGGGGCTCCTGGTAGGCTACACCGCCTCGGTCAAGTATCCCGGCGGGCTCATGCTCCTCGCAGGCCTGGTAGCCATCGCCATGGCGTCTCGGAAATTCCATAAACGTTGTTCCTGGCTTACGTACTTCGTCTGTGTCGCGCTCGGCTTCGCGTTTGGCCAACCCGCGGCGCTACTGCCGGCCGGTTGGGGAGCGATCATCAAGGCCCTGCGGTGGGTGGGAAGTCTCAATAGGCTGGGTATCCCGTACCACGTGGCGAGGCCACCGGCATGGATTGATTATCCGCTGAACGTCATGCCGTTCTCCATGACGGCTCCTATGCTCATGGCTGCGGCGGTGGCGCTCGCGTGGGCCGTCGGGGTTTGCGTTCTGACCGGGAAGAGGTGGGCGCTTCTTCCAATCCTGACCTTCATGGTGGCGTATTACCCGGTGCTGGCAACGGACAATTGGCGATTGGTGCGATACACCGTTCCGCTTTTGCCTTTCGCCGCTCTTTTCGTGGCCTTGTTTGTCGGGACCCTTCGAGACCGGCCGATAGTGGGACGCGTCGCCGTTGTCACGGTTTGCGCCCTGATGGCTTACGCTTTCCTATCCTCCCTCTCCTATGTCCGAGCGTTTGGAGAAACGGACCCTCGCATCCAGGCGAGTCGCTGGGTCGAGGACCAAATCCCAAGGGGCCAATCCGTTCCTGAAATTGCCACGCACTACTTGAACCTTCCGCAGCTCGGACTGGTGGGTTATAAGACCGTGTCCATCGACTACAGCATTTCCGACCTACGGAGCGCACCGAGTCCTTACCTTATCGTATCGGAGTTCAGCACATCGTCATATTCACAGGCGATCGATTATTATCCGCGACAGAGAGGCTTCTTTCAGTTTGTAACCGCGAACTATGTGGAAGTGGTCCACTTTGAGAATTCGCAGAAGCTGCTTTTCATCGACAGCAAACGAGGAAGCAAACTTCCTCAGGACTGGTTGCACCCGAATCCGAGGATTACGATCATGGTTCGCCGCCCCAGCTAAAAAGGAACGCTTCGGATCGTGTTACTTGACTGGCTTTCCTTTCCTCAATGTTCTTCTCACACGGTGCACAAATGTGGCCAGTAGCACCTTGAGCAACCGTCTCAGCGGCACTTGCCGCAAGTCTGCCGTCGCCAGGTATCGCGTGGGGTGAATCAGCACCAGCCGGGGTGAGGTCGCGCTTTCGAACTCCGTCTTCAGCCGAGGGCGACTCTGAAGGCACTCACGATTAGCGTAGATGGGCATGTTTTGAGCGTAGTACCAGCCCGCGTTAGGGTTTCGCCAGATCCCTTTCCTCAGCTCTCCGCTTATCGCGCCGCCCGCCACCAGTCCTCGGCTCTCACTCGGGCCTTGGCGTAGCGCCTCCCGGCCCGGTGTATCAGGTCGTTTAGTCGCGCGGTCAGGCCGCCAGCCTGAATGGGCACGGACTTCTGCCGCTCGGGAGCGGTCACCAGCGGCTTCAAGGCGGCAACGTCGGCGCGGCAACCGACGGCGTCGAAAAGGCGCTTGCACGTGGCCTCGAAATCGTGAGTCAAGTCGGCAAAATCAATCGAGATGTCGGCATGGCGTCGATGGGCCGCCAGGCTCAGCTCCCAAAGCTTGCAGAACCGTTCGTAACCGGTGCTGGAGTTTCGCGCGTCAAGCTCAGGAAACTGAGCCTTCAGGTCTTCACACCAGAACGCCAGGCTGAATCCATTGAAATTCACATCGGCCTGCCCCACGTCTTCCCGGCCGAAATGTTGCTGCACCCGCTTGACGATGCTGTTCCACTCTGCTTTCTTATCCCGAAAGATGTGCACGATCTTGGCCTGCGGGAACCTTGCCCGCAGCCAGTCCAGGCGGAAGGTCATGCGGTTGAACTTCAGAAAAACCTTGGAGCGGCGTCCGAAGGCCGATCCGATCAGGTAAGAAAGGTACCGGTAGAGGTCGTCACCTTCGTCCTCCCGCGTCATCCAAAGGCCCTTGTGCGCCCAGTCCGGGTTGAACAGAGCTTTAACTTTATTGAAGCCCTTATACTCGGCGAAGTAATCCTCGACAAAGAAATGATGCTCGTAGACTCGAAGCGGCCAGATCAGATACTCCTTTAGGTTGCTGTGCAAGGGTTCGTAGAGACAGTAGTATTCGTCCGTTTTCCTGAACAGGGTAAACAGGAGCGTGCTCCCCGAGCAGAAATCGCCGCTGACCAAAACCAGATTGCTCATCAGCCCATCCCACTAGAGTGGAGAGATTCGCGTGCTCCGCGTCACCTGCTTTGAGGCACAGGGCGGGCGAGAACGCCGCAGCTTTTCTGCAGCCTCCAGATTGAACAATCGGTAGACCTGCTTGTAGTGCCTCATCTCCCTCGTCTCGATCCACAAAGGATACTCGACGAGACTGATGTGGGAACCAAATTTCCCCGCGTTGACCTCGGCTATGGCGCGCAACTCGCCGGTCTTGTCGGACCCAAAGTTTATGCCGACGTCGTCGAAATAGAAGAGGCATCCGTGGGGCGCGATGTCCGGAAGCAGGCGCCCGAAGACGTCCATCGTGGACGAGTAGTAGTCGCAGTCGATGGAGACGAACACAGGCGGGTGCTCGCGGAGAAACTGGTCGTATTGCGGCAAGGTGTCCTTGAACTGTCCCTTGACCAACCGGAAGTTGTTGAACCTCGCGTCGAGGTACGTCTGGAGGCTGTCAAGATCCACGCGCGTGAAGTCCCCCTCCCTCCACAGGAGGCCAACGTCGCCTAGCTGAGCTGCCGGGATACCTTCGAACGTGTCGAAGCCAACTGCCATCACCTTGTTCTCGAGATGCAGTTGCTTCAGCCACACATCTCGGAAGTGAAGGAGGATTTGAAACGAATGCCCGTTCGCCACTCCGAATTCCAACATCGAGAACGCGCTGTCGGGGTTGCCGGCTCCTGGGAACGCAACCGCGTAGCCTTCTGGGGTGGCGAACCCTCGCGTCGCGAGTTCCACGCAGCGATAGTAGGACCAGTCCTGGACGCGTCCTCGGGGTCTTGGCAGGGAGGTGGCCCAGAGCCTCGTTTTCTGGTAGTCAGAGAGCGGCAACCGGCGCAGGAATGACCGGACAAGACCCTCTATCCGACCCGCGAGCGGCAGCATCAGGAGGACCTCCTGAACGTGAGTGTTCCCAGCGGCGTGCTGTGAAGCCCGACCTTTCGGTAGAGCAAGACTGCCATCAAGACGTTCCAGAGGATCATGCTACCGGCGTATGCGACTGCCGCGCCTTCTGTTCCCCATCTCGGTACGAGGAGCAAGTTGAGCAAGATGTTGGCGACGGCGCCGGCCGCGATGCCGGTAGCGCAATCGCGTTCATGCCCCGTCATGACCAGCAGGACACCGACCGAGCCCATGCCGACGCTGACAAGCTGGCCAAAGCTCAAGATGGCGAGGGCCGTCCGGGCTTGGGTGAACTGTGGGCCGTAACAGTACAGGAGAAACCAATAGCCGAACCCGATCATCCCAATCGCCAGCGGCAAACAGGCAAGCAGAGTCCAGCGGGCAAGCCTGGTGACCAGGCGCTGTAGCCTCTCAAAGTCTCCCGCCGCATAGAGGCTGGCCACCGTGGAAGCGAAAGCCGCATTTTGGACCACCAGGGCGAAAGTGACGAGCTCTGCTCCCTTATGGGCCACGCTGTAGACACCGACGGCTTGCGCTCCCTTGATAGCCCCCAGGATGAGCGTGTCTGCCTGCCCGAAGAGGACGCCCATGCTGGCCATGAACACCAGCGGCAGGGCGCTGCGCGCCCAGGTGGAATCGCGATAGACGGGCTCGGCCTCCTCGACCGGCCGCGGAAGCGTCCGGTGAAGCAGAAGCGCGCCCACCAGAAAGGCCACAGCGGCTGCAACGACGTTCAAGCCCATGGCCAGCGGTGCCGTCAATCGGTTATGCCAAAAAAGATAAGCCATGGAGAGTAAACCTAGCAGCAGGGCGGGTTGAATCAACTGCTCAGGCATGGCGCCCAGCGCCACGCGATGCAGCCCCTGCATAACTGCTTGCCGGACCCGCGTCAGCGTGATTAACGGCAAGAAGATCAGGGCCACCCAAAAGGTCGAAACCATCTGCGACGTCCAGTGCCTGCGCAGGGCCCAGGAAGCTGCCGCCGCGAGCAGGGCCATGCCCAAGGAGGCCAGGAGACTCGACCAATTCGCCCTTCGCAAGAGACCCCGCATCAGGCCCCATTCCGACTTGACGTGATAGGCTGCCATCTCCCGGACAAGGAGTTGGTCCATTCCCAGGATGGCTGGGACACCCAGCAGCACGACCCAGGCAAAGGCGTAGGAGTAGGCCCCGAGACCCTCCCTGCCCAGCAGGCGGGCCAGGAGAACGGTCGCAACGAAGGAGAGTCCAGAGAAGGCGATGCGGAGGCCGAGAAGCCCGCCTGTACCCGCCACCAAGCGGTTCCGTAGCGTGACGGATTCCTCTTTGCCCAACAGCAACTCACCTATGGATGTAGCGGCGTCACGCATTCACGTTTGCTGCCCGGGCGCGCCCCCCCTGCTCGTAGTATGTCTTAGACGACCGGAGATCGGACAACCACCACCCCTATTGACCTGAACCACAGGTAACACGGGAAGTCTAGCAAAGTCAAGATGGGAACCAGGACATGTTATCGGGGCTGGGGGTTATCGCGCCGCAGGGACGCTGGCCCCGGAGCATTGGCAATAGAGTTGGGGAGCGTGGTGCGATATAATAACCAGGATAGCCATTAAGCGACACAAAGAATGTTGGGGAAACTGCACCAGATTGGATCACGCGTTCGGCATACGCCTTTGTTGCAAAGGCAGGGGTGGCTGTGGGAGACGGTCGAGCCAGCCTGGCAACGGATGTTCGCCCGCCTGTCTAACGAACAAGGCTTTTCCACGCATATTAACGGCGACATCTTCAAGCTGACCTACGAATGGGGCTCGCGCTACGACCGGCGGGACCATAGGGCCTATCAACCCGTGTTCTTCGGAGCCCTCACCGAAGCCATCCGCGAAGGAATGACGGTGTTCGACATCGGCGCCCACATTGGGATACTTACGCTGGGAGCCGCGAAGCGGGTTGGTAACAAGGGCCGTGTATACGCCTTCGAGCCCAGCCCAGAGACGGCCCTGATACTGGAGCGCCACATCGCTCTCAACGGTTGGCAGGACCGTGTGGAGGTTGTCCGGGCGGTTGCCTCCGATGTCAACGGAAAGGTCCCGTTCTACGTGAACGGAATCAGCATGGCGGCGTCGCTAGGGCGAGAAAACGTGGAGGTGCTGAGCCCTGAACGACCCGCTGACGGCGCCGTTAAGCTGGAGACGGAATCCGTAACCCTGGACCAGTTTTGTGAGAGGGGCCATATCCAACCCGATGTTTTCAAGATTGACGTCGAAGGCGCCGAGCTTCGCGTCCTACGCGGTGCCGGGAACCTGCTGCTGACCCGGCGCCTCCCGATCCTATGCGAGGTACACCCGAGGCAGATGCAGTACTGCGGGTCGTCGATCGATGAGCTCCATGCCTACCTGGAAGACGTTGGATACTCTTTGGAACCTCTTGACCAACCCAACCCCATGGGGATCTTTCACAGCCGCATGAGTCCGCATCCGAGATGACCTTCGTCGAGAGCAGCAGTGCGATGCGCGCGCGGGGCGAGGCGGTGAGAAAGAGGGTGGGAGAGCGAGCATGGCTGACACGTCAACCAGCCTGCCCCTGGTTTCCATCATCGTACCGGTTTACAACGGCGAGAAGTATCTGCGGGAGAGCCTCGATTCGATCCTCGCCCAGACTTATCCGCACACCGAAGTGCTGGTGATGGATGACGCCTCGACGGACGGGACCGCGGCTGTTCTCGAGTCTTATCGTGACAGGGTGCGCGTAATTCGACAGCCGCAGAACCGGGGGCAATTCGGGAACGTCAACGACGGCATCGCGTTAGCCCTGGGCAAGTACATTGCGGTTTATCACGCGGATGATGTGTACATGCCGACCATCGTCGAGCGGGAGGTGGAATTCCTGGAGAAGTACCCCGAGGCCGGCGCCGTGTTTGCCAAGATTATTTTCATCGATCCCGGCGGCCGGGAGTTCGGTCGCCTGACGCTTCCGCCCGAGTTGCGGCGCAGCCGCCCATTTTCGTTTCCGGTCATCTTCAACGGTCTTCTCAAGTACAAGAATCACTTCCTCATGTGCCCGACGGCCATGGTGCGCGCATCCGTTTACGGGGACGTCGGAGTGTACCGTCAGGACCTTCGCACCAGCGGGGACCTGGAGATGTGGGTGCGGATCGCCCGGAAGTATCCCGTGGGCATCCTCGATGAGTACCTGGTCCGCTATCGCCATTTTCACGCGAGTGAGTCCACGCGCTACGAGCATTTGCGAACTGAAGTTCATGACCACTTTCAGATTATGGACCTTTATCTCAAAGACGGCGGGCGGGCCGTGACTACCGCCGCCGATCTGGCCGCCCACGAAGCCCACCGCGCCGAGGATTGGCTCATGGTGGTTGTGAATGACTATATCCTGGGCCGCCGACAGGAGGCGCGGGTGGCTCTCCGCCAAGTGCGCGGAACCCGGCTCCTGGGCAGTCGAAGGGTTGAGCGCGGCCGCTTGCTCGTGTTGTTCCTAATGCTCCAGATTCTGGTGCGGCTTCCGCGAATTACGTCTGTGGCGGACCTGTTCTGCCGGCGCTGGCACTCGAAGACCCCACGAATCGGGCGGCCACCCAATGAATAATTGGCGTCGAACGCTGGGAGAAGGCAAATGTCGGGCCCCGTGGAGTAGGAGCGGAATCCAGATCCTCCTGCGGTCGTGGGCGTGCAGTCAGGAAAGAAGCTCATAAGCGCCCCCGGATGAGGGAACAGGTAGGAGAACGGAGCGTTGGTCCGAGCGGGCGGCCCGTGGGTTCTTCAGAGCTTTGGAGGCGGTGAATCAGGGTGCAGGATGAGCCAAAGCCCACACATCGCGCTTTACATTGATCCGCCTTCGCCCAGTTTCCTGCGCGATCAGTTTTTCAACGTAGAATGCGCGGCGCACGGAGGTGACCAGATCCTTACGCCCTATGCCTATCTCAGGAGTTACCTGGCGCCCTTTGAGATTCCGGTCCACACGGCGGACTACCTGCCCCCTGAATCGAATGTAGTTCGAAACGTCTACGTGTCAATGGGCAACCTCGCCAACTACAGACGGATCGGCCAGCGTAATGACACGGTTCTGAGCGCGTTTTTCGCTATGGAGTGCCCGACCGTCGAGCCGAAAATGTACCGGGAATTGAGTCAGGCTCAGCATTATTTCAAGCGCATTTTCTCATGGAGTGACACCTCTGCGCTGGAGCCCTTTGTCGGGGGGACATTACGATGCGAGCCTTTCCGCTGGCCTCAATCGTTTGACTCGGTGCACGAAGAGATCTGGCGTCGAACGGAGCGCGGATTCCTGGTGATGATCAATGGCAATAAATTTCCTCGTTTCAAATCTCCCTGCCGGGAGCTCTATAGCGAGCGGTTGCGGGCGCTCGAATACTTCTGCCGGACGGGTGAGATCGACCTCTACGGGGTGGGCTGGGACGGCCCTACGTTTATTATCGGTCAGGTGCATGTGCCCGGTACGTTCGGCAAGGTTCCTTTACCGGGCACGGTCCAGCGGATCAATCGAAAGCTCGTGACCTACTGGCAGCGTTTTTTCCCCGACCCGCGCCTGGTGGCGGCACGCCGAGTTTATCGTGGCTTTGCAACCTCGAAGGCAGAAACCCTGGGCAAATACAAATTTGCCCTCTGCTTTGAAAACTCGATTTTGAAAGGATGGGTTACGGAGAAGATTTTCGATTGCTTTTTCGCGGGGACCGTTCCTGTTTACTGGGGCGCCCCCAACATTCACGATTATGTGCCGGCCGAGTGTTTTATTGACATGCAAAGGTTCAAAGATTACGGAGAACTGAAAAGCTTCCTGCGATCGCTCACTGATCAGGATATTGCCAGCTACAAAGAGCAGGCGCGCGAGTTCCTGGGATCGCCGGCGTTTCAGCCATTCACAAAGCAGGCTTTCGCCCAACTCTTCGCCCACATGATCGAAGAGGACACGGGCGTGAAGTTGACCACCGTCGGGCGGGAGCAGGCGCAGATGCCGGCTAGAAACTAGTTCGCCGGATTCGCCAGGCTATGAACTGAGGTGCAGAACACGAACATCACGACCCATCCTAGTGTTGAGGCCGACCCGGTTGTCATTTTCTTTGACGAGCGGGCCGCCAACTATGATCGTGAGTACGAAGATGAGACGCCCGGGGGGTACGCGCTTCGCGTCCGGCGCGAGAAGGTCCTGAGCTTCTTCGACAAGCCCGGGGGAAGAGTTCTCGACGTCGGGTGTGGTCCTGGGGTCATGGCGCAGGCCCTGGTTGATAGAGGTTGCGACTTTTGGGGACTGGACCCGTCATCAAAGATGATTGAGATCGGCCGCCGTCGCTTCCCTGATAACGATCACATTCACTTTCTCTACGGTGATGCGGTGGGCCTCGGGCTGCCTGACGACTTCTTCGACGCCGTGCTATGTATGGGCGTTATCGACGCCTTGCGCGACAGGCACCGCGCAGTCAGGGAAATGCTCAGAGTGCTGAAACCCGGCGGCACACTCATCGTCACCTTTACCAATTTCCGCAGCCCGTACGCGTGGTGGAAAAATTTCGTGTTCTATCCTGCTGTTGCCGTGTGGCACGCTTTAAGGGCTCGGATGGGAGACCGGACGCTGAAAGCGGCTCGAAGACTCGGCGGCGGGACCAGGGCCCTCTACAACGAATCAACGGCTCGGCAACTGTTGGAATCCGAGGGGGCAGAGGTCACTCAAACTGTCTTTCACTACTTTAATGTTTTCCTTTCACCGTTGGATGAAATCATGCCGTCGATTGCGCTCTGGCTCACCAAGAAGCTTGAAGAGGGGGCCTGGCCGAGGCCCGAATGGATAGCCGCGGGCCTGATTCTGAAGGCCCGAAAGATTTGAGGCGGAACCCGGCGTCCCGGAGTAGCGAATTGAACATCTCGTTGGCTTCAGAAGGACGGCGCCCCCCGAAAGTGCTGTGCCTTTCTCGAAGCTATCCAAACAGTGCCACAGAGCTACTGGGGTTATGGGTCGAGCGGCTGGTGCGCCACTCGACCCGGTTTTGCCAGCCCAAGGTGGTGTCACCGGTGCCGTACTGTCCCCCCTTCCCGGGGCTGCCCGAGAGTTACACGCGGTTCCGTCAAGTTGAACGACATGGTTGGGATCGTGGTATTGAGGTCTTCCATCCACGTCTTGTTGTTGGTCCAGGCTATTCACTCTATAACGCCGAATGGATGCTCTACTACGCGGCGATCCGCAAGTTAGTCGACCGGCTCCGACGTGGTTTCCCGTTCGACCTTATTCATGCGCATTTCACCTACCCCGATGGTGTTGTCGCCGTACACTTGGGCAGACGATATGGCGTCCCCGTCATCATCACGGAGCACGTGCCTTGGCACGTGTGGACGGACAAGTACGCTCGCGTGCGCCGCTGGGCGACCCAGGCGGCCCGCCAGTGCGTCTACCATGTTTCGGTCAGCGAGTTCGTGCGCCAGTCCGTAGAACAAGTCACCGGCGCGAGGCAGAACTTGGTTGTCATTCCAAACGGCGTTGACGGTTCGATGTTCACAACATCGTTAAACGGACACGGCCGGGTGCCAGGGCAGATCCTTTTTGCCGGCGCCGTACGACCCATCAAGGGTGTCGATATCCTTATGAAATCCATGCGCCTGCTTGCAGACCGCGGCATTGGTGCTAAGCTGGTCCTGGTAGGCGAAGCATACTACCGAGCATACCGGCAGGAGGAAGCTCGGCTGCAGCAAATGGTTTCTGACCTAGGTCTCAGAGATCGGGTGCGGTTTGTGGGCAAGAAAACTCCCAGCGAGCTTGTCAGTTATATGCAGGAGAGCGCCGCTCTAGTTCTTCCCAGCCGGGCGGAGAGCTTCGGAATGGTACTGGTGGAGGCGCTTGCCTGCGGCACCCCGGTCGTCGCCACCCGCTGCGGCGGGCCGGAGGAAATTGTTAACGAGCAAGTAGGGGTTCTGGTGCCTCCTGAAGATCCAGAGGCGCTGGCGAGGGGCATCGAGCACGTCCTTGAACACGGAGCGGATTACGATCCAGCACGGCTTCGTGCTCATGCGTTGGAGAACTTCGGCCTTGATTCCGTCGGCCGCCGCCTCGAAGAGCTTTACCATAAGGCGGTTGAGCGCTATCCAAGACGATAGAAAGGAGGGTAGTGTCCCAGACGTGTGTTGATGGGTCAAAACCAGCCCCTGCCGGGTAACCCCTGGCGCCCGACACCTGACACCTGCACTTTGCTGTTGACGTGAGGCCGGAATGTTGGTAGCCTATGTGAGTGGTCGAGTGGGGGAACATGCGGGGGAGTGGGGGGAAGGGATTCGCAGAGAGGAACGGCGGCAGGGAAAATGTGTAGAAAACAGAAAAAAGATACTAAATGGTGGGAACGAACCTAAGAATGTATTTAAACTAAAGGAGTTAGCGTTTTCAGGAGCTCAAAACGAACTGGTTTTTCAATGCAAAAAGCCCCAATCAAAGCGAAAAAGGGGAGAGATTGCACGGTTCGGAGACTGGAAAATAGAGACTGGCAACACAGATCTAGGAAAATACCGAAAGGAGGGCGCCAGGCATGCGTTTCGAGAAAGTCATAGCCATCAACCCGCCGAGCCCGCCCGGTTACGTCGCGAACCGCGACTCGATGGGTGGATACGGTCAGCTCTATCCGATTGGTGCGACCCTCTTCCCGCCGCTCGATTTGCCGTATCTCGCAGGGTACCTCACGCACAAGGGCGTCCCAGTCGAGGTGCTGGAAACATTGGGCCTTGGTCTTGACGTCAGCGCCCTGACGAGTCGAATCGCGACGATTGCCGGGAATAAGCCCGCCGACATCCTGGCTGTCGTCCGGACGGCCTTATGCAGTCTGGACTGGGACCTCTCAGTGTGCGACGCCATCAAGAAAGCCAACCCCGAAATCAAGCTGGCGGTATACGGCTCCATCGTTCCACATCTCCAGAAGCGGGTCGAGCAGGAGCCCGGCCCCGATTACATCATCCAAGGCGAACCGGACGAGACCGCGTACGAGCTGGCGGCTGGAAAACCGGAGGAGGAGATTCTGGGGCTGAATTATCGCCGCGGTGATTCCTGGGTGGAAAGACCTCCCCGCCCCTTCTTGAAAGACCTTGACCAGCTCCCATTCCCGAAATGGGAGCTTCTACCGTACCAGCGTTACGCGCTGCCCAAGTCGTCAGCAACCGCTGCCGTCCCCTTCCTGCCGATGCTCACGTCACGCGGGTGCCCCTTCGGGTGCCATTACTGCCCGTACCCGATTGGCCAAGGGGTGCCCTTCCGTTTTCGGAGTCCCGAGAATGTTGTGGACGAGATCGAGCATCTGGTAAAGGACCTGCGCATTCATTACATCCTCTTTCGCGATCCCATGTTCTCGCTCCGCCAGAACCGCGTGGTGGAGATTTGCAACGAGATTCAAAAGCGTGGGTTGAAGTTCAAATGGAAGTGCGAAACGCGCCCGGATTGCATTGCCGAAGAGACTCTGCAGGCCATGGCGGCGGCCGGATGCGATGGGATTAACTTCGGGGTTGAGAGCGCCGCAGTTGAGATTCAGGCCAATGTCGGCCGCAAGCCCATCACTCGGGAAAAGATCATCGAGATGGTCAATCTGTGCCGCAGGATCGGAATCAAGACCTTCTGTTTCTTCATCATCGGCCTGCCGGGAGACACGGTGCAATCCATCCTCGAGACCATCCAATTCGGGATTCGCCTGCGGCCTAACTGGATTCAATTCAACGCGGCATCCCCGATGATCGGCACCAAGCTCCGTGATTGGGCCGTTTCCAAAGGGTTGACTCCCGACGACGAGTACGCCTACCGCAACAGCCATGAGGCCATGATCGGCAATGAGAACTTGTCCAAGGAGCAAGTGAAGGCGTTGCACCGATTCGCGGTCATCTTCGAACGTTATTTGATCAACCGCGGCGGCGTTCTCAAGGACGAGAACTGCAAGGACATGGGCTACAGCGCGGCGCGGTCGATAGCGGATTTCGCGGCCAGCTTATCGGCCAAGGCATTCTTCGCGATCGGCCGGAGTTACTTCGAGCATGCCTATACCGTCACAGCGCCGCCGGCCGGACAGGGAGCACTGCAATAGGCGCCGGCTCCATGAGAGTCCTGATGACCGGGGCAACCGGGTTCCTGGGCTCGCGCCTCTGCAAGCGGATGGTCGCGGACAGGCATGACGTGCGCATCCTCGTCCGTCCCACCTCCGGTCTTGCCCGTCTCGAAGGGCTTCGAGTGACACCTGTGCTCGGCGACGTAACGGACGCCGAGAGTGTTCGGCTGGCGGTTCGAGACCGGGACTGGGTGGTTCACGCGGCCGGTGACTTGAACTACTGGAGACAGAATCCGAACGGGCAAATGAAGGTGAACGTTGAGGGAACTCGCAACGTTGCCCAGGCCTGCCGCGCCGAGGGCGTGAGCCGTATGCTGCATGTGAGCTCGGTGGCCGCCGTCGGCATCCCCACCAGCGCCCAGCAGCCGGCAACCGAAGACTTCCAGTTTAACTTGCAGAAATCAGGGTTGACCTATCATATGTCCAAGCGGCGGGCGGAGGACGTGGTGATGAGTGAGGTGGCCCGGGGCTTGAACGCCGTGATCGTCAACCCGGCATCCGTAAGCGGGCCGGATCGCATCGCAGGGCTAATCAGAAGCGTGCGACGCAGTCCGGTGGTACCGTGCTTCTCCGGTGGAAACTGTGTGGTACACGTGGCCGACGTGGTGGAGGGAATCATCGCCGCATTGGAACGGGGCAGGGCCGGCCACCGCTACATCCTGGGGGGCGAGAACCTGACGTTCCGCGCCATGGGAGAAAAAGCTGCCAGAGCCCTGAACCTCTCACGCCGGTTCGTGTTGATGCCACCCGTGTTGACGGGCCTCGCAGCGGCTGTATTTGAGCCTTGGGCGCGCTGGCGGAATCGACCGCCCAAGTTCGCCTACATGATCCACTATTGCGCCAACCGTTTCATGTTCTACGATTCGGGCAAGGCTCGCCGGGAACTGAACTACCAGCCGCGAGATTTCGATGCGATTCTCCGGGAGGCTCTCGGCTCCCGGTCGTGAAGGGCAGAGGCCATCCAGAATGTGGCAGTCTTTCACCAGGGCCGGCTTGTTGCTCTGCCGTTTCAGCGAAGCGCCGGAAACGATGGGAGGTCGCGTTGCTGACTGATCCGCAAGTCGAGTCACACAATCAAGCACTGTTGCGATTCCTGTGCTGTCCGATTTGCAAGGGCAGCCTTTCTCCCCGGCGGGAGGAACTTTTCTGCCCTCAGTGTCAGAAAGGCTACCCGATTGTGCTAGGGATTCCCGACCTGCGACTTTACGAAGATCCTCTCATCCCGCTGCAAGACGACTACCGTAAGGGAGAGAAGCTTCAGACGCAGGCAGAAAAGATTAGCTTCGCGGAGCTGGTGCGGTTTTACTGGTCGCTTCCCACCTACCCTCCGACGCCGCCTGACCTCAAAGAGCGGTTCATCCGGCACGTGCTCACGGACGAGGACAGGATCGAGGGTTACAAGAACAAGATAGGACGCGGAGCCGCCTTTCTGGAGGTGGGTTGCGGGACCGCTGCCTTAGTGAAGGTGGCGCAGGCGAGGTTCGATTTCGCTGTTGGATGCGACGTTGCATTCCGCTGGCTCGTGGTGGCGCGAAAGCGGCTACAGGAGGCGGGGCTCCCCGTCAACCTGGTCTGCTGCTGTGCCGACTACCTGCCGTTTCCCGAAGGCTTCTTTGATTCGGTGGCTAACGTCTCTCTGCTCGAACACGTTGCCGACGCGGCGGCCGTGATCAACGAGTGCGGGCGAGTTACCAAGCAGAGCGGCAGAATCTTTGTATGGACCACCAACCGTTTTTCTCTGGCGCCCGAGCCCCATGTTAGAGTGTGGGGAGTAGGTTTCCTGCCCCGGCGCTGGATGCCCGCCTATGTGAAGTGGAGGCGTGGCCTGGCGTATGAGAAGAAGCACCTGCTCTCGTGCTTTGCATTGCGCAGGTTCTTCAGCATAGCAGGATTCGATTCAACCTCGTTCTCGCTGCCGGTGATCACCGCGGCGGACTGGGAAAACCTTAGGGGCCTCGAGAGGCTGGGCGCTCGCCTGTTTAGCTGGGCAGCTAAGATTCCCCTGCTTCGATCGGTTTTGCTTCTTGCTTCTCCGGTCATCCAGGTGGTAGCCGGGCGCGGAAGCAGTGAGCCCGCAGCCGGCAGTTCCGTTGCCGCCGAGGCTATGAGTAAAGCAAAATGATTCTTGGTGTTAATGGCATACGTCTGGTCGGCAAACGCTCGGGCGTGGGCCGGTGCATCGAGGCCGTCCTAAGCTGCATGGGAGAAATGGATCATCCGTTCCGGGAGATCAGGGTATATACGCCGAAGCCGCTGGGAAACGATATCGTCCTGCCGCTTGGCGCGACGAATTCAGTCCTGCCCTCGTCACTGCCGCCGGCCCTGTGGGAGCAATTCGTCTTGCTGAAAGCCCACGGCAGCAAGGATCTCCTGTTTTGCCCCAGCTACGTGATTCCTCTGCTGGCGCGCTGCCCCACTTTCTTGATCCACCATGGGTCCTACGAGGGTTATCCTCAGGCATTCAGTTGGTGGACTCTGAACAAGGCCAGAGTGGCTTATGCACTGAGCGCCAAGCGGGCAACTGTGGTTACTACCGTCAGCGAGTACAGCAAGCGGGACATGGTGCGCTTCTACGGGATCAAGCCAGAAAGGGTACACGTTGTTCCCGAGGGTGTGGACACTAAGCTCTTCCACCCCATCCACGATCGAACGCGTCTGGCGGAATGGCGAGTCCGCGTTTTCGGGTTGGATGTGCCGTATATTGTCTACGTGGGAAAACCCACCGAGAGGCGCAATCTCTCACCTTTGATCAGGGCGTTTGCGTTACTCAAGCAGAAAAGGGGCATTCCCCACAAGTTGCTCATCGTGGGCGCTGATCTTCCAGGAAGGTCTCCGTTCCGGCAGGTTATCGCCAGCGAAGGTCTCTCCAGGGAAGTTGTTGTGTTGGGCTACGTGGGTCACCAGGAAATGCCACTGGTCTATAACGCCGCTGACCTGTTTGTTTATCCTTCTTCTTATGAAGGGTTTGGTATGCCGGTGCTGGAGGCCATGGCCTGTGGGACTCCGGTGATTACGCTCAATAACACCGCCTTTCCCGAGTTTGCGGGCGGAGTTGTCTGCCTCCTGGAGAACGCGGAAGTCCCTACTTTGAAGGAAGGGATCGACGGGCTCCTGAGCGACGCCGCATGGCGCGAACGCATGTCGAAAGAGGGACCCAAGCGTGCCGCTGCCTACGATTGGCACCTGATCACAAAGCGTTATCTGGAATTGATGGTTCCCTTGGTAAACTCGCGGAAGGCAGCATAAGGCGACATGATGACCAACGTCGGCTCGGGTTCCCAAGCCTTCAAGATCAGGGACGCTTCCAGCTATGAATCCGTCACGGAAGAATTCGATCTCCTCACGGAAGAATTATCGAAGCCGCTGGCGGCGCGAATGGTTTCCTTGGCCGGGCTGGCCCCTTCCGAGCGAGTCCTGGACGTCGGCACGGGGACCGCTGTCGTTGCCTTGCAGGCCGCAGCGCCGGTCGGGCCGAAAGGCAGGGTCATCGGAGTCGACCTGTCACTGGAAATGCTCAGAAGAGCCAGGTCAAATGCCATGAGGGCCGGTCTCAACAGCCAAGTTGAGTTTGTCCGGCTGGACGCGGAAACTCTGAGCTTCGAGAGCTGTTCCTTTGACTGCGTCTTGTCCCTCTATGCACTCCTTCACTTTCCGAATCCGCTGGCGGCGCTGAAGGAGATGTTCCGAGTCCTGCGCCCCGGCGGGCGACTGGTACTGGCCGTGGGGAGCGGCCCTCCGCTGTTTTCAAGGGCTGGCTTGAAGCGGGCCGTCAAGGATCTATACAACCAGCACCTCAAGCATCAGGGCAGGTTGTTAACAGCTCCCGACTTTCTGGTTTCCCTGGTGAACCAGCGCCTTCCCGTGGCGGTTGAGCCGGAGGAGTCTTCACTGGCGGGTCAGAATTCAAACCGGACAAGGAGTGTTCTTTCGTTGGCACGACACGCTGGGTTCACAAATGTGCAAAAGTACTGGGAGGGGCATGACGCTGTGGTGGAGGATGCGAGAGAGTTCTGGGGCATACAACGTACTTTCTCAAGCATCGCGCGCAAGCGGTTGCTCACCGTTCCACTGCAGGAGATCGATGCCCTGCGTCAGGAATTCATCGAGAGGTGCCGGGAGGTTCAGTCGCGAGGGGGCCAGTTGATCTATCCCTATGCGGCGTTTTACGTGATCGGCCGGCGCCCGGTTTGACAAGTGTGTGGCTAGTAGCCGGTGACCGGTGCAAGGCGGCTAGCAGTCCCGACTTGATTGTTTTCTAGTGTCCTGAGTCAGAAGTTCGTTGATGAAGTCAGCCCCGACTTGTCGGGGTGAAAGAGGGTAGCCCACGGCGTCAGAAGCTGTGAAAAATTCAAAATAGTTCTTGACTTGTGATATGGCTAGTATACCATAGCCAACATGGCATACCAATCCACCGTACAAGTGATCGAGCGCGCCAATGACACGCGCCAGTTCTACCTGA
>JBEKUR010000048.1:0-30992 GCA_049514855.1 Terriglobia bacterium
GAAGGCAACCTGAAGGCTGAAAAGCGGGCCGAGGCCATTCGCTTGATGCTGCCGGACTTTGGAATCGAAGAGGAGCGCTTTCGCCTGGAATGGGTTTCGGCGGCGGAAGGGGCGAGGTTCGCGCAGGCGGTGCGGGAGTTTACCGAGCAAGTACAGAAGCTGGGGGCCAGCCCCTACCGGACTTCGTAGGGCAGAAGGCAGTAGGCAGTAGGCGGAAAGCAGTAGGCAGAAAGCAGTAGGCAGTACGCAGCAGGCAGGAAGCGGGAGGCGCCCGAAAGCCCGCGTAGCGGGCGTCATCATTTAGCCCACGGCGCCAGCCGTGGGACAATCGGGAGAAGGAGTGATTTCTTAAGCCCCGGCAGGGGCGACATCATTACGACGGACCGGGCGGATTTCTGATGTCGCCACTACCGTGGCTCACCCTGTACTCTGAGCTACGTAATCCCACGGCTGGCGCCGTGGGCCACAGGATGTCGCCGCTAACGCGGCTTCGGATCCTAGAAGGCACGTGGCTGCTGAATTGCTTTCCCGGCTACGATTACCTGAAAGCAAATGAAGCCGATGAAAGAAACGCAGTGCAAAGATTTTGCAACACACTCACCGGAAGCCATGCCAAAGCAACTTCCGGAAATTGAAACTGACCGACTACCGAATATTCTCAAGGAGGTGAAACATGGCGGTACGACTGAACGAGGAATGGTTCGCCATATGCGGAGGCTGCGAAGTCACGATCCTCGACATCGGCGAACCTCTCCTCGATATCCTGGCAAAAGTCCAAATTATGCATATGCCCGTTCTGATGGACCACAAGCTCTTCGGCCAAACCGGTGAAAAAACCGAGATGGAAGTCCCCGAGGCGGACGTGGGCCTCATCGCCGGCGGCATCCGCAACGAGGAGAACCGCACGCTCGCCAAGGAGATGCGCAAGAAGTGCAAAATCCTGATCGCGCTCGGCTCCTGCGCCTGCTCCGGCGGCGTTCCCGCGCTGGCCAACCTTTATACCACCCAGGAGTTGCTCGAGAAAGTTTACCGGGGCAGCAAGACCACCGACACGGACGGTGTACCGAATCAGCAAATTCCCCCCCTCACCGACCGGGTGTACGCGGTCAGCGAAGTTGTTCCCGTGGACATGAAGCTTCCGGGCTGTCCCAGCACCCCGGAGATGGTCGCGGGAGCGCTGACGGCGCTGCTGGAGGGCAAGCCCTTCCCGCTTCCTTCCAAGAGCGTCTGCGACGAGTGCCCGACGATCCGGGAAAAGAAGGCGACGAGCACGCTGAAGCGCCGCCTGGAGGCGGCGGAGTTCACGCCCGGCCGGCCCCTGAAGGAGATGCGCTGCTTAATGGAGCAGGGCATCCTCTGCCACGGACCGGCCACCCGCTCGGGTTGTGGGGGCAGCGTCGGCACGCCGCGCTGCATCCGCGCCTACATGCCTTGCGAGGGTTGCTTCGGCCCCCTCTCCGATACGGCCAACCCGATGGTGGACATGATGGGAGCGCTGTCCAGTATCGGCCTCGACCCGAAGCAGATCCCCGATCGCTCCGCAACTTTCAACCGCTTTGCTGGCGCCGGCCGCCTACGGCCCGCGCCCCGGAGGTGAGCTATGGCAAAAACACTAGTGATTCAGCCCGTCACGCGCGTTGAGGGTCACGCCAAGGTGACCATCCAGCTCGACGATGGCGGCAACGTTAATACCGCGCGCGTGAACGTGATCGAGTTGCGCGGCTTCGAACGCTTCTGCATCGGCCGGCCCGTGGAGGATATGCCGCGCATCACGCCGCGCATCTGCGGAGTCTGCCCCTGGTCGCACCACTTGGCGTCGGCCAAGGCCTGTGACGCGGTCTTCGGAGTCGTGCCGCCGCCCGCGGGCCGCAAACTGCGCGAGCTCTGCAACAGCCTCGCCTACATGGAGGAGCACATCCTGCACTTCTACTTCCTGGCCGGCGCCGACTTCCTCCTCGGCCCCAGCGCGGACTATTCCGTGCGCAACGTCATCGGGATTCTCCAGGCCGCGCCGGACGTCGCGCGCCGCGTGGTGCGCGTGCGCCATATGTGCGCCCACATGCTGGAGATTCTCGCCGGCAAGCCCATTCATCCCCAAGCGGCCGTGCCCGGCGGCTTCTCCAAACCCCTCGCGGCCGGCGAGCGGGACGATCTGGCGAAGATGGCGGAAGAGGGGCTGGAGCTGGCGAAGTTCTCCATCGCCTTCGCCAAAGAGAACGTCTTCCCCAAATACCTGGACGTCGTGAAGTCCCTGGGAGTCATCACCACCGGCTTCCTGGGCACCGTCAGCGACAGTGGCGCGCTCAACCTCTACGACGGCAAGCTCCGCCTCATGAAAGCCGACGGCTCTTTCGAGGAGTTCCCCTACGACCGCTACACGGAATTCATCGCGGAGCACATCGAGCCCTGGACCTACCTGAAGTTCCCCTATGCCAAGAAGTGGGGCAGCTTCTCGATGGACGAGGGCAAGACCGCGGGCATCTATCGTGTCAACACCCTGGCTCGCCTCAACGTGTGCGATCGCATTGACACCCCGCTGGCCCAGGCGGAGCTGGAGGAATTCCGCCAGAAGTTCGGCCGGCCCGCCCAGCTCACCTTGCTCTACCACTGGGCGCGCCTGATCGAACTGCTCTACAACGCGGAGAACGCCGTACGCCTGCTCGCCGACCCCGAGATCACCAGCCCCGAGACCCGCGTCAAGGTGACACCCCGGGCGGCGCGTGGCGTGGGGTGCGTCGAAGCCCCGCGCGGCACGCTCATCCACGACTACGAAACGGACGCCGACGGCATGTTGACCAATGTCAATCTCATTGTGGGCACCACCCACAACAATGCTCCCATCAACATGTCGGTCACCCAGGCGGCCAAGGGATTGATCCGCGGCGGCAACTATGACCAGGGCATCTTGAATACCGTGGAGATGTCCATCCGCGCCTACGATCCCTGCTTCTCCTGCGCTACCCATCGGCTGGATGGGAAGCTCTCGGTGAAGGTGGACATCATGGGAGCGAACGGCAAGCTCCTCGACTCGTTCGCGAACTAGCTTAGAAGGGTAGCGCGGACCTGTTTTGTAGGTCCGCGGCTTTTCCTTAGGGGCTTTACAGGCTGCGGAAAAACTCGTTTGGCGTGTCATTCCGAGGAGTCCGCCATTCTTATTGGCGGACGACGAGGAATCTCGCAATGTCTTGAAAACACTCAGGGCGAGATTCCTCGCTCCGCTCGGAATGACAGCTTGGAAGGGTTTTTCCGCAGCCTGTAAAGCCCCGCCCTTCCGGGAGCCATAAATAACCATGCTTATTCCGGATCAAGATGCCCTCCCCGACTTTTGCCGCAAGCCGACACTCATCCTCGGTTGCGGCAATACTCTGTTCGGAGACGACGGCTTCGGCTGCGCGGCGGTGGAGTACCTGGAAACCCACTACGCGCTGCCCGAGGACGTCTGCCTTCTGGATGTCGGTACGGGCGTTCGCAAACTCCTGTTTACGCTCTGCTTGAGCCCGGCGCGCCCTCGGACCGTGCTCATCGTGGATGCGCTCGACGTCGGCCGCGCTCCGGGCGAACTGTTTGAGATCGCCCCGGAGGACATTCCACCCCTCAAATTGGACGATTTCTCCCTGCACCAGCTCCCGACTTCCAACCTGCTGCGCGAGCTGCAAGAGCAGTGCGGGGTGGAGGTGCGCGTCCTCGCCTGCCAGACCGCGCCCTTGCCCGACGAGGTGTGCCCAGGCCTGTCGGAGCCGGTACGTCGCGCCCTGCCCCAGGCCGCCGAACGGGTCGCCGCTCGCTATTTTCACGGGTAGTGGGTCAATTTGATGTAGCGGCGGCTTTACGCCGTCCGCCGCGGCGGACGAGGTAAACTCGCCGCTACAACATCATATTGGCCCACTACCCTTTCACACCGGACGGAGATTTATTTAACGTGGTAAAATATTTCTTGAGTAAAGGATAAGGGGATGTCCAGCGCCCGCACCGCCGAGCTCATCAACGACTTCCTGGGGAGCACGCAGGTCTTCGCCTCTTCCGTGAACGACATCGTCGAAAAGCGCTTGCTGCGCGAGGTCGGGCCCCGGCAGCTCACCTTCTCCCAGTTCAAGCTGCTCAAACTGGTCGCGCTAACGGATGCGCAGATGATCGGCGACGTGGCGGCATTTCTCGGCGTAAGCAACGCGGCCGCCAGCAAGGCCGTGGACAAGCTCGTCCGCCAGGGCCTGCTGCTTCGCAATGAAGCCCAGAGGGACCGCCGCGCCGTCCAACTTTCCCTCACCGCCGCCAGCCGCCGAGTGCTGGCCGTCTACGATGCGGCGAAGGACCGGAAGCTCGCCAGCGTCTTCCGCCACTTCTCGCCGCAAGACCTGCGCCGCACCGCCGACTTGCTGGACCGCCTTTCGGCCGGGATTGTGGACCACACGGCCCAGGCGGAGGAACTCTGCCTGCAGTGCGGCATCTATTACCGCAAGAAGTGCCTGGTGAGGCAATTGGTCCGCCGCCGCTGTTTCTACCACCGGCACCAGAGCCGCAAAGACGCCCCGGCCGCTCCGCGGGGCAACGGGTCCCCATAGTTTCCCACGCAACCTCCGCGCGCGGAGCGAGCGGGCCTCGGGAGAGCCATCATGTGCCTGGCAGTCCCCGGAAGAATCCTGGAAATTGAGAATTCCTTCAGGGTGGACCGTTATCCAAAGCAGCACCGCAACTGAGCGGTCTACAAAAGAAACTTCATGTCCCGCTTGCGCCGCCTGGGATTGGAAAGGCAGGAGTCAGAAGTCAGGAGTCTGGAGTCAGAATGAAGAGCATCTGGTCCGTACTTTCTGCTCTGTGTTTCGTGCTTTGCTCTCCTCGCTCACCGCTTGGGTTTTCCTGCCCGATCCCGCCGCGGCGGGGCCTGCCATCATATTCCCCCGTTTCCCAGTCACCCTCTAGCGCGTAATGGAATCGATCAAGGAAAAGCCGCAGAGTCTCTGAAAAACGAGACTCTACCTGCTATTGAGCAGCTCATCGCCACAGTCGAAAAGCTCGACCTGGTCCGGCTCTTCGAGACGGCAGATGAGAACTGCCATTCAGCCTCGCATAGCCCGAAGGAGGGTTTCCGTAGGATGAGCGGGTTCTCTCGAGGCGAGATCGGCAAGGCTCTCCAGCTCGCGCGCGGTCCAGGAAATCTCGACAGGCGGGAGCGCGAGTTCCGGGGCAACGCGTTCGAGCCGCGGCAACACGAGTTCCTTCCGCTCGCCCGTTTCAGTTTCACTGAATCGGAAAACCGGTGCGCTCACCTTCACCGGCCAATACACCCCGGCGGGCACCCTGGCGATTATCATTTTTCTGAGTCAGCGCGGCGAGTGATGCGTGACCCCCCTGCCTGGTTTTCCTTGCCTGGCCGTTGCCCTTCTGGTATGCTCACGCAGAATTCCTGAGCCTGCAGCGAATGCAGGCAGAATGCCATAGTATTTACTTTGGAGATGGGGGCCAAAACTTATGAATACGAAAGGCATAAATAGACGCGAATTCGTCGGGGCCTCGCTGGCGGCTTCGGCCGGCCTGCTGGCGTCCCCAGGAACAGGATTCTCCGACCAGGCGAGTCCTAAGAAAGCCTCCGGGTTGAAAGTGGGCCTCTACACGATTACTTACCTTGGCGTCTGGTACCGGGGAAACGCCCTGACGCTCGAAGAGGCCATTGGCCGCGCGAAAAAATACGGTTACGACGGAGTGGAGGTGGACGGCAAGCGGCCGCACGGGCACCCCTTGACTTTGACTCGCGCCCACGCCCGAGAGCTGCGCAAGAGGGCGGAGGGCGAGGGCCTCGAGATCTACGGGCTGGCCGGCAACAATGACTTTAGCAGTCCCGTGACCGAACATCGAGACGCGCAACTGGTTTATATGCGCGACCTGATCCAACTCGCGCCGGAGTTGGGCGCTAAGACCGTGCGGGTTTTCCTGGCGTGGCGGGGAGTCACCCAGAAGCAGGGTCTCGCGTCTTACAGTCTGACGGAGCCCTTATGGGAGACCGTCCACAAGGGTTTCTCAGCGGAGGAAACGTGGGAGTGGTGCCGCGACGGCATGATCCAGTGCGCAAAGTTTGCCGCCGACGCAGGGGTGACCCTGGCCTTGCAGAACCACAAACCGGTTATCCATAATCATAAAGACGTGCTGCGTATGGTTAAGGAAGTTAACTCTCCTCATCTGAAAGTCTCGCTGGACGCCTGGATCATGGATGACAAGTCACCCGCCGCCATTCGCCAGGCGGCTCTCGATGTGGGGCCGTTGCAGGCGCTTTCGCATTTCGGTGGAGAGTTCAAGCGTGAGGCGGATGGCTCCGTCAAGGGGCCGGACTTCTACCCACCTTTCGTCAAAGCCATGCACGAGATCGGGTACAAGGGCTACATCGGCTACGAACTCTGTCATACCCTGCCGGTGGTAAACGGGCAGACCGTCGGCCTGGAGTTTGCCGATCAATGCGCGGAGGGCGCCGCGATTTACATGCGCGGGTTGATCAAGGCCAACGCCAGCTAGCCCTCGTAAGGGAACAGCAGGCAGCGCAGCGTCTCGCTTTTCAGAGGCTCTGCAGCTCGTGCATGTGCGATGGGGCGTATCATCCCCTCGCTATGGCAAACTTAAATGCGAGTGAAGCTCGTGCAACCCCGGAGTGCTGAGCGGGACGGTCAAGCGAGTTCCGTCTTCTGCTGGCGCGCCTAAGACGGCGCGCCCGTCGACCTCGATTGAGCCCTCGCCTCGATTTACAGGCATGGAAACCTGTGCAGCCACTCCATCCGGTAGTTCGATGCTTGCCTTGAAATCCGAATCGTCATGTCGGTAGTCGACTTTGATGGCGCCCTGTGGACAAGGTTCGGCCCCCCGTGCCCATTTCAGGTCGCAAAGATCAGGCCTGATAGCGACCTTCTTGAAGCCTCCAGCTACGGGTTGAATACCGAGAACTTGCTCAGTCAGCCAAGCCGTCGGCCCACTCGCCCAGCCGTGACAAAGGCTCACAAAGTACCCCTCGCCGTGGTCTGTCTGGAGATGTCCATGGAAGTGCTCCTTTGGCCAGCGAGGGTCGTAGCCTTCCCAAAACGTTGTCGTCTCGGGCTTGAGCATTCCGCCCCAGTATTCTCTGATCCAATCCAAGGCTTCCTTCCGGCGCCCGGCCTCCGCCATGGCGTAAATTGCGTAAAAGTTAAAGTGCGGTGTCACCGTGAAGCGGTAGGGGCGCGAGAGGATGTTTTCCCATACCGCCGTCCGCCGGTTGGCGTCGGCGTGGCCTACGTAGACGGCCACGGCGTTTGTCTGCCAGCGTTCACCAAAGATATTCCTTGTGGGATCAAGCGCGTTTTTGAGTGTATCTCCCCGGAGCTTCTCAGCGATTCGTTGAAATCTATCCGAGGCTGAGGAGTTACCCGCTTGCTCCAAAAGCCAGGCGCCCTCGGAGAAGGCCTGCAAGAATTCCATCAGCGTCACGCGGCGTGATTCGGCGGAGTCCCCGTCCAAATCGGGAGACCAGTCGACGAAGGTCGAGCGATTCTTTGAATTGGTGAAAAGGCCCTTGTCATCAATCTGCGTCGCCATGTACTCCATCAAACGCCGCAGCGATTCATGAACGGACCTCAGATGCACGATGTCTCCCGTGTGGCGAAAATAATCCGCCTCGCAGAGCACCCAAAGAGCCGAGTATCCGGGGATGCCGTTTACGTCGTTACTCACAGGATTCCCGGCCTCGGCAATCAAGCCCTTCAAGGATTTGTCGATCAAGAAGCGGTCGCCAAAAACGCTGCTGATCACGCGCCCGCTGACGTCCAGCCCGCCGGCCAGGCACATCCTGTCTCGTTTGGGGCCGTCCCAAATGGCGTCCTGCATGCAGAGGTGCGCGGTGTAAGCGCCCACTTGCCAAATCTTATCGAGCACAGGATCCGAGGACTCGAAGGAACCCATCTGCCTTACCGGGTAGTAGATGTAATCCACGTCGATGGCCTTGAAACGCAGGGGCGATGACCCTCCTTGAAATCTGACCAGCGCATATTCGAAGGCGCTCTTGGGGCCATAAACTGTTCCGTAGGGAGGCACGTAAAGCTCGTTAGCCCCAAGGTAGGGGCTGGACAAAGCTTCCTCGACGGATTCGCCATATTGAACCTCCAGGCGCATCGGCGCGGGCGAGGCGGAGATCACGCGAATGCGACCAGGGCACTCTTTCCCAAAGCCCAACACCAGGTAAGGATACTCCGAGGGCGGAAGCTTTCGGACGGGCAGGAACACCACAGCCTCATTCGAGCTCGGAGGCGTTTTCTCGCCACCTTGGACCGCGCTTTTGCGGGGAGGCGCGGGTAGCCGCTGGGCAGACAGCGACGTGTCACGCCCCAGCAGCGCCGAAATGTTGCGGAGTTTCCCCATCCCTTCAGAGCCATAGACGATCTCTCTTGCCTTCAAAACCGCACGGGCAAGGAAAGGTGAAATGCCGTCATAACCCGGCCAGCGGTACATGCCCGCGTCCCCGTTACCCTGAAAGAAATCACTCTTTTCCTCGATGCTTCCCAGCGATAGTGCATCCGGCCAGGTGCGATCGTCGAATCCCGGCCTCTCCCATCCCGTGCGGAAGTGGAAATCGCACTTCCAAGTGGCATCGGTCACAAGAACGGCAGGCTTCATGACCTGGAGCGAAGCCGGGACGATTTTCAACACCAATCTGTCACCCTGGGACGCCACGACGGCAATCAGGTTCCACCCTGCCCGCATTTGTCCGGAAACATCTATCCCTAGCACAAATGGCCGAATTCTATCCTTGGCATCACGCTCCCCGCTAGCCAAGAGTCGTCCATTGATGTACACCCTAATATAGTTTGGGCCCGCGACATAGAGCGTGGCTACCGGCGGGACCCTTCTTAACGAATAGGTTTTCCGAAAGTAAAGGTACGCGGTCCCGCTCGTGTCCCCTGTCTGAGCACCCCATATATATTGCTCGGGCAAGGCGGTGTGCAAAGTTGATTCGAGCGTTGGAGTGAGAATATCCAAAGTAGAGTCGAGGCGACCTGATTCGTGGTGACTCTGGGCAAAACCCAGGAGGTGTGCTTGAAGGACAAGCCAAAGAGCGACCAAGCTGACGCAGCCCTTTCGACCCCCCGAATTGCTTAGAGGGCGCGCCATCACCCGGAGAGGCATAAGCGCCGGGGAGTGTGAGCTGGGTGACATCGATTCACCACCGTCACGATCTTCGACGAAGCCCCAACATTATTGGCTTTTTCTCAATATAAGGTCAAATTCCGAAACCAGACCTGCGGATCCAATTGAGCGGTCAGCAGTCAGCGTTCAGCTTTCCACCAATGCTGCAACCACCCCGCCCTGCGGGCTCCCCTCCTTAGCAAGGAGTGGACTCAGGCGTGGCGCTGAGCGCTGATAGCTGACCGCTGACAGCTTTATTCATACCTCAGCGCCACCATGGGATCGACCTTGGTCGCCCGGCGGGCGGGCAGGTAGCCGGCGATGAAGGCGACGACGGAGAGGACACCGATGGCCAGCGCGAGCGTCAGGGTGTCGTGCGCGGCGAGCCCGAAGAGAAACTTCTGGAGTAGTTGGACGCTTAGGAGTGAAATGCTTGCACCCACCATCACGCCGGCGACAATAACGGTGACGACGTCGCGCAACACCAGCCGCAGGATCGAACCCCGAGCCGCGCCCAGGGCCATGCGGACGCCGAACTCCGTCTGCCGCTGTGTCACCATGTAACTCATAGCGCCGTAGAGTCCAATCATGGCGAGCAGCAGCGCGAGCCCACCGAAGAAGCCGGAAAGTGTGGCCAGCACCCGCTCCTGAATCAGGGAATCGTCCACCTGCTGGGCAAGGGTATTGAAGTCGAGCGAAATTGATTTGTCGACGTCCGCGACCGCGGCCCGAATCAGCGATAGGACGGCCGAGGGCCGCGTCGAGGTCCGGATCAAGAAGTTCGGACCGCCGCCGAATCCGGGCTCTTGGGTGATGGGGAAGAAAGCGGTGGGAGGGGTTTCCTCACGCAGGGACACATACTTGGAGTCCCTGACAACCCCCACAATCTGGATGGGTGGTCCCAGCTTCCCCTGGTCTTCGCCGAGGCGGAAGAATCTGCCGACAGGATTAAAGTTGGGATAGAACTTGCGCGCCACCGTCTGATTGATGATGGCGACTTTGGGCATGGTTGGGGTGTCCTGCGCGTTGAAATCGCGCCCCGCCAGAAGCGGAATATGCAGCGTCCGGAAGTACCCGGGCGACACGGCATTCAAGTAGGTGAGCGCGGCGTCACCGGCTGGCGGGTTCGGCGAATCGGCGTGAACAAGCTGGTTCCACTCGGAGCCGCTGATGGGTGTCATCAGCGCGCGGCTGGCGGACACCACGCCGGGCAGCGAGCTGATGCGCCGCTCGATTTCGTCCCAGGTGGCCATCCATTTCTCCGGCGGAATGCCGGCGGTCCTCGCCTCCGTATGCATCATCAGGATGTTATTGCGGTCAAAGCCGATGTCGAGCATGACGAGCTTCGCAAAGCTGCGCAGGAGCAATCCGGCGGCAACCAGCACCACGAGTGACAAGGCCATCTGCGAGGCGACGATCCATCGGCCGGGGCGTAGGCGAACGCGATGTTCGACGTCCGTCGCCTGCCTGCCTTTCATCGCGGCAGTCAATGAGACGCGCGTGGTCCGGAATGCGGGAAGCACGCCGAACAGAAGGCCGGTGAAAATCGCGATGGCTGCGGTGAATCCCAGGACGCGCCCGTCCAGCGACAAGTCGAGAAACACCTGATCATGGGCGGTGGAAATAAAGCGCACCAGCAGCATGCTTCCCCAGCGCGCGAAGAGGATTCCCAGCAGCGCGCCGGCCATGGAGAGCATCACACATTCGGTCAGCAACTGGCGTATCAACCGCATGCGCGAGGCGCCCAGCGCACGCCGCACGGCCATTTCCCGGTTGCGCACGGCGGCGCGGGCCACCATGAGACTAGCGATGTTAGCGCAGGCGATTACCAGCACGATCGCGACCACCGCCATCAGGATGTTGAGCGGTTGTGCAAACTGCGCGCGCAGGCCGGAAGTTCCAGTTGCGGCAGGCGCCGCCGTGAGCGACCATTTCAGGTAATCCTTCTGGCCGTCCTGGTCCCAGTTCTGCGGCACGGTGGCGGCGAAGATGCGGGGCGATAACACGCCGAGGTCAGCCCTTACCTGATCGGCGCTGATCTCCGGCTTAACGCGGCCCATGATGTGCAGCCACCACCACGAGCGGTGGTCAAGCCGCGGGCGGGCGCCGTCAAAGACTGCCGTGGCGCAGACGGGAAGCGCGACATCGAACCTCTTGCCGACTTCCACTCCGTTAAAGCCCCGCGCAGCAACGCCGAGGATGGGATAAGTATGGTTGTCGAGCGAGATCGTGCTGCCCACAGCGCTTTCGGCCCCGGCGAGATGCTCCTGCCAGAAACTGTAGCTCAGCACGGCGGCACCGGAACACCCGCGTTGGTCATCGGCCAAGGTAATCAGGCGGCCGGCGGCAGGCTGAACCCCCAGAGTCCGGAAGAAGTCGCCGGTAACCCATAGCCCCCGGGCATAGTGCGCCTCGCCGCCCCGCGCCAGGTCGAACTCAGTCTCGTCCCAGCCGAAGACCCCGGAGAAAACGTCCTGCTGATTGCGGAATTGCTCCCAGATGGGATTGGTGAAACTGGATACCGCCTGATTTCCCCCTCGTGGGCTTCGCCTCACGATTTCCACCAGTTCTTCCGGCTTCTCAATCGGCAGGAAGCGCAGCATCACGGCGTCCAGCAGGCTGAAGATCGCCGTGTTCGCGCCAATGCCGAGGGCGAGGGTGAGCACCGCGACGGCAGTAAAACCGGGGTTCTTGCGCAGCAGGCGCACGCCGTAACGGATGTCTTGCAGCAAGGTTTCAAGCCATCGGAATCCCCACATCTCGCGCGTGACCTCCCTAATTAAGGTGACGTTGCCGAACTCGCGCACAGCCGAGGTGCGGGCTTGTTCGGCAGCTTCGCCTTGCTCATGGCGCTCCTGTGCGGCCATGCGCAGATGACCCTGGATTTCTTCCTCCAGGTCTGCTTCGCGCTTCTTGCGATGCAACAGCCAATTCCAGAAACTCATGACTGGCTCTCCTCTCGCACAGGGTTCATGATTGCACCGGTGGCGTTGACAATTTGCTCCCAGCGGGCCACTTCGAGCGAATTGCCGATTTTCGACTGCCCCGCGGTGGCAGGCCGCTTGTCGATTCGAGACCCAGAGGCGGAGAAATGCATTTTTTCAATCCTCAATCGACAATCGTCAATCGACAATCACTCGTACCGCAGCGCCACCATGGGATCAACCTTGGTCGCCCGGCGCGCGGGGATGCAGCTCGCGAGCAGCGCCACGGCAGTGAGCAGTAACGAAACAGCGGCGAACGTCAGCAGGTCGGTAGGCTTGACGCCGTAGAGTAGGCCCGCGAGCAAGCGCGTGACGGCCACCGCGCCCACGATTCCGATTCCCACGCCGAACAGCGTCAGCGCGAATCCTTGCCCGACAATCAGCTTCAGCACATCACGCCGCTCGGCGCCCAGCGCCATGCGGAGCCCGATCTCGTGTGTTCGTTGGCTGACAGAGTAGGCCAGAACGCCGTAGAGTCCGATGCAGGCCAGCAACAGCGCAACTACCGCGAAGAGCGTAACCATGATGGCGGACACTTGCTGGGGCACCAGCGAGTCGCCGATCAGCCGCTCCATGCTGATCAGATTCTCCACGGGGATGTCATGATTGCGGGCCAGAACCAGTCTGCGGACGGTCCGGGTGATCGACTCGGGCTCCTGATCGGTCCGGATGGCAAACCGCAGGGTTGCCTGCGGGAACTGGTAGTAGGACAGATACATCGCCATGGGGGCGCTGTCGCCAACGAAGTTGAGGCGGGCGTTTCCCACCACGCCCACCACCTCGAACGTGGCTGGCTGCGGGCCGCCCATGTCGACGGACACGCGCCGCCCCAGCGGGTTGCGCCCCGCGAACAGCGTGCGCGCCATCTCTTCATTGATGACCATGGTGAGCGGGGTGTGCTCGCGGTCTCCCTTCCCCAAGTCACGTCCGAAGAGGAGCGGGATTCGCACCGCGTCGAAATAGCCGGGCAGCACGATGCGCTTGTACGCCGTACGCGCGTCGGCCGGGTTTGCCGGCGGGTGATCGGCGTCCCAGGCTGGGACGTTGTTGGCCGGATTGCGGATCGGCAGTTGGCTGATGAACCCGGCCGCCTTCACGCCGGGAAGGGCGGCGAAGTCCTCGCGCAGGCCGTCGAAGAACTGGATGCGCTGATTTGGGTCCGGATACTGTGCCTCAAGCAATTGGATTTCGCCGGTCAACAGGTGTTGGACATCGAAGCCTGGGTCGGTGGCGGCCAGACGTGCGAAGCTTCGCATGAGCAAGCCGGCGCCAACCAGCAACACCAACGAGACGGCCAACTGGCCCACCACCAGGGCGCCCCGTAACGACGTCCCCGCCATCGTCCCGGTGGTACGCGTGCCCGACAATAGATCCTGCGCCAGGAGCCGCGATGACCCGCGCAGGGCGGGCGCCACACCGAAGAGCGCGCCAGCCAGGATCGAGAGCGCCAGCGCGAACAGCAAGACCGGCCAGTCCAGGCCTTTGGCCGTGCTGCCGAGGTCGCCCAGACCAGTCACCAGCGGCAACAACCGGCTGAGCCAGAAGGCCAGCGCCACGCCCAGGACGCCCGAGAGCAGCGCCAGCGTCACGCTCTCCACAAGCAACTGTCCGGCTATCCGGGCGCGGGAGGCGCCCAGCGCCGCTCGTACTGCCAACTCCGAGCGGCGTATCAAGCCCCGCGCCAGCAGCAGGCCGGCCACGTTTGCGCACGCAATGAGGAGAACCAAGCCGACCGCGCCCATCAGCAGGAAGAGGCGCGGCGTCTGCTCCCCTGCGAGCGCGGCCTGAAGCGGGTCCAGTTGCAGCGCCTTGCCGGTATTCGATGCCGGATACTGCTGTTCCAGGCGCTTCGAGATCACGTCGACCTGACGCTGGGCGCTCGCGATGGAGACGCCGGTTTTCAGGCGTCCGACGATCAGCCAGTTGTGGAATTGCCGTGGCATCCTGGCGACCGCCTCACCCCGACGCATCGGCGCCCAGACATCCGCGTCGAAGAGGAAGCGAAACGTGGCGGGCATGACGCCAACCACCGTGTAGGGTTTCCCATCGACGGCCAGGGAAGCTCCCACCGCGTTGCGAGGGGCGCCGAACCGGCGCTGAGCGTAGCGCTCGCTCACCATGACGACCGGCGGCCCTCCGGCCAAGCCCTCCTCCGGCGTGAACCAGCGGCCCGCCGCCGGGGCAACGCCCAAGGTTCGGAAGAGGTCGTGCGCAACGTAGGTGAAGGAGACACGCTCAGGTTCGGCGCCGCCCGTCACGGTCGTCTTCTGCTCAAATGGGAGCACCGCAGAAAACGCCTCGAAGCTGTCGGCCTGCTCTCGGTAATCGTAGTAGTCCGGGGCCGATGCCATGGGGTTAGGCGTGCCGCCGAATGTGGCGCTGGCAAGCACCAGCCGCGCCGGGTCCCGGAAGGGCAGAGGCTTCAGCAGAGTTGCGTGGATGATCGAGAACACCGCCGTGTTCGCGCCGATGCCGAGGGCGAGGGTAAGGGCGGCGACAGCAGTGAAACCGGGGTTACGACGTAATTGCCGCAGGCCGTAGCGAGCGTCTTGCAGCAACGTTTCAAGCCAACGAAGGCCCCACATTTCTCGCGTCACCTCCTTGATCACGGTGACGTTGCCGAACTCGCGGACGGCCGAGGCGCGGGCTTGCTCGGCAGCTTCGCCTTGCTCGCGGCGCTCCTGGGCGGCCATGCGCAGATGACCCTGGACCTCCTCGTCCAGTTCCTCTTCACGCTGGTGTCGGTGAAACAACCAGTCCCACAGACTCATGGCTGTCCCTCCTCGGGCGCAGGATTCATAATCCCCGCGATGGCGTTGACAATTTGCTTCCAGCGGGCCTGCTCAGACAATAGCTGTTTCCTGCCGGCAGCAGTCAGGCGATAGTACTTGGCGCGCTGGTTGCTCTCGGTCTGCTTCCACTCGGAGCTCACCCAGCCCTGCGTCTCGAGACGATGGAGGGCCGGGTAGAGCGAGCCGGTCTCGACCTGTAGCACCTCGCCCGAGCGCCCGCGAATAGACTGGCTGATCCCGTAACCGTGCTGGGCACCCCACTGCAACGTCTGGAGGATGAGCATATCCAGCGTGCCTTGCAGCAACTCAATGCGATTTTGATAGCGTTCCCTTTTTGGTTTCATGGCTGTAGACAATCTACACCCATGGCCGTAGGATGTCAACTGCTTTTTGGGGCCTTCGAGGCTGGCCCGTAGGATTGGGCGCTGGAACCGTGGTCCGTCGGACCCGATGCGGCTCAAAACCCTCGTATCCCCAGTCCCGTCCGGAAGCACACGGTTTCGCTTCGCCGCCGCGTCCTGAGCATGGATAGCCGAAAGCGGCTATCCGTGATGTCAGAAACGGGGTGCCGCGGGGTAAGACCGAAGGGTAGGTCGGGAAACCTGAAGCGCCGCTGCCGCCGCGGTCACCGACAGGCCAGCGGGCTCGATAATCTCCGTCCGAATGAAATCTCCGGGATCGGACGGGTTCTTCATGGGCATGCCGTTTGCTCCCTCATCAAGCTTGGCTACTAGTTCAAACAGGATGGCGTGGAGTCGGCGGGCGAGAAGAGCAACCGTGTCGGGCCAATCCGCCCCGTTTGGGACACCCTTTTGCGCCACCCTCGGAGCCGTGGGCGCATGTTTCACGCAGGATTCAGGTTGAAAGTTCCTCCAACCTCGGGTCCGTGAAGTATAAGGTCTCGAATGAGGAAGTCAGCATCAGAAACGCCGGCCCCACGCTCGGGCGCCACTTCGTCATCGCCTTGGGGGCCGAGCAAGTGGGATGCGCATTCGCTGCATGGAAGTGGTAAGACTCACGTGGGAAAAATCAAGAGGCCTTGGGCAAATGCGCCAGGGCCTCTTTGATCTTTTCTTCCGGATATTCGTAATCGGAGAGTTCGCCTGCCAAGTATTTCTCGTAAGCCGCCATGTCGAAGTGGCCGTGGCCGCTTAAATTGAACAGGATGGTCTTCTCCTTACCTTCCTCCTTCGCCTTCATGGCTTCTTCAATCACGCAACAGACGGCATGAGAAGTTTCCGGGGCCACGATGATTCCCTCCGCACGCGAGAAGGTAATGGCCGCCTCAAAGCATTTCAGTTGCAGATAGCTCACCGCCTCGACGACGCCCTCGCGGTGCAGCAGGCTGACCAGCGGGGCCATGCCGTGATAACGCAAACCGCCGGCATGGATGCCCGCGGGAATGAAGTCGTGCCCCAGCGTATCCATCTTCAGCAGCGGCGTCATCCCGCTCTTGTCGCCAAAATCGTAGGCATAGACCCCTTTCGTCATGGTCGGGCACGCTGCAGGTTCGACCGCGATGAGCCGTATCTGTTTTCCGGCGGCCTTGAGCGGTACGAAGGGAAACGCCAAACCCGCGAAGTTACTTCCCCCGCCACAGCAGCCAATCACGATGTCAGGGAATGCCCCGGCGAGCTTCATTTGGGCAATAGCCTCCTGGCCGATGATGGTCTGGTGCAGCAGGACGTGATTGAGGACGCTGCCCAGCGAGTAATTCGTGTCTTGACGATGCGCGGCATCTTCAACCGCTTCGCTGATGGCGATGCCCAGGCTGCCGGGGCAGTCGGGATCTTCGGCAAGAACCTGTCTTCCGGCAGCAGTCTGCTCACTCGGTGAGGGAATGCACTTTGCCCCCCAAACCTCCATCATGGTCCGCCGGTGCGGTTTCTGATAGAAGCTGCATTTCACCATGTAAACCATGCACTCCTGGCCGAAAACATTGCACGCAAACGCCAGGGCGCTTCCCCACTGGCCCGCGCCGGTCTCGGTGCAGATCCTCTTGACGCCCGCGACCTTGTTGTAATAGGCCTGAGGGGTCGAGGTGTTCAGCTTATGGCTTCCTGCCGGTGAGACACCTTCATTCTTGTAGAAGATTTTCGCTGGAGTTCCAAGGGCCTTCTCGAGCCGCCACGCCCGGCACAACGGCGTCGGCCGCCAGAGCCGCAGGATGTCGAGCACGGGTTCGGGGATTGGAATAGTTGGGGAAGCGGAAACCTCCTGCTCGATCAACTGCGGGGGGAAGATCGCCTCCAGGTCGCCGGGCCCGGCCGGTTTTAGCGTCCCGGGATGAAGAGGAGGCGGCAGAGGCGCCGGCAGGTCGGGAACGACGTTATACCAAGTCTTCGGCAGTTCACTTTCCGGCAAAATATATTTGTTTTCTGTCATGAGTTGACTCCAGTTTTCGACATAGCGCCGGCCTTCAGGCCGGCACGTGCCGACCTAAAGGTCGGCGTTACATACGGCTCAGGTGGCTTGAATCCACCAAAACAATTCTGATCGTCTAGCGAGCATCGTCTGCCACAAATCGGGGCAGTTTCGGAAGGTCAGGTTCGCAAGCCAAATCGTCCGGGTAAAGCTCTCCCCGCTTGGCGGCGGCCCCCACGCCGTCAAACCGTGCAGTTAAGTTTAAGATGCGGAGAATAGCACAAAACGGGCGCAAACGGGTAAAGGTCACCGGCAATTTTGAATCCTGAATTATGAATTGCCTTCTTCACTCTCCCTACTGCCGACTGCCTTTGGAGAGCTGCAACCCTCCCGGCGGGCGGGACGGGACGTGCGCTACGCTTGTTTGTGTCTCCTGACTCCCGACATCTGCTCGTCCCCTGCCTGTTCCCTCTTTGTTTTGTCGCTCGGCAGATCGTTCAAAATTGCCCAGCAAAAGCCACAGACGTATCCCCCCCAGGTCAGGACGCTACGCGCTGCCGGCCGCTGTTGGGCGTACAATCGACCATTAACTCGGTGGGAACTGCTTTTGGGCCACGTAAAAGGTTCGGCAGCCGGCTGGAAGGCACGGATGGCCCCGAAACAAGAGCGTGGCGTCCCAGGCTCGGATGTGCCCGAAACCCGCTGCACGCAAGGTTCGGCGGATCTCGGAGGACGCCCACCAAACTTCCTCGACGTGCTCGCGAAATCGCCGCCAACATCCCTTCTGGCGGATGAACCACTCAAGATCCAGGCAACCCTTTGCGCGACGCCGGTCGTAGCTGCCCCGCATTACCATCACCACACCACGCTTTTCCGACCACGAGGTCCCCGGCCAGTTCTTCTCCAAATGCCGTCGGTTGTTAACATCGAAGTAGAAATAACCCCCAGGACGCAAAGCGCGTGCCACGGCCCCAGCCACCCGCACCAAATCGGACTTCAGTGGCACATGATTCACGGCATCGTACTCGCAGGCGATCAGGTCGACTCTTTCCGGCAGCCGGAACGTCCGCATGTCGCCGCGGATGACGATTACAGGCGCCCCAGCGCGGCGCGCCTTCGAGCGGGTGAGGCCACACATGGGGGGCGAGAGATCTACGGCAAAGACTCTTATTCCCCGGCGCGCGAATTCGAGCGCGGTGGTCCCCGTGCCACAAGCCAAGTCGCAGGCGGAGCGCACTTGAGGAAGAATCTTTCCCAGAAGTCTATGCCGGATCCGCCCGTAGCAGAAGAGATGAGAAGTAAAGAACTGGTCGTAGTATTGGGCCAGCAACGCGTAAGGTCGATTGGCCGAAGCTCCTGGCATTGTCCTCTGCTACCTTACCTCGGGGCCGCTAGAACCCATGCAAGCTACATCCAACGAGGTTTTAATCCGTCTTGAGATCCCGAGTGGTTGGGAGTGTACACGCCAAAGCCTCGTTCGGGAAGCTCAAAAGTCCAGCAAAAGCCGCAGACCCATAGAAGAGGTCTGGCCTGCGCGCTCCTGGGTTCGTCCGGCGGGCTGCGACCTTCGGAATCCCTCAACAGTCGGCGTCGGATCAACCGGGCATCAACATCTCGGACTCTAACCTTCCAACGCCTGCTTGCAATACTCGTAGCACTTCTTGACTTCGGCGATGGTGTCCAGGTCCTTGCCTTCACCATACTCGTACTCGATATTGGCGGGGATTTTCCATTTGTTGTCGCGCAGCAGGCGAAGGGCCTCCACAATGGGCGTGTCGCCCTGGCCGAAGGGCAAGTTATCGCCGTGGTTCTTCTTGCGGTCTTTGATGTGCAGGGTGACGATCTTCTGATGGTGCTCACGAATATAGGCAACGGGATCACCGCCGGCGGCCACGAAGTGGCCGATGTCCAGGTTGACGCCGATGTAGGGAGAGGCGCCCTTCATGGCCCGCGCAAAGGTTTCCGGGATAGAGAACTCGTCGGGGTCGGAAGTCTGGTCGTGTCCGTGGAAGCCCACCATGATCTTGTATTTCTGGGCGTACTTATCGACGCGGGGCGCAACACTGACATTCGATGACGATGTGATGTATTTGACGCCCAGCGCCTGTGCCGCCTGGAAACCGCGCTCGATTTCCTGATCCGTGATCCCTTTGCGAAAGGCATAGGTGAAAGCATAAAGCTTCACACCGGCGTTATCGAACTTGGTGCGGACCTCGTGAAAATGGCTGAGAGGTGCGGAAAGCCACCACTTCCTGAGTTCTTCTCCCTCCAGGTTGGGTGCGACGTGCCCATCAAACAGCTCGCATTCGCCCAAACCCACCGTTTTGAAAGCTTCTATACACGCATCCAGATCGAGGTCGCGGAAAGAATAACTTTGCGCCCCGATCTGAACGCCGCGAATGACCGAGTTAATGTATTCGGCGGTCCAACCGTTCCGGCTGACCGCCCATAAACCTGCAGAACCTGCAATCAGAAGCTTGCCGGCATCTCGACGTGAAATTAGACCCATAGATCCTCCTTGAAGTCTTATAAGCATTTTGCGGCGCTAGTATAGGAGGCTCAAGCGCATCTTGCAAGCGCCTCCAGGTGTTGGTGTTGCCTTCACTGCGCCAGATTGCCATAAAGCCGATCAGCGGGACCCGAGGGCGCGGGTCGCGCGCAGGATTGTCTGTTGACGAGGCAGCAGGGAAGTGTTAATCATGGTGCGGCTCACTGCCAGCCTCGTTCGAACTGGCGCTCAATCCTTCTGTAAGGAGTTAACCGTGAAATCGCACGTGGCTCGCAATTATGTTTTGGCTTTTTTGCTTTGCGCATTTTCTCTGCTGGTGACGAACGCCGTTGCGCAGTCTCCAGATTCGTGGCCGCCTCAAGCCTCGCAGTACCGATTCCACATGATAGGAAACGCCCACGTTGACGCTCCCTGGCTCTGGCCGTGGTCGGAAGCCATGTCCGTAGTCCACAGCACCTTTCGATCCGCGCTCGACCGCATGAACGAATATCCGGATTTCACTTTCACCGCCAGTTCCGCCCAGTTCTATGAGTGGGTCGCGGCAATCGACCCGACAATGATGGAGGAGATTCGCAAACGGGTAGCAGAAGGACGCTGGGATGTGGTTGGAGGCTGGTGGATCGAGCCGGATGTTAATATCCCGAACGGCGAGTCGCTGGTCCGCCAGGGTCTCTACAGCCAGAGGCTGTTCCAGCGGTTATTCGGACGCTCCGCGCATATCGGCTACAACCCCGACTCGTTCGGCCATCCCGGGACATTACCGCAGATTCTGAAACTGCAGGGCATGCAGGGCTATGTTTTCATGCGTCCGCAAGCCCATGAGAAGAAACTCCCGGCAGACCTATTCTGGTGGGAGGGCGCTGATGGGACGCGAGTCCTTACCTATCGAATCCCGTACAGTTATGGGTTCTCAGAACATCTAGACGACAGGTTGCGCGACTTCATTTTGAACCTGCAGCAGGAGCCAACCAAGAGCCTGATGGTCTTTTACGGCGCGGGTGATCACGGCGGCGGGCCGGCCAAGGAGAACATCCAATCCATTCGGGACATGCAGAAGCAAACCGGTGCACCGACAATTCTTTTCAGCACCCCGGACCACTACTTTGATGAGGTCAGCAAGCTCGACAATCTCCCGGTGGTGGCCGATGATTTGCAGCATCACTCGGTGGGCTGCTATACGGCAATGTCGGAAATCAAGAAGGACAACCGGACCACGGAGGCGGCGCTGGCTACGGGAGAGAAAATGGCGGCGCTGGCTTCTGTGCTGGCGGGGGTTGACTACCCCAAGCGCGAGTTCACGGCAGCCTGGAAAAAGGTTCTGTTCATGCAGTTCCACGACGGCATGGCAGGGACAGCGCTTCCGGAACACTACGTTGTGTCGAGGCATGCCTACGGGTACGCGCTGGAAGTGGCGAATCAAGCCATCAACCTTGCTGCGCAGAAGATTGCCTGGCAGATTCCTGCCCAAGATCCGGGCTCGGAATACCTGGTGGTCTTCAATCCTCACGCCTGGGATGCGGTGTTGAATGTTGAATACGACTTGGGCTGGGAGTTTGACTACAGGACGGAACCACAGAGCAACTCCCGGCTGGAAGATGAGCACGGCAACAGTGTACCTCACCAATGGGCGCAGGCATCGACCGTCGTTGACGACAGGGTTAAGCTGGTCTTCCGCGCGCCGGTGCCGGCATTTGGATACCGGCAGTTTCGTTTGCGCAGGGTCCAGCCTACCACCCAGCCGGTGTCAGCCGTCCACGCCAATGACAAGGAACTGGAGAATGAACATCTTCGTGTCACCTTCGCGGACGACGGGACACTATCGATAGTTGACAAAGATAGCGGAGCCGAGGTTTTTCGGGGCGGCAGAGGAGGGGCGCGCGCCGTCGTGCTGGACGATCACAGTGACACGTGGAGCCATGGTGTCCGCGCCTACACGAAGGAAGTGGGGGCGTTTGGCAGCGCCCGTTTCCGAGTGCTTGAGAATGGCCCGTTGCGCGCCACGGTACGCGTGCGGACGAGCTACGGCGACTCCTCGCTTCAGACTGACTGGATGCTCTACGCCGACGCCCGGACTCTGGAGGCGCGCGTGGCGCTGGATTGGCACGAGCACCAGAAGATTTTGAAGCTCTCCTTCCCCGTGGATGTGCAGGATCCCCGGCCCACTTACGAAATCGCCTACGGGTACAAAGTGCGCCAGGCCAACGGGAGCGAGGATCCGGGGCAGCGCTGGATCGATCTTTCCGGCGAACGCGCGGGGAAGGAGTATGGGCTCGCCGTCATCAACGACGCCAAGTACGGCTACAGCGTGCAAGATAACGATATGCGAATCTCGGTCGCGCGCAGCGCCGTCTTCGCGCAACACGATCCGCGCAAGCTGCAACCCAACGGCGAGTACATCTGGCAGGACCAAGGCGAGCAGACCTTCCGCATGTTGCTGCTGCCCCACGCTGGGGCGTGGCAGGATGCAGGCGTCGTGCGACTGGCGGAGGAGTTAACGGCACCCGTGCCGGTTCTCTACCAGGGTATCCATCCAGGGAATCGACCGCTCTCAGCTTCCTTCCTTTCTGTGGATGCGCCCAACGTGGTGGTATCGGTGGTAAAGAAAGGTGAGGACGGGGATGACCTCATCATCCGTTGCTACGAGACTGCGGGTCGGCCAACCAAGGCGTCGCTGGACCTGGGGTTAGTGAAGCGGCGCTGGACGGGAACCTTCCGCCCTTTGGAGATCAAGACTCTGCGCGTGCCTCTGGCGGGCGGAGAAATTCGCGAAGTCAACGTCCTGGAACAATGAGCGACATAGGACATTAGGGATCACTCGGCGCGCTTTAGCCTCTTGAATTCAGCCTCTTCCTGCGCGGCCTCAGACGTTCGGCCAAGGTCGCGGTAAATCTGCGCCAGGAGGAAGTGGACGGAAGGATCCTCAGGATCTGTCTTTGCGGCCGGCTCCAAGGTCGAGAGTGCTTCCGTTTTCCGTCCTAACTGAAGCAGGGCCTTCGCCATGCCCAGGCGAACGGGAGTGGCGGAAGGATTGAATTCAAGGGCCTGCCGGAAGGCGGTAACAGCCTCGTCCAGTTGACCATGCTTGCGGTAGATTTCACCGATTTCGTATTCGGCCTGAGCGCTCCTCGGATCCACCTTCAGCTCTTGCTGAAGTTCCGTCAGGGCTTGCTGCCAGGCATCGGCATCGGTGGAATGCGTAAGCAGCAGGACGGCAATTTGCAGGTGAACACCCACTAGAGTGGGATCCAGCTTAAGGGCTTGGCGGTAGGCATCCAAGGCAGCTTTCCAGTTCCCATCCGAGGCAGCAACGGATCCCATTACCTGAAAGCTCTGGGCCGAATTCGGCGCCACTTTCATGAGCTTCAGATATATCTCGGAAGACAACTTTCCATAGAGTTGCCCGGCGGCATAAAGAACGTCAGGGTCATCAGGGTAAGCGGCCAACAGCTTCTGGGTTATTTGATCCGCTTCCATTCTGTTCCCCTCTTGATCTGCGCACCTCGCCAAACTGAGACCGAGCATGCGCCGCAACTTTGGGTCAGGATTAGAAGCAAATTCCCGCTCCAAGCCTGTCATGGCGTCGGGACAATTTCCCCTTGCTGCCCGGCTGAGTGGCAGAAACGATTTTGCGGTTACAAGGGATGAATTGCGCCGAAGGGCTTCCTTAAACTCTGCAATGGCCTTGTCATACTGACGATCGGCGTAGTACGCCAGTCCGAGGTTGGCGCGGACTTCCGCAAGGCTCGGGTCAAGTTTCAAGGCAGCAGAGAGGTGCCGCTCCGCGCCGCTGAAATCGCCGCTCTTCAGCGCCGCAAGGCCTCGTTGTACCTCCGCCATAACCGTCGGCGAAGGTTGTTGGGAAAAAGCAACGGAGGCCAGGAAAAACAAAAAGGACAGGCAACCCGCGACGTGTTGCTTCATGGTGTGGCATTGTAGCCGCATGCGTGCTCTCGCAGCAAGCAACAATCCGGTATTGCGGTCGGCCAGAAGGTGAAGTCAATTTGATGTAGAGGCGGCTTTACGCCGCCATTTGGCGATCCCGCAGACGCGGGATCGCCGCTACAGCATCAAATTGACCCACTACCTGATTTTCCGAATTCTTGCCTTCCGTGCGTGGCGTATGCTATCAGCAGTTTTGGTGCCTGGGTCGGTTCTGGAGTTACCAAAGGTGATTATTCACCCTCGGAATTTAGGCAGTGCCTTTTCCGGCAAACGAGGGAAAATGATGGCTCTCTGGCTGTGTTTGCTGCTCTTTCACAGCGCGACCGGACGCGCCAGGAGTCCGCAGTCAATTCAAGCTCCCACGCTTGAGGACGCGTTGCAGGCTGCAGCCGTGGCAGACAAAGCTGGGGACTATGCGAGAGCCGCAAAACATTATCAGGATTTCCTGGACAAGGTTGACGCGTCCAAGGTAAAGCGGGAAGCCATCGTTCAGGTTCGCACCCGGCTTGCGACGCTTTATTTTCTGCTTCACGAATACCGCGAATCCCTTCGCACTGTCGCGCCCGTCACAGAGAATAAAGATTCGTCGGCCCCAGTTCCTGAACAGGCATGGCTGGTCCAGGGTTTGGACGATCTTGAAATCAACCAGTTGTCCCCGGCGATCCCGTCCTTGCGACAAGCCATTAAGTTAAACCCTGCCAGCGGCACAGCCCGGCTTGCCCTGGGGGATGCATTGGCTCGCAGCGGGAACCTTGCTGGGGCCATCGATCAATTTAAGGAGCAATTGCGTCGCACTCCCGACGAAGTCGAAGCATGGTATAAGCTGGGGCTCGCTTACGCCTTCTTGTCTAAAGAGACGTCCAACAAATTCTGGCAGCGATAACCAAAGGATTCACTCGGTCAGCAACTCAAAGCCGAGGGATGCATTTCCCGCGGGAGCACTACAGAAGCTTTACGCATCTTATTTGGGCTGTTGGAGGAGAACACTTCCAAGGCTGGACTTTACGCCGACCTGGGCATGGCGCTGCTTAACCTGGGTTTTCCTCAAACCGCGGAGATCCAGTTCCAGAAGGAACTCAAGCGGAATCCCCACTCGCCGGATGCCCTTTTTGGTTTGTCGGCGAGCATGTCGTTGCGCGGAGACTGGGACGGCGTTGCGGAGAAGCTTTCAGCTCTTGCGGAATCAAATCCTCAGGAATTGACCCGGCTTTTTGAGTCTTCTCCCCCCATCGTCCTACGGCAAGCCTTACAGCAAAAGCAGATTACGATTCCCGCTCACTTCGCTCAAACACCTGTGGGGGCAGTTTGGAGGAATTGGCTCCAAGAGTCCGATGTGGACCTGTCAGCGATGAAAACGAATCCCGAAAAGACATGTTCTGCGGCCCTCGGCCCTCCGCAACTCGAACCCGGAACATGGCTCTCTGAAGCTTGTTATCGGCAACTCGCCGAGCAGTTGCGCAAGCAGAAGGGAACTTTCTAGTCTGAACGGGACAAACTCGCGGAAGCCGAGCTCCGGCAGGGAGGTCTCGAGGATGCCGAGGCCGCAGCGAGGCGCGCGCTGGAATCAAGGCCGTCTGACGGATGGGCAATGTATTGGCTCGTGCGGTCTTATGAGGCGCTTGGATACGAGGCTTTTCGGAAAGTATCCCTGTTGAGTCCCAACTCGGCGCGCGTGCATCAGATGATGGCCAAATATTATGCCGACAAGCACGAAACTTCCCACGCGGTAGCCGAATATGAGGCGGCCATGAAGCTGTCACCGGATTTGCCAGACCTTCACCTGGGTCTCGGCACCGTCTACTGGGAAGCTGGGGACTGGGATCGAGCCGAGGCGCCGCTTCGCAGGGCACTGGACTTGTCGCCAAGTTTGCTCGCCGCGAGCTACCAGCTTGGCGACGTCTACGTTCAGAAAAGAGAATGGGAACTGGCCATCCGCTACCTGCATCTCGCCGAGGGGGATCAGACGCTTAATTACCAAGCTTGCTTAGATCTTTCCAAGGCCGAGGCGGCCCTGGGACACACCGAGAAGGCCATTGATTATCTTTTGCGGCTGGCAGGACAAGACCAGGATGGAGAGATCCATTATCGTCTCGCCCTCCTGTATCGTAAGCTGGGTGACTCAGCCAGAACTGAGGCGGCATTCGCGACTTCGAACCAGCTTCGCCAAGCCTCCATGCAGCACGGCCAGGAGGTACTTCAAACTATGGAGAAGGAGCGGCAAGCCCTGGAGCAAATCGACCACTGAGTAGAGCTTACATGGCCAAGAGCAAATCCAGCCTCCTCACCCGGCGCGAGTGGTTGCGCCAAAGTCTGTCCGGTGTGTGCTTCATTGTTCCCGTCTTTGTCAATGACAAGCTGGGGCAACCGATACTGGCCCCTGGGCCGTGGTTCACCGATGTGGCAAAAGAGGCGGGTTTGAATGCTTTTCGCAACACCTGTGGCACCCTGGTGAAGGATTACCTGGTGGAAGAAATGGGTAACGGCGTGGCGCTGTTCGATTACAACAACGACGGCCTGCTGGACATTTTCCTGGTCAACGGCTCCTCCTTCGAGTTGCTCGATAATCCCAGCTTGCCGCGAACCTCCAGCCGCCTGTTTCGGAACAACGGGGATGGGACCTTTACAGATGTGACGCGCCAAAGCGGCCTGATCAACGAAGGTTGGGGAATGGCCGCCGCGGCGGCAGATTTTGACAATGACGGCTATACGGATGTTTTCATAACCAACTTCGGCTCCAACGCACTCTTCCATAACAATGGTAATGGAACGTTCACCAACATAACGCGCGACGCTGGACTGGAAGGCGGCAACTGGAGCAGCGGCTGCTCCTGGGGTGACTTTGATGGCGACGGCCGGCTTGACCTTTACGTAGCACGCTATGTCGATTTCGACCGCGCCAAAATCCCCGACCCTGGAGCGGCAAAATATTGCCTCTATCGAGGCGTCCCGGTGGCGTGTGGCCCTCAGGGCTTGGTCGGCCTTCCCGATCTCTTTTACCACAACGAAGGCAACGGGAAGTTTCGCGAGGTCTCGAATGATGTGGGTATTCGAGACAGCGACCGGGCCTTCGGACTCGGGGTGGCCGCGTTCGATTTCGATAACGACGGCTTTCTTGACATTTTCGTTGCCAACGACTCCATGCCCAACTTCCTGTGGCGCAACAAAGGCAACGGCACCTTCGAGGACGTCGCGATGGAGGCCGGGTGCGCGGTGAGTGCCGATGGGCGACCGCAATCCAACATGGGCATTGCCGTCGGTGATTACAACAACGACGGGTGGATGGACCTTTTGGTGACTCACTTTTCCGAGGACTACGACGCTCTGTATCGAAATACCAACGGGCAGTTCGACGATGTCACCTTCGAGGCAGGTCTCGGAACTGTCACTTTCTCGATGCTGGGATGGGGCGTTGGCTTTATCGATTATGATAACGACGGCTGGAAGGACATTTTTATTGCCCAAGGGCATATCTACCCGCAGGCGGATAAAGCCGGCAACAGGTGGCGTCAGCCCGACATGTTATTCCGCAACCTGCGCGACGGCCGCTTCGCCTTGGTGGATAATCACCAAAGCGGACTCCTGGATGCGCGGAGCAGCCGGGGAGCTGCCTTCGGCGACCTCGACAACAGTGGGCGGATCTGGGCCATTGTCAATAACATCGACGAGCAACCCTATCTTTACAAACCCGGAGGGCCTTCCGGTTCCTGGGTACGGTTTAAATTGACGGGCACGAAGAGCAATCGCGACGCCATTGGCGCCCGCGTCCGCGTAACAGCCGGAGGCATTACCCAAACCGACCAAGTCCGGAGCGGAGACGCTTATTTCTCCACGAACGATCTGCGTCTCCATTTCGGTCTGGGGCAAGCCACGTCAATTGACCGCGTGGAGATTCGCTGGCCCGACCGTCAGGAAGAGAAGTACGAACGATTGGCCGTGAACCGCGAGTACGTGCTCCGGCAAGGGGGCAAGAATGACAAGGCTTAGGCGCAGTCTGTGGCTTGCGACCGCAGGCCTCGCGGCCTTCGTCTTTTCAGTGGAGTCTGCCTTCGGACAAGGAATGGCCTCGGAGGATGTGAGCCCGACGGGTAACATTGACCTGGCCACAGTCCCGCCCGAGCAGATCTTGAGCGCGGTGGCAGCAGCCCGAAGAGCTATCCAACAACGACCTGATTCGGCAGAGGGTTACCTGCAACTCGCCATCGCGCTTCGATCCGGGGATGACCACCAGGGAGCTCTGGAGGCCATTGACCGAGCGTTGGCGCTCGATCCGCATCTCCCTGGAGCGTGGTTGCAAAAAGGCCTGATTTCAATCGATGGCGGAACTTTGAAGGCCGCACTCGTTTATTTCCGGAATGCGGTCGAAGCCGATGCGCAAAGCGTCGCCGCGCGACTGGAGTTCTCGTCGATGCTCTTCCGGGCCGGTGACTTTAAAGGCGCGCAAGAGCAAGTCGAAGCCGTCCTGCGCATGGATGCCATGAATGCCAGTGCCCTTGGGGGGTTAGGTTTTATTCAGTTGCAGCAGGGTGAGCTTCAGGCTGCGGTCGAGAACTTTCGCAAGGCCATCGCCGCGAAACCTCGGTTCCCCGAGGCCAAGCAGAACCTGGGGAATGCCCTTATGCGACTTGGGAACTGGGCAGGGGCGCGTCAGGCCTTTGAAGATGCCCTCAAGGACGAGCCCGACGCCATTCCGGCGGTCTACGGGATGGGCACGGTGCTTCGACACTTGGGCGAAACGGCCCAGGCGGCCGCACAGTTTGCTAAGGCCAAGGAAATGTTGCAAATGGTTCAGGCGTTGGCGCGAGCGCAAGGGCAAGACAACAACGGGGTTAGGTTGTGGGATTCGGGTGACTTGGCAGGCGCCGCTGCGGCTTTCCGAGCTTCCATCGCCGCCCATCCGTCTTACGCCGAAGCTCACAACAATCTGGGGGGAATACTTTGGCAACAGAAGAATTTCAAGGAGGCGACGGAGGAGTTCACCTTTGCGCTCCGTGCCGATCCAAAATTCGCTAAGGCCCACAACAACCTCGGTAACGCCCTAATGGTCGCCGGGAATCTTCCGGCAGCGATCGAGCATTTCCAGACTACCGTGTCTCTCGAGCCTGGATTCGCCACGGGCCACTTCAGCCTGGGCTTAGCGTTGGCCCAACTAGGGCAGAAAGAGCGGGCAGAGAAGGAATTCCGCGATGCGCTCACTCTCTCTCTCCCGGTCTGGCTATCGCGCACCTCGAACTGGGCCTGCTATTAGCCTCCGGTAAGCAGACCCTGCCTTCCGAGGCGCGCTCTGAAATCGAGGAGGGGGTTCGTCTCAACCCCGAACTCCGAGCGGCCCTGCCCCCGGCCATCTTGAGTGCCCTAGCTGCTCCTCCTGCGTCCTCAACTCCTCATCATTGACGAACACTCATAGTGTCCGCATAGAGCTTCTCTCCTGTTCGAGCTAATTGCCGATTTTCGATTGCCGATTGTCGATTGACCGCGAACCCGAATTTTCCCTCCTCAACTGCCTACTTTCGCCGTTTTGCGCGAGCTCGTAGCGATGGCTACAAGTTCGTCCGCCTCTTTGATGAGCTCCCTCAAGCGCTCCGGTTGAATCAAACCTGATTCTTTCAACAATTCAAGCCAGTAAAGGGTTTCATCCGCCTCCTCGACGACGATGGAAAGTTTGGCCGCGAATTCTGCCCGTGACTGGGCTCTACACGCCGCCCGGTAGTTCGCTCCCACGGAAGTAGCTGAACGTAAGAGTTGCCTGCTGATAATCTGTCCAGTTAGACTGCGAGGCATCCTGTCAACGAGTGTGACGATTCGCAGTGCAAATGCCTTAGTTCGAGCCTTCAGCTCTGCGGGAGTCATCGACACAATTCCCCCTCGTTGGTTCTTCAATCGACAATCGGCAAACGTAAATCGGCAATCATTCGTACCTCAACGCCACCATGGGATCGACTTTCGTCGCTCGGCGGGCGGGCAGAAAACACGCGAGCGGAGAAACACTCACCAAGCCCACTCCCGTGCAAATGTGGATCAGCGGATCGCTGGGACTGACGCCGTAGCGGTAGAAGGAAACCTCTTGAAACACGTGATTGCGCGCCGCGATGTCAACAATGTTTGGGGCTGAGACACCGGTCTGGACATACCCCATGCCCTTTTGTATCCGGCACTGGCCTAGGCCGACCAGTTGCTCAGGATGCGGGTACGGAAGCGGGCGAAGCAGAATAGCGTTCACCACGCTGAACATGGAGGTAGTGGCCCCGATGCCGAGCGCGAGTGTGAGAACGGCAATGGCGGTGAAGCCGGGATTCTTCGCCAGCATGCGCAGGCCGTAGCGCAGGTCTTGGATAAGCGTCCCCATCAAGCACCTCTCCGGAACATTCAGCATTCGATCGTCAGCGAGCAGCTTTCAGCATCCCTCGGGGTATACTCGGGCAATTCCAACGCCACCGCCACCACTAAATAAGTCCTTTAGTGACCATGCGATGCGCGACCATGGCTTACTGAGGCCAAGCATAATTAGGCTGCTCATAGGCCTGGGCGAGCTTGCGGTCCCAGTGTGTGGCGTTCACATGCGCTTGTCAACTTGATTTGGCCCACTTTGATACTCTGATTTGGCCCCCCTATCAGACCAAAGATCCCTCGTGTCTGCTTTCTGCTCTCGGTGGCTCCGACCGGAGCGGAGCCCTGCGCCGCGTCTTCTGCGGCGCGTTTAGGGCGGAACGTAGGCCGGAGCTACCGAGAGCAGGCGATCAAACCATTGTCGAGGGAACCCGCACGTACGGACCTGTGAGGGCAAAGCCGAATGGCCGAGCTACTCGACCACCCTCATTGTCACTATTAAAAATTAGAGGATTCTAGAAACAGAATATGGAGTCTTGTATTCGTCTGGTTTTGAGATGTTATGCTAAATCGCATCGAGTAGAAAACAAACACATTAGCTCAGTAATGGAAAAAATGATTTTGGCACTATATCTGCACTAGTTACCAATGGTTCAACATCTTTTGGCCAATAAAACTAGTCAGTTCTCAAACGGAGAGAGGAGGACATAATGAGCAGATTCCACCTGCGGCTTGCAGGCCATTGGCTCATCGTTTTTGGCATGCTTCTTATGGCGCCGATGTCTGCGTCGGCGCAGACTTCGATGCTAGCCACCATCTCCGGGGTCATCACAGACCCCTCAGGAGCTGTTATTCCCGATGTAAGCATCACGGCAACAAACACGGGAACTCAGCAGACTGCCAGGGCGAGCACGAACCCATCCGGGAACTACGTGCTCCCCA
>JBEKUR010000049.1:0-30927 GCA_049514855.1 Terriglobia bacterium
AACGTTGGTCGCCTTTTGCAGTTGGCTCTCACCGGCGAAAGCCGTCGCACAGAACGTCAGCGACAGAAGAATCCAAGTAAGTCTTTTCATTTAAAGCTCCTTTTTTGCCATCACACCTACTGACCGGAGCGTCCGGTGTTCCCATTCAGAACTGTTGGACTACTGGCCGGCATTGCTATTTTTCGAGGGCTTTCTCCACCTGGCCGATTATCCCTTGAACCTTCCCGGCCGCCTTTTCAACTGTGCCCTCGGCTTCCAAACCGGGATTATTCGTCAGTTGTCCCGCTTTCTCCTTGACCTTGCCCTTCATTTCGTGAAACTTGCCCTCGGCCTTATCTTTGGTGCTTGGCTCCATCACGGTTTTTCCTTTGGCGGGATTCTGGGCCGCAGCCCCACTGCGATCCACCCGAGAAAGTCCATAGGCCTCCTTGCTTGAGCAGACGATGCGACACCTGCCGCCTGTCTCCTGCCGACTATGCCTTCTCTCGGCTCCTCTCGGCTAGACACTCTCGCGAGTCTCCAGCCCATTATATTTATAGCCCGGGGTGATTCGCGTGTCTGTTCAGCATGGCTCACGTGTTTGGTCTGAATTGCTCACTCCAGTTTGCGAGTGGAAATGGCGCGGTGGGACCGGCGGGAATTACAAAGGATTTACCATCAAAGCTATTCGTGTAGCACCACGCTGAGGAGACCGCTATGGACCGTTAACGCGCCGTTGCCATTGTAATCGACAAAGCCCAGCTTCCTGAACTTGTTCATGAAATGACTGACCCGCGACCGGGTGGTGCCCACCATTTGGGCCAAGTGTTCCTGATTGAAGCCGCGATGTACAGTTTCGGATCTGCTTTCCTTGCCAAAATGCGCCAGCAGTAAGAGAATCCGGGCCAGGCGTTTCTCGCTGAAATTGAAGAGTCGATCCACGAAATCTTCTTCGATTCGACCCATACGAGAAAGCAGGTATGAGATAAAAAGCTTTGCAAAGGTAGGCTCTTGATGGATTAGGCGAACAAGAGGCCCCTTATTCACGCGGGAGATAGTGGATGGTTGAATCGCCGTTGCGGTCGACATCCGCAGTGATTGTTTTGCCAGACAACCCTCTCCAAACACGTCGCCTGGCCCCAAAATGGCGATGACTGCTTGTTTGCCGCGCGGCGACGCAACCACCAGCTTCACGCTGCCATTCTGGATGTGGAACATCGCATCAGCCTCGTCCCCTTGCGAATATATGACCTGTCGGTTTTGGTACTCCCGAGTCGTCTTTTGAGTGCCGATCCTTCTGACGAAGTTCCGGGAATTGAAAGTGAGCGTATGTCTGCTCAAGCTAGATGCCTCCAGAGGCCCGATCTCGCAACCGGGCCGCGTCACCCTCGTCAGCGCGTCGCGCACGGGGCGCGAGTCGCCTTACGCGGGCTCTGAGCTTTGGATCAAGAATGGTACATGGGCCTCACAGTAGACACAGACGGCGGTCCGCTCCACCGTCTTATTCTCAGGCGTACCTGTCACCTGGAATAAGCGCAGGCAGCCCGTGCAGGTCAAAACGAAATAACCGTCGCCGCCCGGGCGTGTCCGAGCGGGGGTACTGATAACTTGCGGGAGGTCAGCGCAATCGGGCGTTTTTCGTGCCAGATCGTGGACGGCCTGCAAGAGTTCGGGGACTTGTTGCACATTCTTTCTGAACCAGCGGTCAGGCCTGATTTCCTCAGGAAGTTCGCGTTGGATTGATCCCGAGAGGACAATTACCGGTATGGAAGGGAAGCGCCGGCGCACCACCGATATGAACTCGAATCCTGACATGCGGGGCATCTGAAGGTCGGAGATAATGACCTTGGGAAGCTTTTCCCGGAGTTTCACCAGACCGTCGATTCCGTCCTCAGCTCGTTGTGCTTTGAAACCCGCTTCTTCCAATTGACTTGATAGAAAGTTCTGAATGGTAGGATCGTCGTCCACCAGCAAAACACTATTTGCGGAAACGCCGCGCATAACATTCTCCTCGATAGACACTGCGCAGCCATCCTGTACCCCCAAACAGTTTATAAATCGTGGGTGACTCCCGTGTCTGTTCCGGAAGGCACACACGTCTGGTCAATTTTGCTCACCTTAGTTCATGCGGGGGAACTACCGTCTGGGGTTGGTGGGAATTAATGAGGATGTTCCATGAAGACTCGTTGGCGGCGGTCCATTTACACCCGCCGCATCGGTTACGAGGAAGTCAATCCCGCAGGGCGGGACCGAGCGGCTTGCGCAAGACCTGGCCTTCCGGCTAATTGGTTCCGAATCGGCCTTTCAGGACTCACCGAAGCGCGGGGACAAGCCAAGGAGAAAAAATGTGCTCGAACGGCTCAGTTGGAAGCAATCGGGTGTATATTCTTGACTGCCAGAATGCCCGGGCGGAATTTCGGGCTTATTCTACTTGGCTGGCTCAACATGGTGTTCGTCTCCGACATCCACGTACTCTCGGCCGCATTTTTCATGGGATTGGCGTCGGCCGCGCCCATGGGCCCGGTCAACATGCTGGCCATCCGCCGCGGCATGATCGGCGGTTGGCGCCGCACCCTCGCCTGCGCAATCGGCTCGGTCGCCGGCGACCTGATCCTCTTCTCCCTGGTCCTCCTCGGCGGTCACTATCTCCTCTCCGACCTGTCCAACCCGACTCTCCGGACCGTCCTCGCAGCCATCGGCGTAATCGTCCTGTTGCCGCTGGGGCTCTACTTCCTTGTCCGCGCCGTCAAGGAACCCCTGCGAGCCTACACCAGAGCTCGCAAACGCTGGGACAAAGGCGCCGTCCCCGAGCATCTGGCCAGCGATGTCGCCTCTGGCGCCGCCCTGACCATCTTCAACCCCGCAACCATGGTTTACTGGGTCGGCGTCACCGCCAACTGGCTCCCCTTCGCCCATTCCATCTTGGGCTCCAACGCCCCCGGGTGGGGAATCCTGATGGTCGCCGCCGGGCTGATGACCTGGTTCACCACCCTGATCTTCGTCGTTCGCTTCATGCCCCACCGCATCGGCCCGACCTTCTTCCGCCTCGTCAACGCCGCCTTCGGCGTCATTCTCCTCGCCTTCGCCACGTTCTGTGCAATAGTCCTGTCCCGCCATTTCCTGCACTGAAACGCAGGGTTCCCAACACTTGTGGTTCCCGGAATCAACCTTTGCTCGCCGTACGGCTACATTGTTGCCAGATCCTTACGGCCAATAAGCCGGCCGCCCATAGTGGTCATAGAGCCTTTTCTCAAACTCGCGGGTGATGGGCATGGACTCGATGTACTCCGGGCCGTTCTTGATGGTTTCCCGGGTGAGGCCGACGTAGACTTTGGAGTCCGGCCAACTCACATTGTCGATCCACTGAGGCGACACCAGCACCTTTTTGCCAGGCCACCAATTCCGCGTATCCACCTCGAGGTATCGAATCGCCCAGGTTTCATCATCGACGATGAAGTCCTCCACGTGACCGATCTCAGCATCAGCCGCCTCGATGTGATAACCTGTAACCTCGTCGGTGCTGCGCAGATGTGAATCGGCCGACTCTTTTCCCGCCCTGGCTTGCGCCGCTTCCGCTTCCGTCACCACTTCCCTTTGGACCGCCAAGCCTGCCGGGTAGGACGAAAGACCCCATAGATTTGGCCCACCCCAATAATAGGGGTAACCGTAATATCCCAAGTACACGGCCTCGTGCTGCCGTGAGACGGGCTTGTGCGTATCGATGGGGGGGCTGTCCTCGATCTGCTTTTTCGTCAGCGCCACATCGAGCCGCTTTGATTGCCACTCCGCCTGGCGGAGGGCCATGGGCGAGACCAGCACAAGCCGGCCGGGAAGCCAACTCCCGGTATTGACCACGAGGTAGCGGATGGCCCAGGTCTCATCGTCGAAATAGAACTGCTCCACTGTTCCAATCTCCCCATCCCTGGCCCGGATCGCAAAACCCTTTAGATGGATGACATTTCTTAACATCGTTTTATCCTCCTTGGCATTTTGTAACTTAACGCAGGATTACATCGCACTGACTGCGGCGTGTAGTGCAACTTCCGCCGGGCGCGTCGTCTGCAAAATGTCTTTCACCTTGGCTACCTCGTCCGCCGTGCCGTGAGCCAGGACGAGAAATTTGTCAGACTTGAGCGCCGCCTCGTATTTCACGACGCTGTCCTTAGGGATGCCAATGCTGTACAGCCCCGCGCCGAGCGCGCTCAATCCGCCTACCACCACGGCACCCTCGAGAACGCCGACAATCCAGGCGACGAGAGGGCCGGCTACCAAGACCGGGCCGAGGCCTGGAATGGCGAAGAAAGCGGCTCCGAACAACATCCCCCAAATCCCACCCCAGAAGGCGCCCAGCTTCCCCCAGTGCTTCATGCGGTCGCCGGTATTGTAGTACCCTACCACGTGCTCTTCAGTGTGATAGTCCCTGCCGACGATGGACAGTTTCTTCATGTCAAACCCAGACCTTTGGAGCTCCTTCACGGCTTCCTCTGCTTGGGAGTGGCTGTCGTAAATGGCTACAACTGCGTTCGTTCCTGACATGGCCTATTCTCCTTTCTCTCCGGATGGATTGTGTTGCTTGTCTGGGTGATTTTCATTCTTAACCTGGATTAACGAGGCACTCTTCTTATCTTGTAACGTTGCGGCGTTTCCAGTTCTCTCGCGTCTTTTAGGGCACTACAAGACGTGCACGGCGTTGGTTGGCAATCTCGTATGCCCGCTGAAAATAGATCCGGAAAAGCGCAGGGTTCGAACAGCGAACGCTGCGCTACATTACTCCCGTTCTTTGGACGAGGCTAGCGGGGAGGTTTATGCTCTTCCTTAGGCGCTGCTGCCGGACGCGGCGCGCTCTTCGGCTGCGCTGCTGCCGGACGCGGCGCGCTCTTCGGCTGCGCTGCTGCCGGACGCGGTGCGCTCTTCGGCTGTGCTGCCGCCGGACGCGGTGCGCTCCTCGGCTGCGCTGCTGCCGGACGCGGTGCGCTCTTCGGCTGTGCTGCTGCCGGACGCGTTGCGCTCTTCGGCTGTGCTGCTGCCGGACGCGCTGCGCTCTTCGGCTGCGCTGCTGACGGACGGGCTGCGCTCTTCGGTTGCGCTGCTGCCGGATGCGCTGCTGCCGGATGCGCTGCGGTCCGCGGTTGCGCTGCTGCCGGATGCGCTGCACTCCGCGGTTGCGCTGCTGCCGGATGCGCTGCGGTCCGCGGCTGCGCTGCTGCCGGATGCGCTGCACTCTTGGGCTGCGCTGCTGCCGGACGCGCTGCACTCCGCGGTTGCGCTGCTGCCGGATGCGCTGCGGTCCGCGGCTGCGCTGCTGCCGGATGCGCTGCGGTCCGCGGCTGCGCTGCTGCCGGATGCGCTGCACTCCGCGGCTGCGCTGCTGCCGGATGCGCTGCGGTCCGCGGCTGCGCTGCTGCCGGATGCGCTGCACTCCGCGGTTGCGCTGCTGCCGGACGCTTTCCACCACCGGCCGGATTTGGACTCCGAGCAGCGGCGCCTTTTGCAGCCGCCGGGGCCGCAGGGTGGTACGGAGCCGCCGCCTTGGCTGCTACCACTCCACGACCGCTAAACGCTCCCGGCTTGGCAGTCGCGGCGATCGGCGGTTTGCCATGGTTCACCGACGCCCGTAGCGCGCGGTTGGCGCTGGCGGCGTGCTGGTGCTGTGCCTGTTCGCCGGTTGGCTGGATATGCCGCCCACTGGCCGCAGTTCGTTCTTCAGAGGTCGGTTGGCGAGATATTCCGCCATGGCCGCCGTTATAGCTTACGTTGTTGACCGTGACGTTGTTGACGACGGTCTTGGTGTAAACGTTGGTGATGTTCGTCACGTTCCTGACATTATTCACCGAGCGGTTGTAGAAGAAGGCTCCGTTCTGCCAACGTCCGCCTTCATAGCCGGAACCCGTGTAGCCGAATCCATAGTTGACGCCGCCGTAGAAACCGACTCGCGGGCCCCAGTACCCCTCGTTCCAGGCGAACCGGTTGTCGCCCCAACCCCAATAACCCGGAGTCCATAGAACCCCAACCTCGGGCGGCTGCACCCATGTGCCGGGGACCCAGTAATAGTCGCCATCATCGGGGCTCCACGCCCAGTAACCCGGCGTCCAGAGATAGCCGTTGCCGGGAATAACAGGCTGCTCGTACACGGGCAGCGGCGGCGGACCGATAGTAACAGACACGCCAAACTGTGCGAACGATGGGGCTGGCACCGCCAGCGTCACCAGTCCGAATATCACTGGCGCGAACAACAGCGAAAGAACGAAGCGGATGTTACGCATTTTGGATCCTCCTGAGAGCATTTTTCTCTTGCGTGGAAAACGTGAACAAATAGGCCGTTCGAACCTGCTCGATTTCATAGATAAAGTTAAGGCTCGCAACAATCTCACCGACATGTCCGATCTAGCGCTCCGACCGATATCATCTTGTACCGTCTAGACGGCGTCGCCGCGCACGAGCGTATTGGGCACGCCACCAGCCGATATGCTTATACCCCAGCGGCCCTTCCCGTAGCAGCCCAGTATTGCTCACCTATCTGGTCAAGATTGCTCATCCAGTTGAGCCAGGGTTTCCTGACTGATGCAGGGAAGGATCGTCTCGGCCCTACTTTTGGCTCTGTGACAGTTCCTTTCGATACCAGTTCCTCCAGACCGCGCATCCTTTCTCTATGCGATCTTGAGGCGATTGAACACAGGGACTTTGGCCAAGTCCAAGACGAATGCAAAGACCGCTGCCGCCACGAGTATTCCTCCCACAGCGAATATAGGCAGAGGAGTCATGGCGATTCCGCAAGTCGCCAGCGTTGAGGCGATCAGCAGATCAACTACAGACGACCCTATGAGCCACCGGCTTGGACAAGAGGACCCCAGGCGCCGGCGTTCACGATTCGTATAGGTCGTTGCTTGATTGCCAAACACTATGACCACGAAGGCCAGAGTTCTTAGCGTTTTGATTCCAAGACCCAGGCGGAATTTGGCGATGGCCAGGATAGCGGTGCAAAAGACCAGCTCGGAGATTCCCATGAAGACACCCGCGACCGTCAATTCGCCGATTCGCCAGGCATTGGGCATCGGGGACGGGCGCACGTTGTCCGTCGTCAAGGACATGCCGAGGAGGTCGCCGGTGAGCATGATAATAACCATCAACATGGGAGTCAGGATGGCGTGTCCGGTCATGACCAGACCCACCGCCAGGAAGAGCACCTGGACAGTTTTCTTGGTAAGCGAGTTTAGCGCATAAGTCAGGATGCGCTGGAACGTCACGCGGCCTTCCTTTACCGAAGCGACGATACCGCCGAGTCCTGGTCGGGTCAGCACGATGCCGGCCGCTGACTTGGCGACATCGGTCGCAGTTGACACCGCGATTCCCATCTGCGCCTGGCGCAGCGCCGGCGCGTCGTTGGCGCCGTCGCCGCACATACCAACGCGGGCACGGTCACCCAAACATTATCGCGACGCACCGCCGCGTTCAGCGTCAGCCGCGACTTCAGCGCGGCAAGAGTCGCCTGAGCGCGCCCTTTCTGGAAGAACCCGAGAACCGCGTTGAAGGCCAGGAGAGCCGCGATGATCGCAGCCTCGACGTACTTGCCGAGGACAATCTCGAGCACGATCGCGGCCTCGAGCATCCATGGAACCGGCGCCCAGAACTTGGTCAGCGCCCTGCGTAGTGGATGCAGAGCCGTGTCGGGCACTGCGTTGGGACCGAACTTTTCGAGCCGGCGGCGGGCTTCATCGCTCGTGAGGCCGGTCGAGAGCGGGACATCCTTAGGCGAAGATTGCGGAGTGGTTGGGTCATCCATAGGGTGCAGGCCTTTCGAGTCTTCCCGTTTCGTGTGGCCGTTCCACAGCCCCGGCAGGGGTCCCGCAAGGCGGGATAGCCCAGGGCGCCAGCCCTGGGGGAAGGAGCCCTCACCCCGTCCCGCAGAGCGGGACACCCCTCTCCCGCGCGGGCGGGAGAGGGGACGGGGATGAGGGAGGGTTCGCATACCCACGGCTGACGCCGTGGGCTACCCTCTTTCGCCCCGACAAGTCGGGGCTGACTTCATCAACGAACTGCTGACTCAGGACGTGAGCAGCTTGCGGATGGATTTCAATTCCCGCCGGCGTTTCGCGGTGGTCTTGGGATATGCCATCTTAAGTTCCTTGAGCGCATCAAGGACAATTTGGGAAACAATCAACCGGGCATTCTCCTTGTCATCGGCGGGAACGACGTACCAGGGCGCGTGATGGGTGCTTGTCGCGTTCAGGCAAGCCTCATAAGCCTTCATGTATTGCTTCCAGTATTTCCTCTCGTGAATGTCCGCGAGGCTGAATTTCCAGTTTTTGTCCGGCTCATCAATGCGCTCGAGGAATCGCTTTCGCTGTTCTTCCGGCGAAAGGTGGAGGAATACTTTGATGGTCCGCGTTCCGTTACGATAAAGGTGGCCCTCCAAGTCCACGATGGAGCGATACCGCTCCTCCCAGATGGTTTTCTCGTCGCGTAACTCTTCCGAAAGCCCCTGGCTGCGGAGAATCTCCGGATGCACCCGAACGATCAGCACTTCCTCGTAATAGGAACGGTTGAATATGCCGATCTGCCCGCGTTCGGGAAGCCGGCGCGTCGTGCGCCAGAGAAAATCATGTTCCAGTTCCTCGGCGCTCGGCTGTTTGAAACTGCAAACCTGGCAGCCTTCCGGATTGACCCCAGACATGACGTGCCGGATGGCGCCATCCTTGCCGGCAGCGTCCATCCCCTGAAAAATCAGGAGCAACGCATAGCGGTTGGACGCGTAGAGAAGGCGTTGCAGCGAGCTCAACTCCTCAACGTGTTCTCCCAGGAGTTTTTGATACCGCTTCTTCGACTTGCAAAACGGCTTCACAATCGTCGGCCACTCTCTGAGTTTGACCTTTTCTTCGGGCCGCACACGGAAATCCTTGGAATTGATTTTCATCTTCATCCCTTCTCAATTCCGCAAAAAAGGTGGGTTTTGGGCCACTTTTTTGGCTTTGATTTGGGGTTGTTTGCACTCAAAAACCAGTTTGTTTTTGGCCTCTGAAAAAGTTAAGTCCTTTGCTTTCACTAGATCGGTAGCTTCGTTCCGTCGAAATAGTATCTTTTTTCCATTTCCCGCCGTTTTTCCCCGTCCGCTGGGTCGATTTCGAAATCCCTTCCCGCGCCCGCTTGCCAGCGCTCTCTTACGACAACTCACATAGGCTAGCATGTCTCGGTTCACATGTCAAGAGCAAAGTGGGAGGACTTTCCCCATTTTTTGTTCGTGGGGCTCGCGGCCAACAGACAAGACTGAAATCAGGCGGAGCCGATCACTCTCAAAAAGCTCGGCGCGGCGATAGGTGCTTCTGGTCAGGAATCGCAGCTCCCCGGGCGCAAATTGGCGTTTCTGGGGGCACGACCAGGGCCAATGTAGCACGCTGAAGCTCAGAGCTGCGCTCTGCGCCAGCCCGCGCTTCACCAGTCCCTTCCGCACGGGATTCATATGAAGCTATTTCAGCAGGCTATGCCCATGTCGTCAAGGGAAGAACCCACGGTCAGGACTGCATTGACCGTGGCTACCCGCTTTGACGCAGGTTTCGTGAGTTACGGGATACCTGTTGTCATGCTCATATCTTTTCCAACGCGGCACTGTATTCGCCACGGCGCGCCGCCCGGTTGCACCTGGCTCGATGATACAGAGCTTGCTGTGCCGCCAACACGTGGGCCTCCTTGCCTTGCCAAATCTCCAAAGCCGGTTGCTGGATGGCGCGGGCAAACGAAAAGGCCAACGCCCAAGGCACTCGCGACTTGAATCTAACATTCATGGCGTTCAAACGGGCCGAGGCCAGTTCACTGGATTGGCCGCCTCACAAGAACGCGATCCCCGGAACGGCAGCGGGGACGGCTCGCAAGAGACACCTCACCGTGGCGTCGGCCACCTCGTCCACCGCTTCTTGCTTGGGGCAGGTCAATCCCGGAAGCACCATGTTGGGCTTCAGGATCATGCCCTCCAGCGTCACCCGTTGTGTGTAAAGCTGGTTGAAAACCGTTCGCAGGACTTCCTCTGTTACCTCGCAGCACCGCTCCAGGGTATGCTCGCCGTCCATGAGCACTTCCGGCTCGACGACGGGGACCAGTCCGGCTTCCTGGCACAACGCGGCATAGCGAGCCAACGCCTGCGCGTTGGCCTCGATGCAACCCCGGCTGGGAATGCTATCGCCTATGGCAATCACCGCGCGCCACTTGGCAAAACGGGCGCCCATTTGAGAGTATTCAGCCAGGCGCTCGCGCAATCCATCCAGACCTTCGGTTATTTTCTCTCTGGGATGACCTGCCAGGTCCTTTGCACCGGTGTCAACTTTGATGCCGGGAATGATTCCCGCATCGGTGATGACTTTAACAAAGGGGGTGCCATCTTTCTTCTGCTGGCGGATCGTCTCGTCGAAGAGGATCGCGCCGCTAATGCACTCACCGAGACCGGGCGTGGTCACAATCAACTCCCGATAGGCGCGCCGGGCCTCCTCGGTCTGGGGAATGCCCAACCTGGCAAATCGTTTGTTGCAGGTTGGATGACTTTCATCCATCGCCAGCAGGCCCTTGTCGCCGGCCACCAGCCTCCTCGCGGTGTCTATAAGCTTTTGCGCATTCATTTGGGGTTGCTCCATTTCCAGTTCCGGATTTCCGGCAGGTCTTGGCCGTTCTTGTCGATGTACTGCTTGTGCTCGATGAGCTTGTCCTTGAGCTGCTGCTTCAGGTAGACGCCCTTTTCGCCGGTCTGCGGCAGGCGGGCGATGGTATCCATCACGAGGTGAAAGCGGTCCAGATCGTTCAGCACCGTCATGTCGAAGGGCGTGGTGATGGTGCCCTCTTCCTTGTAGCCGCGGACGTGGATGTTGTCGTGGTTGGTGCGGCGGTAGGTCAGCCGGTGGATCAACCACGGGTAGGCATGGAAGGCGAAGATGACCGGCTTGTCCTTGGTAAAGAGATCGTCGAAATCCATGTCGCTCAACCCGTGCGGGTGCTCGGTTTGCGGCTCCAGCTTCATGAGGTCCACGACGTTGACCACCCGGATTCTCAGTTCGGGCAGATGCTCGCGCATGATGCAGACGGCGGCGAGCGTCTCCAGCGTGGGCACGTCGCCACAGCAGGCCATGACCACGTCGGGTACAACGCCCTGGTCGTTGCTGGCCCACTGCCAGATGCCGATGCCCTCCGTGCAGTGCTTGAGGGCGGCGTCCATCGTCAGCCACTGCGGCGCCGGGTGTTTGCCCGCGATCACCACGTTGACGTAATGGCGGCTGCGCAGGCAGTGGTCCATCACCGACAGCAGGCAGTTTGCATCCGGCGGAAGGTAAACACGCACCACCTCGGCCTTCTTGTTGACGACGTGGTCGATGAAACCGGGATCCTGGTGTGTGAAGCCGTTGTGATCCTGGCGCCAGACATGCGAGGCCAGCAGGTAGTTTAGCGAGGCGATCTTGCGCCGCCACGGCAGTTGCGACGTGACCTTCAGCCACTTGGCGTGCTGGTTGAACATCGAATCGACGATGTGGATGAACGCCTCGTAGCAATTGAAGAGCCCATGCCTCCCGGTGAGCAGGTAGCCCTCGAGCCAGCCCTCGCATTGGTGCTCGCTGAGCATTTCCATCACGCGCCCAGTGGGCGCGAGAAATTCATCGTTCGGCACGGTGGCGGCGTCCCATTGGCGGTCGGTCACTTCAAAGAGGGCTTCCAGGCCGTTGGAGAGTGTCTCGTCAGGGCCGAAGACCCGGAAATTCCGCTGCTCGGTGTTTAGCTTCGCCACATCGCGCAAGAAACGCCCGAGCACATGCGTGTCGCCGCTGCCGGGCGCCCCCGGCGCGGGCACGTCGACCGCGTAGTCGCGGAAATCCGGCATCCGCAGGTCGCGCAGCAGCATGCCGCCGTTGGCGTGGGGATTGGCGCCCATGCGTCGTTCGCCCTGGGGCGCAAGTTCGGCCAGTTCCGGTTTCAGGCGGCCCTGCTCATCGAAGAGTTCCTCCGGCCGGTAGCTCCTCAGCCAGTCTTCCAACTGCTTGAGGTGTTCGGGATGGGTGGCCGGGTCGGAGAGCGGCACCTGGTGCGCTCGGAACGTGCCCTCAACTTGCAGACCATCGACGAATCTCGGTCCCGTCCAACCCTTGGGTGACCTCAGGACGATCATGGGCCAGCGCGGCCGAGTGGCGTCGTTCTTGTTCCGTGCATTGCGTTGGATTCGCCGAATGCCCTCGATGGCCTTTTCCAAAGTACTCGCCATGAGTTGATGCATTTCTTCCGGCTCATCACCTTCCACAAAGTGGGGCGTCCAGCCGCAGCCGCGTAGAAATTGCTCCAATTCCTTGTGCTCGATGCGGGCCAGGACGGTCGGGTTGCTGATCTTGTAGCCATTGAGGTGCAGGATCGGCAGCACGGCTCCGTCGGTAATTGGGTTGAGAAACTTGTTGGAATGCCATGCCGTGGCCAGCGGTCCGGTTTCCGCCTCGCCATCGCCGACGACGCAGGCGACGATCAGATCGGGATTGTCGAACACCGCCCCGAACGAATGGCTGAGCGAATAGCCCAGCTCGCCGCCCTCGTGGATCGAGCCCGGGCACTCCGGCGATGCGTGGCTGGGAATCCCTCCGGGAAACGAAAACTGAATAAAGAGCTTCCGCAGCCCGGCCTCATCCTGGCTGATGTTGGGATAGACCTCGCTGTAAGTGCCCTCGAGATAAGTGTTGCCCACAACGGCCGGGCCGCCGTGACCGGGGCCGGAGACGTAGATCATGTCGAGGTCGTATTTTTTGATGACCCGGTTCAAGTGCACGTAAATGAAGTTCTGCCCGGGGGTCGTGCCCCAGTGTCCCAGCAGCATGTGCTTCACATCCGCGAGCGTCAGCGGCCGCTTCAGCAGCGGATTGTCGTAGAGATAAATCTGGCCGACCGACAGATAGTTGGCGGCGCGCCAGTAGGCATCCATCTTGTGGAGCAGTTCCGGGGAAAGAGTTTTTGTCTTCATGGTTCATTCCTCTCCTGGACAGAACGGTGCGGCGTTGGTGTGGCCGGCCTGGCGGACTGCGACCAGGGCGGATAACACTTTCCTTGCACGCAGGCTCAGGTTGATGCGTTGGGGGCGGACAATCGATACGCCGTACGGGGGGCGCGTGGTGACCTACAAGCTGCGAGTGTCGGGTACTGGTGTCATTTGCGGAACATAGGCGTTGCAAGCCGTACTCATTCCCGCGAAAGCGGGAATCCACGCGCCGACAATGGCGCTACCGCTCTGCACAAGTCCGCCTGGCCTAGAGCAGTCATTCCCGCGAAAGCGGGAATCCACTTGGCAAACCTTCGGAATTGCACTGTCGACGGACTGGATTCCCGCTTTCGCGGGAATGACCGGCGTTTCGAAAGGCATCCCAATCCCAAATGACACCAGTAGCGAGTGCCGTGACAGAATGCCTTTTACTTGGTTTTCTGCTCGGCAGCAGTCTCCTCCTGCTGCTCTTCAGGCTTTTGCCAACTAGACTTGGGGCTGTATTCCTTCAAAGCTTTGGCGAGAACATCGGTCTTCTTGCCGAGATCCTTCTGATACACTACTCCATCCTCGTTAACGATGAATGTCATCACGCCGGACGACCTGTATTCCGCCGGATAGGCCACGAAAGCGAAACCCTCGGTCATCTTGCCGTTTACGATGTAACTTTTCGCGCCGCCTGGGCCATTTTTCCCCTGACGCGTTAGGATGCGGTAATAGTAACCGCGGTAAGGAGCCGGAGCGACGGCTTGGCTCTTGGCGTAGTCCTTAGCAAAGGCCGATGCCACCAGTGGCCCGACGGGGCTCTGGGGTTCGCCCTCAGCAGCTTTCCAATACAGGCCATTGTGCTGCCCTTCATCACTGAAGATTTCCTTGGCGTACTCGTTGTGCTGCGTGGAGTAGTATTCCTTTTGCGCCGCCACGAGCTCCTGGCAAACGCTAATGGCCGATAATTCATTCCGGCCAACTCGCCTGTACAAAATTTCGTCCTTGCCCGCCCCGGTGTCGAAATACCACAAATTACCTTGGTTCACGAGCGGTATGGGCGTGGGCCAATTCTCCGCGCCGATATACAAGACGGTGGTTCCATCCGGTTCTTTCACCAGACGGTGCATTTGCTGATATCTCCGTACGAAATTAGCGCGGCTTTCGGCGTCCTCGGTTTCGTCTCCCGACGAGACGATTTGCTTTCCATCTGGTCCGAGGATATCGAGCATCGCTTTTTCGTCGTTACTCTGCGCTGCCGTGAAGAGTGTGTTGCTCGCGTCTTCCGGCGATGAAAACGTTTTCTGGCCCGGTTGCTGCGCCACGGAACGGGTGGGAAACATCAAAAGGATAGCGACCGCAGCTAGTATAGGAAGATTGGTCAAATGAAATTCGTGGAAGTTCAGCTTCGTTCGCCGCATACGGATTCTCTCCATTTCCAAGTTTTACGAGCAACTAAGAACATAACGGAACTTTGATTAATGATGCCCACTACCGCCGCCACGTGCTCCTCCGCCACCGCCACCGCGCGCTGCTCCGCCACCGCGCGCTGCTCCACCACCGCCGCCACGCGCTGCTCCGCCACCGACGCTGGCCTTTCCCCGTGACGAATAGCTCTTTGCCTGTCCGCCCTTCTCGATGCCGCTGAAGGCGCCCGAGCGGACGCCGCTCTGACCGCGGGGTGCAGCGTATCCTCGCGCCGCCTGCCTGTTTCCGTTGAAAGCTCTGGCCGTTGCGCCAGGACGGTTGGAAACTCCGCCGCCCGTGCCCCCACCTCGGTTGATGTTGCCACGGTTGGAAACTCCGCCGCGCGCCCCCCCACCTCGATTCATGCTGCTTCGGTTGGAAGCTCCGCCGCGCGCGCCCCCACCTCGGTAATAGCTGCTCCGGTTATAAAACGTGTTACTCCGCGAATAGTACCTGCCGCCGCCAAAAGTTGCGAATCGGTTATGCCAATTGAATCCCCAGTGGTTCCAGCCCCATCCAAAACCTCCGAAGAAGCCGATTCCGTAGCCCATTCCGAACGAGAGGTACGGGCCGCCAAACCAAATTCCGGGATACGGGTACCATCCCGGCCACGCCATGATGGGACCTCCGTAAACCAACCACGGATCATACGCGGGGACGTAAACGACCTCGGGGTTAGCAGGCTGAACGACAATCGACGAGCCTTGCGTCGTTACGGTTTGCTGCGGCGTGGTCTTAAGATTGCCGGCATTTTCCGCCCGCTGGCGCATCACCTGTACGGCATCCATCACATCCTGTTGCTGGTTGTAGTAGGCGTCGCCTAGAGATGACGTCCAGGAGAGGTTCTTGTCCATATTTCCAAGGACGGATGGAAATGCGGTGAGCGCCTTGACGCTCGGGTCCCAGGGCTGTTGGTCCGCAGCTTGGCCCAAAGCGTCGCCCTTCAAATCAGGATGCTCTTGCACCCATCTGTCGGCCTCGACGATTTGCTCGGGAAACGTGGACGCCGCCAGGATCTGCGCCACCAGCGAATCCGGATACAGCGCAATGGGCGCTACCAACTGCTGCAACTGCTCGGGAGTCTGTTGCGTGTAGGGCGGCGCCGGCGCGGCCTCCGGCGGGGCTTGCGTGTCTTGATGGGCCAACAGGCTCTGAGGGCAAGTCGCGAACAACAGAGCCAACGACAACAGGGAAATTAAAATCTGCTTGCCCCATCGAGGCCTTGAGAACCTTGCGCCACGTCCGAAAATGTTCATGTTCTTGAACCTCCTCTGCACCTTCATCCCCTCTTCTCGATCTGCCGAGGTAAGAGCGACACCATCAGGGACACCACGAATTCACCCTCCTCGGGTACGGCCATGATCACAATAAACCGCCATAGGGTGCCTGTCTGTTCAAAATTGACCACCTTCCGGTTCAATGTTGACCACGTTCCATTAGATGCCCCTTGGCTTGAAAAGGAGAACGACACTGGGGGCTCGGGGTTGGGGGCTAGGGGATAGGGATTAGGGGTTCGGGGTTCGGATTCCACGGGCGCTGGTGGAAGTGTAGGGGTCGCCGCGGCGACCGTTCGGCCTCGGGGCGGGCGCCCCTCGCCTTTGTAGCGCCGACCTTCAGAGCTTGCCCTGAGCTCGGCGAATGGGTCGGCATTTTTCGCGCGCGCTGGCGCAGAGGGCCGCTTCTTAGCGTCTGCGCCAGGAGGCGGCTCGATTGCATTGCTCAGCCTGGCATCGGCGTACTCGCCTGCCACGCTGTCATTCTGAGTCCTTCGCTGTCATTCTGAGCGAAGCGAAGAATCTCGCTCTGTCCGCTCAGGATAAACTGCCGAAGAATCTCGCTCTGGACTTTTCTGCCGAGAAACAGCAGGGCCAGCAGCTCCCGCATGCAAGGGCAAAGGCCCGGAGGGCCGATCCCGCCTGCGGGATAGCCCAGGGCGCCAGCCCTGGGTCCAGAAAGCCCTCTGGTTCGCGGGAGCCCCAGCGGGGCGAAAGAAAAGGTCTCGACGCGGACACTCTCCCCGGTTCTGCCGCCCCTTGCGGGGCTTGACCGGCGCTGGGGCTTGGTTTCCCAGGGCTTGCGCCCTGGGCTAAGTTCTATCGCCCGCTACGCGGGCTGGCGTGACACCGCCCATCTTCCGGCCCCTTGACCAGCCATTTTCGCGCGGAATTCAACTATCCCAGCAGCCTATGCCTTCGCCATCAAGGGAACAAGTGCGTTACCTGCTCCGCATCATAGCCCGCCTAGCGGGTCCCGCCGCAACCAATGACCAGGTTTTCATTGCCGATTGCTGATTGCCGATTGTCGATTGAAGAAGTGGTGGGGCAACTTCCTCCCCTGTCAATCAGTCCCGCCTCGGCGGGATTAATCGAAAATCGGCAATTGGGCGCCGAGGCGGGCGCCTGCCCTACGTGCATCCTACGGGCTCCAGACTCCTGAACCCTGACTGCTGCATTTTGTCTCTTGACAGGCAGAGCAAGATAGGCTAGCATAGTGAGTGTCCGCTCCGCGGGTGCCCTTGGGCATTGGCGGACGCTCTTTTCGATGCGACCACGCAAATCAGTCCTCAACCGTAATCCAGGAGGTATGAAAGCAGCAGAAGAGTCCTCTTCTTCAACTGGACAGGAAGTCTGCTTCCGTGAGGAAGAATTCTTTTTTTTGACCGAGCAACGCGGGAATGTTATTGAAAACAAAGGACGGCTGTGGACCCCCCCGGGCCTAAGCTGGAATGTATATGAAAACAAAGGAGATGCGAGTGGAAAGAGCGAATGTTAATGAAAAGAAAGGGTGTTAGCCGGGACTTCCCACCACGCTGGGACACTCTTGGGGGCAGGCGGAAGGGAGGGGTTTTACCCCCGCCGAAATCCCGGCTCCCGCCATTTTCCCTAGTGGTTCGGGTATCGATAGATCATCCGTTGCGTTTGTCTTGTTCGTTTTCACGATCATGCTCATCTTCCAGGGCAAGACCCAAAACGCGACAGACCGTGTTCGCGATCATCCATTCCTCGTCCGTATGAATGACGCGGACGGGAACCCGGCTGGTCTCCGAGGAAATCACGCCCTCATTCGCTGCGTTTCGCTTTTCTTCGAGTTCGATTCCAAGGAATCCCAGCCCGTCGCAAATCCGGGCACGGACTATGGGCGCGTTCTCTCCGATGCCGCCAGCGAACACCAGCGTGTCCAGTCCGCCCAGCGCCGCCGCGAACGCGCCGATCCATTTCTTGACCTGATAGCAAAACAGCGCCACGGCTTCCGCCGCCCGCACGTCCTGCGTTTCACGCTCGAGCAAGTCGCGCATGTCGGAACTGGTCTCCGACACGCCGAGCAGCCCGGACTGGAAATTGACCATCTCATTGAACCGTTTTGCATCGAGGCCCTGGGTGCGCGCCAGATACCAAACCAGCCCAGGATCGAGATCGCCGGAGCGGGTGCTCATTGGCACCCCGGCTGTCGGGGTGAAACTCATGCTTGTGTCCACGGGTTTGCCGTCACGCACCGCCGCCAGGCTCGCGCCATTGCCGAGGTGGGCGAGGATGACCCGGCCTTGTGCCGCTTCCGTTCCGGCCAGGCGGGCCAGTTCTCCCATTAGAAACGCATACGACAACCCGTGAAACCCGTACCGTCGCACCCCCTGCGCTTCGTAGCGGCGCGGGATCGGCAACAACCGGGCCACGCGCGGCAGGTCATGGTGAAAAGCCGTGTCGAAGCACGCAACTTGGGGCAGGTCAGGAAATCGGCGATGAAACGCCTCGGTCAACAGGATCTCCTCCGGCAAATGCTCAGGATCGAATGGACTGAGCTGGCGCAGCTCCTCAACCATTTCCGCAGTGATTCGCTGGGGCTTGCTATACTTCGGTCCGCCATGCACCACGCGATGCCCCACCGCGGTCAATGCATCACGCCCGCTGCGTTCTTCGATCCAATCCATCAGAGCACCCACCGCCACCGTGTGATCCGGCGCCGACACTGACCGCGAAAAGTTGTCCGCCTGGTTCAAGCCTTTCACCCGCAAGGTGGCCTCCGGCAGTCCAATCCGCTCAATCCCGCCCTCCAGAATCCGTCGGAGCGAATCACCGGCCTCGAACAGCGCGAACTTGATGCTCGACGAGCCGCCGTTGATTGTCAGGATGCGTGGGTTAGCTGACTTCATGGCTGACTCCTTCGTCATACTGCAATCCGAACGAAGCCAGTTTCGCGCACGTGGACCTGTAATCCGTGTGAAGAATGCTTGGAATCCCCAAACCTTCCGCGACCTGGACGAACATCGGGGTGTTTTCGATATAGACGACCTGCCGGGCTGGCGCCTGGGCGATGTCCAGCGCCAGCCGAAAGATGTCCGCGTCGGGCTTGCGGACGTGGACGAAGCAAGAGGAAACAAAGGAATCCACAAACCTGTCCAGCTTGAACTTTCGAATCCGATACGCATTCAGTTCGCGCCCTTCGTTGCTGACCACGACGATCTTCAGCCCGTGCCGGACCTTGAGCCGAGCGACCAGCTCGATCATCTCGGGGTAAGGTTTCGATTGCGCGAACATGAAGCGCCGAAACTGTGCCCGGGTGAACGGTCGCTTTTGGTAGAAGACCACCCGACCTAGATATTCTTCCAGCGTGAGCTTTCCCTCCTCGTGTGTGTCGAAGGTCAGGTGATGCCGAGCCTCCATCTCGGCCAACTCCAGCTTGAAGTTCGTCGCCGCCCGTTTGCGGGCACGATGATCCCACCCGTCGGTGAGTAAGACACCACCGATATCCAGAAACACGCAAGTGATTGCAGTCGCTTTCTTCATCATCTTTCCTCCCGTCGATCGGATCATCGCTGCCACAGGATTCGTGCGTCTTCCAGTGGGATCGCAACCCCGTCGCAGTGCGGTATCACTCGCGCCGTATAGTCCGCTGCGAGACGGGTCGCCGGGACCGATGCGCAATAGATCCCCCCACGCGCTTCGCCAGCGGGTGGTTGGACGCGCATCATCTCCTGTCGGATCGGACTGCTGCCATTGATCCCATCGGCATACAGCTCGACTCGCACAATGGTGGGATCGAGGTCATTGAGATACACCTCTGCCTCAAAGGAGTGCTCGGCCGCATTTGTCTGCACCTTCACGTCGCCAAAGCGGAGCGTGCCCCATTTCTCTTTCACAGTTTGTTCCCAATTGACGATGTTCCTGCCCACTGCGCCTTTATCGGCAGCGCGCTCATGGTAGGCGGCTGCAGCCGGAAGGTAATGTTGCTCGGTGTATTCGCGCACCGTGCGGTTAGCGGAGAAGCGCGGTGTCAAGCGCGCCATGCTTTCCCGCATCCGCGCCACCCAAGCCGTGGGGATGCCCTGCTGGTCACGGGCATAAAACTCGGGGATCACCTCCCGCTCGAGCAGATCGTAGAGCGCGTCGGCTTCGACAGCGTCCCAAGCAGGATCGTCGCCATGCTCCCGTCCGTCCCCCAACGCCCACCCGACTTCGGGGGTGTAGGCCTCCGCCCACCAGCCGTCTAACTCCGAAAGATTGATGCCTCCATTGACGAGCACCTTCATGCCGCTCGTCCCGCTAGCTTCCCAAGGCCGCCGTGGCGTGTTGATCCAGACGTCCACGCCTTGCACCAGGTGCTCGCTCAAGAGCATGTCATAGTCACTGAGGAAGATCGCATGGGGACGCGCCTCGGGCTGCCGGATGAAATGTATCCATTCCCGAATCAGGGCCTGGCCAGCCTGGTCCGCAGGATGCGCCTTGCCGGCGATGATGAGTTGCACTGGGCGCTGCGGATTGGTCAAGAGACGAAGCAGTCGCTGAGGGTCATGCAGCAGTAAGTTCGGCCTCTTGTAGGTCGCAAAGCGGCGTGCAAAGCCCAGTGTCAATGCGTGGGGATCAAAGAGATGCTTCGCGGCTTCGACCTCCTCGGGCGGCGCGCCTATTGTTTCCATGTCCAGCGACAATCGTTCGCGAGCATACTCCACAAAAGACTTGCTGGCGGCGGTACGAAATTGCCATAGCCTGGCGTCGGAGACGCGGCGAATGTCCTGTTCCAGGGGCTCCGTCGTCCCCAGCCAGCGGGCCTTTCCGCAGGCTTCCATCCAAAGATCATCGGCCGGGGCCGAGTCCCAGGTCGGCATGTGGACTCCGTTGGTCACATGTCCCACCGGGATTTCGTCCTCTGGCCAACGCGCAAACAGAGGCAGAAAGAGGCGCCGGCTGACCTTCCCGTGCAGGCGACTTACACCATTCACCGCGCTGCTCCCGCGGATTGCCAGATAGGCCATGTTGAAATGCTCCGAAGAGTCGGCCGGGTTCTGGCGTCCAAGGGCCAGCAAATCGTGAAGTGCAATGCCGAGCTTCTTTTCGGCATACCCCCCAATGTATTGCTCGATGAGGCCGGGAGAAAAACGGTCGAAACCGGCGGCCACTGCCGTGTGGGTGGTGAAGAGATTGCCCGCTCGTGTGACCGCCAGTGCGACTTCGAAGGGCTGCCCTGTCTCTTCCATGAAGTTGCGGGCACGTTCCAGGACGGCGAACGCCGCGTGCCCTTCATTCAGGTGACAGACCTCCGGCTGCACCCCCAGCGCGCGGAGCAGCCGCCATCCGCCGATCCCGAGGAGCAGTTCCTGCTTGAGCCGCAAATCCGGCCCGCCGCCATACAGCTCGCTGGTAATCCCCCGATGAACAGGGAGGTTCACCGCGTCATTGCTGTCCAGCAGGTAAAGCTTCACCCTGCCGACCTGGACTTGCCAGGCGCGCAGCCAGACCGAGTATCCCGGCAACGTGATCTCCAACCGTAACCACTCCCCGTTGGGTTGGCGCAAAGGCGTGATCGGCAACTGTCCGGGATCGTTATACGGGAAGAGGGCTTGTTGCGCTCCGTCCTTGTCGATCTCCTGGCGAAAATAGCCCTGCTGGTAGAGCAGGCCCACGCCCACCACCGGCACGCCCAGATCGCTAGCGGCTTTGAGTTGATCGCCGGCTACATTACCCAGGCCGCCCGAGTAGATGGGCAGAGCTTCGCTCAGCATAAATTCCATGCTGAAATACGCGGCGCAGGTCAGCGGAGCCCCCGAATGATTCCGCTGAAACCACGCGGGCGCCGCCAGCGCTTGCCGCCTGGTCTGCACCAGGCCCTCAACGTTTTTGCGAAAAACAGGATCGGCCATCACACGCTCGATCTGGTCGCGCGAGACCGTCTGAAGGACCACCCAGGGGTTATGCGTGATCTCCCACAGTTTGGGATCAAGCTGCCGCCACACTTCGTCGGTGGCATGATTCCACGACCAACGCATATTCAGGGCCAGCTCCGCCAGGGAATCGAACCCCTCGATTTCCGTGGGTAGAAGACCGTATATGGGATGGCTGACGCGGGTTTGTTCGCTCATGATTTCTCCTTTGGTTCCGGCGCCGCCGCCAAAGCATCGCTGACAATCGCCTGGGCTTCCTCCAGGATGCGGCTCAGATGATCCTCTCCACGGAAGCTCTCCGCATAGATCTTGTAGATATCCTCGGTCCCTGACGGACGCGCCGCGAACCATCCGCTCTCGGCCACCACCTTCAACCCGCCGATGGGAGCGCCGTTGCCCGGCGCGTGGGTGAGGACAGTCTGGATTTTTTCGCCCGCCAGCTCGGTGAACTTAACCTGCTGGGCTGAGAGTTTCGCCAACAGTTCCTTTTGATCCGGAGTGGCTGGCGCGTCAACGCGGTCGTAAACAGGCTCGCCGAACTCGCGCGTGAGTTCGCGGTAAATCTCGCCGGGATCGCGGCCCATCCGCACCGTGATCTCCGCCGCAAGCAAAGCCGGGACGATGCCATCTTTGTCCGTCGTCCAGACGCTGCCATCCAGACGAACAAAAGACGCGCCCGCGCTCTCCTCTCCGCCAAAACCAAGCGAGCCGTCGAGCAGGCCATCAACGAACCACTTGAAACCCACCGGCGCCTCGTAGAGCCTGCGGCCAAGCTTCGCGGTGACCCGATCAATCATCTGGCTACTCACCACGGTCTTGCCAACCGCCGCTTCTTTGCGCCACTTTGGACGGTGTTGGAAGAGGTAGAAGATGGCGACCGCAAGGTAGTGGTTGGGCGGCAGGAGCCCTGCGCTTTTGGTGACAATTCCGTGCCGGTCATGGTCCGTGTCGCAGGCGAAGGCGATCTCGAAGCGATCCTTCAGGCCGATTAACCGCTGCATCGCATAGGGCGAGGATGGGTCCATGCGGATCTGGCCGTCCCAATCAACCGTCATAAAGCGGAAGGTCGGGTCGACGGCCTCGTTCACGACCGTGAGGTTCAACCCGTAGCGCTCGGCAATCGGTCCCCAGTAGTGGACCCCTGCGCCGCCGAGGGGATCTACCCCCAGGCTGATCTTCGCGCCCCGAATAGCATCCATGTCGATCACATTGCCGAGATCCCTGGTGTAGTCTGCGAGATAGTTGTGCCGGTGCGTCGTGGAGGCACGAAGAGCTTTCTCGAAAGGAATCCGATTCAATCCCCGAAGGCCCGTCTCGAGAATCTCGTTCGCCTTCGCCTCGATCCAAGCGGTGACGGTGGATTCTGCCGGCCCGCCATTGGGGGGATTGTATTTGAAGCCGCCGTCATGGGGCGGATTATGGGAGGGCGTGATCACAATACCGTCAGCGAGTCCTGCGGTGCGCCCCCGGTTGAAAGTGAGAATCGCGTGAGAGATAGCAGGGGTCGGGGTGTATTCATCGGCCTCCGCAATCATGACTTCCACCCCGTTGGCCGCCAGCACCTCAAGCGCGCTGGCAAGAGCCGGCACGGAGAGCGCATGCGTGTCCATACCAAGAAACAGCGGACCGTCGATGTTTTGTTGCGCTCGGTACAGGCAAATGGCCTGGCTGATGGCAAGGATATGCCATTCATTGAAAGCCTTGTCGAATGCGGACCCACGATGCCCCGAGGTGCCAAAAGCAACCCGCTGTTCCGGCACTGAAGGGTCAGGGATCTCCGTGTAATAGGCCGTCACAAGTCTGGGCACATTCACCAGCATCGAGGGTTCGGCCGGCTTTCCTGCAAAGGGGCTCACTTTCATCGGTCTTTCGCCTCATGTGGCAGGGATTTTCTCTCTGCCGATGGTTTCATTTTACGACCGTCTGTTTCTTCGGGTCATTCCCATCGGCTCAGTCTGGGAAGGGTTCTTGCTCGCTGCGGGGCACGATCCAGCACCTTCTGCCTTTCGATGGCCTTGCTGCCTTGACCCACCAGCACGAAAGCAAATTGCTCTCCCCCCAGGTGGGCCAAACCACACTCGAAGGAATTGCACGCCGATACTTCGAAACCCTGGCTTTAATGCGCATACCGTTCTGTCAGCAGTGTGAGGCCCACTCGGCATCATACGCGACACCTGTTAGGTTCCGGCCACGCCGGGTTAGGACAAGTCTCAGGCCCCCGGCCTGAGAACCAGGATGCCAAGGGGCGGAATTGTCAGGCTTAGCGAGTAAGGCCGCCCATGCAGCGGCAGGGGAACCGCTTCCACACGGCCGCTGTTTCCCTGGCCGCTGCCGCCGTAAATTATAGCGTCGCTATTCAGGGCTTCTCTCCAATCGCCGTTCACGGGCGCCCCGACGCGATAGTTGTGCCGAGGCACGGGAGTGAAATTGCAGATGAAGAGAGTCACGTCGGCAGGATTCTTTGCCCGTCTCAGGAACGAGATGACACTCCCTTCACAATCGCCGCAATCCACCCACTCGAATCCGGAGGGTTCGAAATCCACCTCGTACAGTGACGGTTGCCCCCTGTAAAAAGTGTTCAAATCGCGCACCCACCGCCGCAACCCGGAATGCAGCGGATGCTCCAACAAGTGCCAATCCAGGCTGCTATCGTGGTTCCATTCGCTCCATTGCCCAAATTCGTCGCCCATGAACAACAGCTTCTTACCGGGATGGCCCCACATATAGCCGTAAAGGAGCCGCAGGTTCGCGAACTTACACCAGTCATCGCCTGGCATCTTGGCAACCATCGAACCCTTGCCGTAGACCACTTCATCGTGCGAGAGAGGTAATACGAAATTCTCCGTGAAAGCGTAAACCAAGCTGAAAGTGATCTTATGTTGGTAATAACGGCGATAAATCGGGTCCATCGACATGTATTCAAGAGTGTCGTGCATCCAACCCATGTTCCATTTGAGGCCGAAGCCGAGACCACCGAGATACACCGGTCGCGACACCATCGGCCAGGCGGTGGATTCCTCGGCAATCATCATTGCATCTGGAAATGCGGCGTAAACTTGTTCGTTCATTTGCCGCAGGAACTGAAGCGCGTCAACGTTCTCTCTGCCTCCATACTGATTGGGGATCCACTGTCCTTTGCGGCGTCCGTAATCAAGGTACAGCATCGAGGCGACGGCATCCACCCGCAGGCCGTCGACGTGATACTTGTCGTACCAAAACATAGCATTGGCGATCAGAAAACCTCGAACCTCGGAACGCCCATAGTTGAATACGAACGTATTCCACTCGGGCTGCTCGCCCTGCCGCGGGTCCGAATGTTCGTACAAATGCGTGCCGTCGAAATACCCGAGCCCGGCTTCGTCTTTGGGGAAATGAGCCGGGACCCAATCGACTATCACTCCGATCTCACGTTGATGAAGGCAATCCACCAGGTACATGAAATCCGCGGGCGTGCCGAATCGGCTAGTTGGTGCGTAATAGCCGAGGACTTCATACCCCCAGGAGCCATCGAATGGGTACTCCATGACGGGAAGAAACTCGACATGAGTATAACCCGCCTCATGCACATAGTCTGCGAGTTGCACAGCCATTTCCCGGTAAGTCAGCGGACGGTTTCCCTCCTCCGGCACCCTCCTCCAGGAGCCGAGATGGACTTCATAAATGGAGACGGCGCAACCCAGACCGTTTCTCCTGGCGCGGCTCGCCATCCACTCGCTATCTCCCCACGAATAAGTGCTGAGGTCCCACACCCGGGAGGCGGTTTGCGGCCGGATTTCCGCGGCAAATGCGTACGGATCGGCTTTATCTACCTCAAAACCCCGGTACTGGGACGTAATGTGATATTTGTACCGCGCCCCCGGTCCCACATCCGGTACAAAGCCCTCCCATACCCCAGTTGCTCCCCGCGATACGAGGGCATTCGATTGCGGGTTCCATCCGTTAAAGTCCCCGAGTACGCTGACCTGCTTGGCGTTGGGCGCCCACACGGCGAAATGAACGCCGCGCTGCCCGGCCGACTCGCCGAGGTGTGCCCCCATCTTCTCGTAGGCACGGCAGTGCGTGCCTTCCTCCAGCAGATATATATCGTAGTCGCTTATCCATGGAGCTTGCTTTGACCTTCGCATCGCCTCTCACCTAAAGATAGCTGAACGTGGTCTAATGACTTCGGTTACCAATGAAATTCCTACCTATCCACCCTGGTTGGCTATCCTGACTTAAGCCACCTTTATAAAGGGAGGTGGCTCGCGAATCAGTTCAAAAACGCTCAGAGGGGTGTTCAGAATTGCTCAAATGGCCAGAAAAGCAACTGTGGTGGGGACGGGAGCCAAAGCTCTTCACGGGGGATACTGATTCTCGTGCATTGACGGAATAGGCGAAACTGAGACCGTGAGCAATTCTGAACAGACGTGCAATGCGTCATCTGCCATCATCTGATGTACTGTTCCTGGAGAGGAAAGCCTGTTCCCAGCGTTCTGTCTCCGGGATGAACGTTCCGTGAGGAGTAGAACAATCATGAAAGTAGCATTAAAGCCTATTATCGAAGCACTCAAACATGATGGCAATCAACTGGAACACCACGCCCGGAAGCTGAGAACAATCTCTCCCAATCTCGAAGCGGAGGCCGAGGATGTAGACGACAGGGTGGAGTCCATCAGAAAGCAGATCGAGATTTTGGAACAGTGGGAATAGCCACAGGCCCGAGGGGACCGTTGATGTTCTATTCCATCTTGAACTACTCAGGTTCGCCACCGCCATATGACATGGACGGGTGAGGGTGGCGGGTCTGTGCAAAACTGAACGTCTTGCAGGGCGGAAATGAGAGACCATAAAGATATGCCAAACACAGGTGAAAGGCGAGAGATCACTGCTCGCGCGAATGCGAAGGAAGCGGAAACCGTTCAGGAGTCTCAGAAGCTGGTGTCGAAAACAAAGCAGCTCTCCGCAAGCAGGGACGCGAAGAGCCGGGTGCGAAGCGCCAAAGCACTGAAGGGCCGATCTCGCAGACGTAAAGCGTGATGCCCGGTTTCGTCGGGCGATGGTGAAGGACCGCGCGAAAGTGAAGAGCATCGCCGCGACCAAGACGCCGCCTACGAATGTTGGTGAAATTCATCCAATGAGTAGCCACTGTTCGGCACTCAATTCTGGCGCTCTGGGGAGGTGTCCATGGTGAAACGTAAATTGCGGAATGACGAGGTTCCGATCGATGAACTTGGAAACGATCCGGAGGAACTAGCTTCTGACAGCGCCGGGCAATCGGGTGATGCCCAGGGGCTTTCGCAAGTTGCGGACGTTGACGAGGAGAGCGTCGAAGAACTCGCCGAGACGGATCAGGCATACGAGGCCGAGGCCGTGGAGGGTGTCGAGGATGCTGGCGACCACCCCGAAAGGCCTGTACACACCCGTGAGGATAAGGGCCGGTAGCTGACGTTCCGCCGGAACGAGAATCAGGGTTCGTGCCATACCCTGACTCAGCCGATCCGGAAGTCCGATTACAGCAGCGCCAGGCCCACAGCTTGCGCGCCGGGGACACGCCGTTAGGTCAATTCTGTTCTGGCATAGCAGAAGGGCGGAGTCTCCAACAACTCAGCCAAGAGAGCCGCACGCGGCATCAGGTTTCCTTTTGCTGACCGTGGTCTGGTGGAGCAGGGTGGAGTGGTGTCCGAGGTATCGGCTACACGAACGCCAGATCATGATCCCGAAGTGATTTCCCTTCAAAGTGAGCAATATTGAACAGACACGCCGCCGCCGAGGACGCTTTAATCGGTGCGCGGGGCCTAAAAATGGAAACCCTGAGTCTACCGCTAGCCACTCGGGGACCCAAAATGGAAATCCTGAAAGAAATTTCAGTGTGGCTCCCATCCATGGCGCTTCGGATTGCAGGCTGCTTGAGTCATCCGAAGTTTAGAGGAGGTTTTCGTGAAGGTTCTATTGGTCTACCCAGAGTTTCCGGACACGTTCTGGAGCTTCAAGCACGCTTTACCATTTGAAGGGAAAAGGTCGGCATTTCCTCCCTTGGGTTTACTCACCGTGTCCGCGATGCTGCCTTCGCACTGGGAACGCCGGCTCGTGGACCTGAACGTACGCCGCCTCAAGGACTCCGACCTGGCCTGGGCGGACGTCGTCTTCCTCAGCGGCATGATTGTGCAGGGACCATCGATGAAGGAGCAGATCGCGCGAGCCAAGCGTCACGGAGTGCGCACGGTGGTTGGCGGCCCGATTGTGAGCGCCAAGCACACCTCCATCGCCGAAGCCGACCACGCCGTCGAGGGGGAAGCCGAGGAGATTATCCCCCAGCTTGCGGCGGACCTCGAACGGGGGGAGGCACAGCCCCACTACTTCAAGAAGCAATGGCCCGACGTCACGCAGGTGCCGCTCCCGCAACTGCATCTCGCCCCCCTGCGGCGCTATAGTTCCATGTCGCTTCAGTACTCCCGGGGCTGTCCTTTCACCTGTGAATTCTGCGATATCATCGAAATCTACGGCCGGCGGCCGAGAACGAAGACGCCCGATCAAGTGTGCGCGGAACTCGACCAGCTTCAGCGGCTGGGCTGGCGCGGCTCTGTTTTCATGGTGGATGACAACTTTATCGGTAACAAGAAAAACGTTAGGCTCCTGCTTCCCCGCCTCGTGGAGTGGATGCACCAACACAAGTCTCCGTTCACGCTTTATACGGAGGCTTCCTTGAACCTCGCCGAAGACGAAGACCTGTTGCGATTAATGCGCGCGGCCAATTTCAAGCGAGTATTCATGGGTATCGAGACGCCCGTGGTCGAGAGCCTCAAAGAAACGATGAAGTTCCAGAACCTGAGGAAGGACTTGCTGGAGAGCGTAAAGCTCGTCCAGTCTTACGGCATGGAGGTGATGGCAGGCTTCATCGTCGGCTTCGACAACGACCCGGCGGACGTGTTCGATCTCCAGATTAAATTCATTCGAGAGGCGGCGATTCCCCTCTCCATGGTCGGCCTGCTCACCGCGCTGCCCCACACCCGGTTGTGGCACCGACTGAAGGCCGAAGGCCGTCTCCTGAAGGAGAGCCTCGGCAGTAACACTCTGATCGACCTGAATTTCATCCCCAAGATGGATACGCAAGAGCTCATCGAGGGTTACCGCCGCATTCTGAGGACCATCTATAATCCCGAAGAGTACTTTGAACGCGCCTCGGCGTGCCTGTCGCAACTCGGCGCGACCGCCAAAACGCCGGTGGTCTTCTCCGATCTCATGGCCGTGGCACGCTCCCTCTGGCGGCAAGGTTTCCTCGCGGACTACCGCAAGGAGTACTGGAAGTTCATCGGGCAGGCTGTGCGCCGCCATCGCCAGCATCTCCACCAGGCCTTCACTCTGGCCATCATGGGACACCACTTTTTCGAGTTGGTGGACGCGGCTGAATCCAGTTAGCGCCAGGGTGACCTGTTCCGGCGCATTTGATCCAGAGGGAAAGGACAGGGTTTTCGGCGCGCTGTCGCGCAGCCGTTTTCACCATCTCGGGAGGGATCGAGGGGTGATGCCAGGGCACGAGGGATAGGAACGTTCCGCCCTCACACGCTCAGAACCGGAATCGGCACCGCGCAAATGATTCCGTAGCCGTGGGTCCGCAGGTGACCGCCATAAGGGTAGCACCCGGTAACCAGCAAATCCGCCTTCGTCTGCTTGGCAGCTTGGCTCAGCACCTTGGGCACGTCACCACTGCCGATGAATACATCTGCCTTGATGCCCGAGTCTTGCTGGAGCTTTGCCATTTGCTGGGAAGCGTTGCTGACGAGCTCCTCTTTCCACCTTTGATCGACGTAGCTGCCCCCGGGCCCCCAAAACTCCACACTGGCAGTGACGTTAGCGAGCGTAAGATGAGCACCAAATTCGGCGGCCATTTGGGCGGCCCACGACACAGTCATGTCAGCACGGGGGCCGAACTCGACCGCGCACAGGACGTTGCGGATCACAAACTTCTGCCCTGGCGATTCTTGCACGTGCGCACCAGTCCAAACCGGGCACTCGGTCCCGTGCAACACTTTTGCTGTCACCGAGCCCATAAGAAACTGGTAGAACGTGAAGCTATGTGACGGCATCATGATCAGGTCGGCTTTTTCCTCCTGAGCCGTCCGCACAATTGCCAGGGCCGCGTCGCCTTTGACCAACTTGCGCTGAATGGTAAGGCCGTCAAGCTCCGGCCCCAGAGGCTGGTCCTGCTGTTTCTGGGCCTGTCTAATGATCGCCGCGAGCAAGTCCCAGTCAGCCAGCTCGCGGCTGTCCTCCGGCACACCGGCGGCGTGGCTCTGCGTTGTCACGACGTGCAGCATCACGATCTCAGAATTGAAATGGCGCGCCAATGTCGCAGCCTGATGAATCACGCCCAGTGAAGCAACCGGGAAATCAACCGGCAAAAGAATTTTCTTAATATTCAGCATCGCGCAAAAGCCCTTGAGTCATCATGTCCTTCACTGTCTTCCTTAGTCGGAATTTCCGATTTGGATTTCTGACTCGCGCACATCGTATGCTTCTCCTGCCTTGGATACAACCAATCTACCCGGAATTCGCTTTTTGGCGTTCCGGCGCCTGAAAGTATACACCCGGTTGTCTCCAACCGAGCCCTTTCGGTGCATTTTCCCTCTCCGAGATGCTCCGAACGCCTCTCTTCTGCCTTCCACGAGGCCTTGGGTGTCAAACAGATCCATCCGAAAAGACGCAAGAGATGGAATGGCGTCTGAGGTATCGGCTTCAGGAGGGGCCGATCCGGGTTCCGAAGTGATGTCCCGCCAAGGTGAGCAATGTTGAACAGACACGCCGCCGCCGAGGATGCTTTGATTGTTGCTTGGAATTTCAGAAATGGAAACCCTACAATAGAGCAAGGCGATTGTCTTACGGCTAGGTAAGTTCCGCTCCCTTTAGGGGCCCGGGACTGACCGGCCGGGGATTTTGCAGCTCGCGGAGCCGTTCACGAGCAGTACCCTGCGAGGGATTCGGAGCTGAAAAAGGAGATTCCGATTGACCGCTGACATTAACGAGCATTCCGCCATCGGTACTGACCATCAACTCCCGGCCTTTGTTCCCCGACATAAGGGTCTGCACGTCGTCATGTGGATCCTGCTGCTCCTGATCGTGGCGATTCCGCTCGTGCTGGTCTTACACCACCACGAGGAAGCCAAGAAAGCGGCGGCCGCGCGCCCTGCCGCACCGGGGATCACCATTACGAGCGCGACGGCTCAAAAGGGTAATATCGGTGTCTACCTTGACGCCATTGGCACAGTCACCCCGGTCTATACCGATTCGATTACCAGCCAGGTGAATGGCCTGGTCGTTGCCGTGCATTATACCGAGGGTCAGCGGGTAAGTAAGGACGATCCGCTGGTTGACATCGATCCGCGTC
>JBEKUR010000050.1:0-30307 GCA_049514855.1 Terriglobia bacterium
TGGGTGGTGGCTCCCACGGCGGCGGCGGGTCGAGCTCAGGCGGCGGTCATCACTGAGAAGCCGCTCTCGTAGGGGGACGGCTTGCCGTCCCCTTGAAGGGTAGGGCAAGCCCTACCCCTACAACACCTCGTGTCACCTGAGCCGTAGGACCATGTACTCTTCGTCAAAGTATTGGTCACCAATCTTGAGCGCAGCGCGTTCAACTCCGAAGGTTTCGAAGCCAAGCGAGCGATAGAGCGTCTTCGCTGCGACTTGGCGGGCGGATACGGTTAGATCAACCTGCTCTAAACCGGGCAGGGTCTTGACCTTCTCCAACAGCGCCGAGAACAACGCTCGGCCGATGCCCTGCCGCCTGTAATTCACCCTCACGTAGACGCCCCAAATCTTGCCCTTGTGGCGGGCCTTGAGATGTTTTTCGCGGAAGAAACCCGCCATGCCGACGAGTTCTCCGGAGAGGAATGCGCCCAAAACAAAGCTGCCGTCCGCCTGACGCAAGCGCGCCGCGGCCAACTCGATTGGGGTTGCGCGGTGCTCCTCGGCGGACTCGGCGAACGACTGCGGTTCCTGCTCGAGAGCCTCGAGCCGCAGATTCCAATAGGCCGCCGCATCACCTTCCGTCAGGACGCGAGTCTCCACATCAATCATCGTTCCGCTATTGTAGCTGAAGGCGGGTGCGGCGGTGCAACCCGCTCAGTCGCGGCGCACAGGATGAGCGCATTCGAGATTGCAGATTCCAGATTTCAGAGAGGCAAGAACCCGCAAGGCTCTGATGCACCGGGGCAGGCGCTACGCGCCACCTGCTGTCTTCTGACTCCTGGCTCCTGAATCCTGACTCCTGAATCCTGCCTTGTGGGGCCTTTTCTTTACTGCGGGAGCCAAAATAAGCCGGCGCATTTTTCACTTGCTCTTCGCTTTTCATTCGCCTATAATGCCAAGCATAGCTACCCCCGTGACCAATGGAGCTGGGGGGAATTATTTCTGAAATGGTGCGAACATGGCTTTGACGCGTCGGCAGAAACAGGTGTTTGATTTCCTGGTGGATTTCATCAATCGCAATGGGTACTCGCCGAGTTTCGAGGAGATCGGCGGAGGTTTGGGGCTGTCGTCACTCGCGACGGTGCACAAGCACATGCAGACCCTCGAAAAGAAGGGTTTCATCCGCCGCAGCTACAACCAGAGCCGGTCGGTGGAGGTTGTTGCCGTACCGGGCTCGGTGCCGTTTGCCAAGACAGCGGTTCGTCCCTTCGGGCGGAGGAAGCTGCCGTTCGAGACGAGAGCCGGAGTTGAGCCGGTTGGAGCGGCCCCCATTCCAATACCCGCCACGGTTTTAGGCAACATGGAGTTCCCCCTGCTGGGGCGAATCGCCGCCGGCCAGCCGGTTGAAGCTGTGCCCAATGCCGAGACCTTTTCCTTCGGCGATTTCACTGCTGGGCGAGGAAGCCTCTTCGTCCTGCGGGTAAAGGGCGACTCGATGATTGATGACCACATTTGCAACGGAGATTACATCCTGGTGGAAGGAACGCAGACGGCAGAGAACGGAGAGATCGTGGTGGCTCTTATCGAGGGTACCGACGCCACACTCAAGCGATTCTTCCGCGCCCCCAATGGGAAAATCCGCTTGCAGCCCGCCAATGCCCAAATGGACCCCATCATCGTGTCTGCCCGAGAGGTGAAGATTCAAGGGAGAGTGGTTGGGGTGCTGCGCAAGTACTGACCTTTTTTGGCGTGGGCTAATCTACGTGTACTTCAGCCACCGGAGCAATTCCACCAGCGACGGTCTCTTGCCATACATCAAGATGCCCACCCGGTAGATCTTGGCGGCGACATACACCACGCCGACTGTCGTGGCCATGCTGAGGGCCAGGGAGAGGGCGATTTGCCAGAAGGGTGGAGTCTGCAGCGCAATACGAAAAATCATGAGAATGGGGGACAGAAAGGGGACCAACGACACGACAACCGAGAGCCGTGAGGCCGGGTCGCGCATAACGGCGGGGTAAAGAAGGAAGGCGGCCACGACGAGCAGGGTGACGGGCATTTGCACTTGCTGTGCCTCCTCATCGCTGGAAACCATTGCCCCAACGGCAGCGTAGAGAGACGCATAAAGAAAATAACCAGCCAGGAAGAACAGCAGGGCATAGATCAAAAGAGAAAGTGGAATATGAAACTGCGGCACGGACGCACCCGGCCTGAAAGCGGTCGCGAGGGCTGCACCGTAAGTTGAGATAAGAACGGCGGTGAGTGTCCAGATGAGGTACTGCGTGAAGCCTACCCCGGCAACGCCCAGGATCTTTCCCGTGAGCAACTGAAATGGCCGGGCCGAGGAAGCGAGGATTTCAACAATGCGCGTGGTTTTCTCTTCCAGAACGGATCGCATGGTCGCTAGGCCATAAACCAACAGCGTCATGTAGAGAACCATGCCGACGACGACCGCCGCCAAGAAAGTTTGACCTTTTTCTTCCGACTCTCCTCCCTTACCAACTTTGACCAGGGTGAAATCCACCCCGCGAACCAGTTCGCTCACGTTATCAATTTGAATCCCGCGGCTGCTCAAGCGACGGGAAATCACCGCATGATCGACCGCGCCCCGGACAGCAGCCGCGGCTTGAAAATCACCGGGGTTCTGGGTATGGAACTCAACCGCTTTCCCCTCGAGGACTTCCTTGGGCACTACCAGGTAACAATCCAGCAGTCCCCGCCGAACCTGGTCGGCAAGTTCGTCCCGCGCTTTCTGGTCGGACTGGGGCTGCTCGAGCGTCCGAACCAACTGGAAGAGCGGCTGGCCGTTCTTCAATTTCTCGGTGAATCCCGCCGCGATGATCTTCGCGAAGCCGCCATCGTCGAGGAGGGCGATCTTGAGCGTGTGGTCGGACTCCCGCGTTGCCATCATCATGGTGAAAATCAGCACACCCGCACTGAACACGGGCAGGCCGATCGTGGTGAGGATGAATGCCTTGGTGCGGATGCGCATCAGGTACTCGCGTTTGACCACCAGCCAGACTTTACGCATGGGCTCCTGCAACCTTTTCGATGAAGATATCGTTCAAAGGCGGCTCGACCAGTTCGAAGCGGCTGATGCGCACGCCGCGCAGCAGAGCGGCTTTAAGGATTTCCTGGGGATCGGCGCCTGGCCTGAGCCGGGCCTCGACGACTGCCCCAAAGCGGTTCACTTTTTCGATCAGTGCCGTACCTTCCAGAAAGTCCCCGTCCCCTGAATATTCGATGCGAAGGGTGTTCTTCCCGTAGGACTGCTTGATGGCGCGGAGGTCCCCGTCCAACACACTGCGTCCTTTGTCGATCAGACAGATGGCGTCACACATCATCTCCACCTGCTCCATGCGGTGAGTGGAAAGGATGATCGTGGAACCCTGGTCGCGCAACTCCAGCATGATGTCTTTGATCAGGCTTGCATTCACCGGGTCAAGGCCGGCGAAAGGTTCATCAAGAATCAGCAGCGGGGGCTTATGAATCACCGTGGCGATAAACTGAACCTTTTGCTGCATTCCTTTGGAAAGGTCCTGGATCTTCTTTTCTGACCAGGCTGCCAATTCCAGGCGTTCCAGCCAGGATTGGGCGCGCTGCGCCGCCTCGGTCTCGGAGAGTCCTTTCAGGGCTCCCAAAAACCGCAGGACCTCCCGCACCTTCATTTTGGTGTAGAGGCCTCGTTCCTCGGGGAGATAGCCGACGCGGTCCTGGGTGCGATCGCTGACCGGCTCCCCAAGAACCTGAATTGATCCTTCGTCAGGAATCAGCACCCGCATGATCATGCGGAGCGATGTGGTCTTGCCGGCTCCGTTGGGGCCAAGCAGACCGAAGACGGCGCCCTCCCTGATCCGCAAGCTCAAATTGCTGACGGCGGTCAGCGTGTCAAACCGTTTGGTAACTCCCTCGAGAACCACTGCATCCATCGGTGCACCCGTCCTGCCTGCGAAACCTTGAGGAGCTTACCCTGCGAATATTCCCGCAGACTGCTCTCTTTTGAACCCGGTGTCCTTCACCTAACCCACGCCTTGTGCTTCGAAGCGAATTTACGTTTGTAGCATCAAAATGCATTGGCGGCAATCACAAAATCGACTTCCTCCCCGGCCATGAGCCTACGCTGGGGCGCTCAAAACATGCTGTACGAAGTTATTTCCTGGGAGTAAGATAGGCGACTGCGGGTAAGCCACCAAGTACCGGAGAAGCATACGCGATGCGAAATGTGATGATTATGGGTTCAGGATGCGCGGGATTGACCGCAGCTATTTATGCCGCGCGCGCCAATTTGAAGCCGCTGGTTATCCGGGGGCTGGAAGCCGGTGGACAATTGACCTTGACGACTTTGGTGGAGAATTTCCCCGGCTTTCCCAAAGGGGTGCAAGGGCCGGAGCTGATCGAACGGATGCAGAACCAGGCTGCCGAATTTGGCGCCGAGTTCATGGAAGGCCATGTTAGTGGCGCTGACCTTTCCCGTCGCCCCTTTGTGATTGACCTGGGGAGCGAGACGGTCGAGGCGCGCACGCTGATCATTGCTTCCGGCGCTTCGGCAAAAATGTTGGGACTGGAATCGGAGCGCAAACTGCTTGGCCACGGTGTATCGACCTGCGCGACCTGCGATGGATATTTCTATCGTGGCAAAGAGGTGGTGGTCGTGGGAGGCGGCGATACGGCTGCGGAAGAGGCGATGTTTCTCACCCGCTATGCCACGCAAGTGAGTATTATTCACCGCCGCGACCAGTTACGCGCCTCCAAAATCATGCAGGACCGGCTTTATCGCAATCCAAAGATCAAGTTCATCTGGGATTCGCTGGTGGTGGACGTCCTGGACGTAAACCGAGGCGAAGTCACGGGAATTAGGCTGAAGAATACCAAGACCGGCGGTGAAACCATCAAGAGCTGTGACGGGGTGTTCATGGGAATCGGCCACTCGCCCAATACCTCTTTGTTCCGCGGGCAGCTCGAGATGAACGAAGTGGGCTATCTGATTACGCACGACGGAAGCAAGACCAACGTGCCTGGCGTCTTTGCCGCGGGTGACGTCCAGGACCACGTTTATCGGCAGGCCGTCACCGCGGCTGGTTCCGGCTGCATGGCGGCCATTGACGCCGAGAGATTTCTGGAAGCTGAAGGCTGAACGGCAGGTTTCAGGTGTCAGGTGTCGGATGCTGGCCGGGCTAATTTGTGAGCTGAAAGCCCCAGGCGAGAGCCCTGACACCTGACACCTGACACCCGACACCTGAAACCTGACACCTGGGACCTCCACTTATGCTTCGCCCCATTCTCCTCTACCTTTCCCAGAAACAAACCCCCAAGAAGATCCTCACAGGCCACGCCTTGGGCCGCCGTATGGCCGCGCGGTTCATTGCCGGTGAAGAATTGGAAGACGCGCTCCAGGTGGTCCGGCGGTTGAACGCCGAAGGGTTTATGGTGACCCTCGACCTGCTGGGTGAGAGCGTGCAGGAAGCCGCGGAAGCTGAAGCTGCTTGCCAGGCTTACGTCCACATCCTTGATAGGCTCGCGGTTGAAGGCTTGAATTCCCACGTGTCTGTCAAGCTCAGTCAACTGGGCTTGGCGATTGATGAAGGGTTGGCGTGCCGTCATCTGAAATTGCTCTGCGCGTGCGCTGCCCAGTACCACAACTTTGTGCGCGTGGATATGGAGGGTTCGGCCTTCACCGAAGCGACGCTCCGGGTTTTCCGAACTGTGAGTGCGCCGCGCCATGTGGCGGGCATCGTCATCCAATCATATCTCTACCGCAGCGACAAGGACGTGGAAGAGTTGCTGAAGTCCGGAGCCCGCATCCGGCTGGTTAAGGGCGCCTACAACGAGCCCCCCGCAATCGCCTATCGGCACAAAAGGGATGTCGACCGCAGCTTTTCGAGATTGATGGAGATGATGCTTTCCAGCGGGATCTATCACGCCATCGCCACGCATGACGAGCGCCTCATTGCCGCTGCGCAGGAGTACGCTCGGATACACGGCATCCCGCCCGATCGTTACGAATTTCAATTGCTGTACGGGATCCGCCGCCACTTGCAGCGCGCCCTGCTCCGCCAGGGCGCGCGGGTGCGCCTTTACGTTCCCTATGGGCGTCAATGGTATGCTTACTTCATGCGGCGTCTGGCCGAAAGACCGGCGAACCTGTTATTCTTGCTTCGCAATCTTTTCCGCGCCTGATCCCGGCGGGTGACTTCCTGAGCAGTCTCTACGCCTCTCGATGAAGGTTTTCGACCCCATCCAAGACTTCGCGCGCCTGATGCAGCGGGCAGAGGAAGAGTTCAACCTTGACGAAGCGGCGCTGCTAATCGCCCGGATCGAATACCCTCACCTCAATGTGCCTGACCAGCTCGGACGGCTCGACGCCCTTGCCTTGCGCTTGCTCTGCGACCTCTCGCGCCCCGCCATCGAAATCATCGAGACCATGAACAAGCTTCTCTTCGAGAAGGAACAATTCCGTGGCAACGAAGAGGAATACGACGACCCGCGGAACAGCTATCTCAACGACGTTCTGGACCGGAAGCTTGGGATTCCCATCTCCCTGTCGCTCATTTATATCGAAGTGGCCAGGCGGCGCGGTCTGCCCGTGATGGGCGTGAGCTTTCCCGGACATTTCCTGGTGAAATACCGGACCGACCACAATGAGATTCTGATCGATCCCTATCGCCGAGGGAGGATTTTGACGCGCCAGGATTGCCAGGAATTGCTGAAAGCGCAATTCGGTGACGAGGCGGAACTGAAGCCGGAATACTTTGCGGCATCGACAAAGAAGCAGATCCTGGCCAGGATGCTCAACAACCTTAAGGGATCGTACGTTCGCCGCCACGACTTCACCAGAGTTCTCACCGTGATCCAGCTCGCCCTGGGGGTCGAGCCGGAGTCAAGCCAGCAGCTCCACGACCGAGGGATGATCTATTTCCTGATGCGGCGCTACGAAGAAGCCCAGGCGGATTTCAAAACCTATCTCAATCGTACTCCTCGCGGCAACCCCCAAGCGGTGGAGGTCGCCCAGTTACTGCACCGCATTCGAGGCATGATGAATTGACCGCTGTCAGTCGTCAGTGGTCAGTTGTCAGTGGTCAGTTGTAACGTAGCCACCCGCTTGGTGCCTAGCGGCATCCGGAACCTGACACCTGGCACCTGACACCTGTCCGTGCTAGCCCAGCCCCAGTTGCTTCTTTGCCGCCTCGCTCAGGCGGCTGATGTCCCAGGGCGGGTCCCACACCACCTGCACGTTTGCGGACTTCACCCCTGGGATCTCTGCAACCTGCTGCCTCACCTGCTCGCTGATGAAGCTGTGAGCAGGGCAACCCCTTGCCGTCAGGGTCATCACCACATTGACGTGGTCGTCATCAACTTGGACGTCGTAAATCAATCCCAGGTCCACGAGGTTGACTGGAATTTCCGGGTCGTAACAGTTGCGCAAAACTTCGTAAACTTGCTCATTCGTTACCATTCGTAGCCTCGTCGGGAGCCTTCCACTCAGCTCGGATTGTAACCTCGAAATCTCCCACCTCAAATCAATTTCCTCCGCCACTGCAATTCAGACAGTGGAGAAGGAGATGACGCCGCACACGGCTGTGGCTGACGGGTTGGTAGGGTGCAACACCAATGAACTCCTACTTTGTTCCCGCTGCCTGTAACCGCGCGAGGAGTGTCGAACGCGTCGAACCCATAGTCATCTGCAGCGACTCTCTGGGGATCTCGGTGACGAACTTCCTGATGATTACCCCGATGATGGGTGGAAGGGCACGCGTCAAGGAGATCGACTCACATTCAACGTACATACCCCCATCCTTCTCATCAAAGCGCCAATAGGAGTTGATCCGCCAGAGGAATCCGTGGTCATGGCCGATCGGCCTTTCACGCTCTATGGGCGAGTCAGCATCGGCGACTTCGGCGATCCGTGTAGAGTAAGAACGGCTGTAACAATGCGTGGAGTCGACGCGGAAATAGTGCACATCATGGTCGGTGTTGAGCGTCACCGTGATCACTTTCTTCTTCCTGAGGCGGTAAAACATCTTGAAGTCATCCCCGTTCCGGCTGACCAGCTTGGAGCCCACGACTTCTGGCTTATAGATGTCCTGATGGTGATCATAGTCTTCCACCAGGTCCAAGGCTTGCCCCAGGGTCGCACCCGGAACAAACACCGCGCCCAGCCAGTGGTGGAGCATTCCGCCGGGAGGAACAATTTCCTTGCCGGACGCGTCAGGTGTCGAGAGTGGCTCGATGAAAACCTCCCCCTTACGAAGCAAGGCGAGAACCTGCACCCGCCGCGCCTCCGGAAGGCCATCCACGTATAGGAACTGTCCGGGTCGCTTCAATTCCGTGTCGATGCGGGTTTCAGTGAGCTGGACGTAACGCGAGAAGGCTGCGAGCGTCTGAGGCTTCAAGTCCGTACTCCGCAGACTCGGAGTCTGGGAGACGAAGCACGCGATGAAGAGGAGAGAACCAAACATTCTAGGCAGGCAAGGTGAGTAATTCATGGGACTTCATCTCCAAGAAGATGAACGCCTTGTTTTGTCGTGGCGGCGTTGGCCTCGGTCTGCGCACTCTACTTCGACTCGGGAATGAGCACGGAGCATGTTGAACCACCCGGCCCAAGCACCTATTGCACGCCGAGCAATCCAATCTCCATGCGGGGCAGAAGCTGGGGAGCGCGTAATTCCTTCATTTGATCAGGAACGTGGCGCACCAACATGGATTGAAGCTGCACGCCCTGCCGCCGGCATCCGCCTCGAGTGTCAGGACAACCTTGCAGTACTCACGAGGGCCAGCTTCCAGTTTGTTACAGCCCGCAGTTGTCGGTGCAGCAGGGTTTTCTGCATACCCATGCCGCACATGCTCGAGCAGATTCAGAATTCCCAGGAAAGGGTGAGGCCAGTTCCTCCAGCAGCAGAAATGGCAGGCAGCAGCCTGGAGCGGAGTGGCCTGTCCTGTGTTGCCCCCCCCGCACCATGAACGACGTGCTGGCCGATCAGATAGCCGAGCGCTGCCCCAACGAAGACGTCGGAGGGGAAGTGCATTCGCATAGTGACGCGCGAGACGGAAACCAGGCTCGCAAAGCCGTAAGCGACGGGCGCTACCCAACGCTTCTCCCTGTTTTGCTCGGAAACGACGGTGGCCAGGGCAAAGGCTGCGGCGGCATGACCAGAAGGGAACGAAGTCCCACCCGCAAAGAACTCTCCATCCGCATTGTGATCGCGAATTAACCCGCCAGAGAAAGTGGGCCTCGGCCGCTGGGTGGAAATCTTGAGTATTTCGACCACCACGACGCTGTCGGCAACGGCCTGCAGACCCAGCAAGCCTGTAGTTTGCGCGCGCTGGTCCCCCCGCGATCGGCCAACCAGGTAGATGGCTCCGGCAATTCCGAGATCCGACCAGGGGGCACCGACTCGACTTACGTTGTGGCTGAAAGTGTAGCCAGAGCCGGGGGGCGAGTCCGAAAGGCCTTGCCCGACGCGCCGGTCAATCGCCATCAGGCCGGCGGTGGTTCCCACAATCAATCCCACCCAAGGGAGATCGCTTCGCTTCATGCGAAAGGGACGGAGCCAGAGGAATCTCTGATCGCGGACTATTCGCCAGGGTACTTCCTTGAGTGTAGGTCGCGGCTGCTTCGTCGTCTCGGCAGGCCGGGAAGGTGTTGTGCCCTCAGCTTGGGAGGGGACGGAAGCCTGCTCGCCCGGCTGCTGCACTGGGTTGGCCCCGACTCTCGCCGGGCAAGCAAGTGCGGGGAGAAGAGCCACCCCGCAAATGAGTAGCAATCTCAACAGATGGTGCGACATGGCCCTCCCCAGAGTGTATCTCCAATCGTGCAGTTTTGCGATAACTTCCGAGCGCTGGCGTGGTGCCTGAGAAACTCACCTCACCAGGTGCGCTCAGCTCCGGCTACCTTGAAAACCCCGCTCCGTTTGCGGAGATAAACCGTCACAGTTTTGCGGGGATCATCTGACTGGATCCGGACAGCGTAGTAGGCGCCCTCGTCAGCCGCGAGTGCCTCGGCAGGCAGTTGGAGTGAGCCGGCGGATTGAATTGGAGTCAGTTGCTCCCCCTTGTTGTCAAAGCGGAACCAGGCCGCCCGGTATGACCGGGCATGTGTAAAGCCGTGCTTCACCGCGAGGTCATCAAAGGCCAGCGCCCCGGCGCTGACCGCGAAATTGTCCAGCGGAAGCACTTTTGAGAAATACGTTCGGCCGATCTTATTCCGGCGCTCGATGAGTGCTCGGGTGATGTATTCGACGGCGTGTGGATCGGAGTACTCTCCTGTCTCCACGATCGCGCGGATGTCCTCGTCCGTAAAGGCCATGACCTGCTTGGCTGCCCAATATTCATCGTCTGTTAAGCGGCGCAAGAACGCCGGATTCGGATAGTTTGATTTCCACTTTTCCGGATCGAAGACATGCGACTCGAATCGTCCCACCGCGTTCAGGCTCCCGTAGTTGGCACTCTCCCATGACCGGACGTCCATTCCGAGGGCAACGATCCGTGTCAAACCGTGACCTGCTTTGGGAATAATATATCCGTTCCCGAATCTGGCATTCTTGGCCATATCGCTGTCGCTTCCCAAGATGGCCCCGAAATCGATCAGGTAATGGCGGACAAAGCGGACTCCACCCTCCTCCACGAGAGTGTCGAGCGAATTAAGCGACTTGGCATCGGTGTGGTTCAACCAAGCGCAGAAAACATGCAGACCGCGCAAATCGCGACGGTCTTGATGCGGGATCGTGTCATTAGGGTCGTCTGAACGAGTCCCTTCGTAGCGGAAGGGCCCAATCGGCTCCCCCTCCGCGCTCCGGCTGGCCATCATGCGATACATCCCGTCTTTGCGGCGTGGAACAATGCGGAGGATGTCGTCCAGGTCACGTTCGAGCATAGGCCGTTTCTTGCCACCCAAGCCGTCAACAGTGGCCCGGGGGCTGACCTTGAGATCCGAACGCCTCAGGTAGACCAGGTAGTTCTGCGGTGTGTAGTAGCCGAGGGCGTAGAAGAAACGAGCCCCGATCACATCCGCGGCGGTGGCCATCTCAGGATTGCTTACGGGGTCCGGTTTGACGAAGTAGAGTCTGCCTTTGGCGTCGCTCATCTGGAATCCAGGAGTGATCCCCTCAGTCTTGACGCCAATGACGGTAAAGGGCGGCACTGGCGGGGCGTCAACACCGGGCCCATGTTGAAGTTCTTGGCGAGACATGCGGCGAGCCCCATGGCGGTTCGTGAACCACTCGCTGTCCGGGACATCCCCCAGAGTGTTCACCGCCCGTGCAGGTACCGCCGGGTGGCTTTGGGTGGAGAAGGACTGCTTGATGAAATCGTACAATCCACCGGTTTTGCGGCTCGGAAGCTTCTGAACGGCCACGGGCTTAGGGAAGGAAAGGATCGGATCGTCAGGATAGAATCTCTCCGCGCGCATGGCAGCGACTTCGGTCAGAAGCAGTGCTGCCATCAGAACATAGCGTGGTATAGGCCCGGAAATGGAGGGTTGAATTTGAACCATATCTGGAATCCTTCCCGACTGAACCCGGCGTCGATGCGGAAAACCACTGCTTCTCGGGTCTTAAATCGAAATCCAAATCCGCCATCCGTTTGCAGGTTCGTCAGACTGATGTCCCAGGGGCGGCGAAAGACCTTCCCAGCGTCGGCGAAACCCGCCATGTCCAACGCCGGAGCCACTTCCCAACGATATTCGGCGTTCATCAGCAGTGAGTCATTGTCGTAATAACGAAACTGCCGAAATCCTCGCAGATCGTCGGATCCACCGAGAGTAGGCTGCAGATAAAAAGGCACCACCTGCCCCGCTCCCGCGTAACTGAGATCCGTTCGGGCACGTAGGACGAACACGCGCTTTTCATTGAAGACAGGAATGTACTGCTCGACCAGCGACTCGATCCGGCGAAATGAATAGCGATCCGACTGGTCCTCGTAGTAGCTGAATCGAGTGACAAAGTTGGTGCCGCGATGGGGGTCGTCTTTACGGTCGCGGAAATCAACTTGAAGGAAGGGACCGATGTGAAAATAAGGTGACTGCACATCAATTCCGGGTGTCTGTGCAGGCGAATAAATGCGGTCTGTCGAAGCATAGACCTTACTCGTTCCCGGACCGATATTGATCAGGTTCACGCCGGTGGTTAAGCCCACCAGCACATGGCGTGGATGGACGCGCCAGCCCACCCGGAAATCCAGGTTCGTATCCTCGCGCCGGTAGTTGGTCCGTCCCTGTTTCTGTGAGTTGGGACCAGGTCCATAGTAAGCGATCTGCGGTGAGTCGGCATGTTGTGCATAGAAGTCCACACGAAGACGTTTCCCGAACAGGCGCGGGAGAGAGACTAGGGCATCGACATTGTAGTAGAGCTTCGCCGTGCCGCCTGCCGACATGCGGAAATGTAGATTCTCTCGCGCCAGGTCGGGGCGTGAGTAAGCCGGACCGACTGCGAAGCCGGAGCCAGTAACCAGCCCTCCAAAATGCAAGCCGAATCCGTTATGGCCACCACCTATCCACTGAAGGACCTTGCTGTTCTCAACCCGGTCTATTCCCCTTTCAAGCTTGTCAGGCTGTGGGGGAGCCAGCCGCCGCGCCTTTTCGAGCGCTTCGCGTTCCAATTGATCGGCGCGCGAATTGACCGGTGATCTCTGCTGTGCGGCAGCCAGCGAAGTAAGCAGCATGATTGAAATGAAGGCAATCGAGAACCTCATGTGAAGGCCCCCCCGAAGCCATTGGGAGCAAAACACTCAACCTCCCGCTACCACGCTCCGGTGTTTGGGAGGACGTTGTCCCCGCTAGCTCGAGCTGGAGATGCCGGCAACATAGCGACGATCATGCTCGCGACTCGAAAGAGGCGCTTCCAGGACCTCGGCCAGCATTCACAAAAAGACAGAAGCCTGGACTTGCACGGGGGAAAGCAGAGTCTTAGGATAGCCATACTATCTCACCCTACATTCAATTACGGTAGTATATTGACAGCCCTGTAAACGGCAGAGGAATTGAGTTGCCTGTTACACCATCAGCTCCTAGCGAATGCGCGACAACCACGAACAGTGTGATCAGGAAGAGAAATACCGTTTGCGAGGGTTGAAGAATCAAACCCAACATGCCAACCTTCCTTGCTCAGGAGGAAATCTCTACCGGTGGCATGATTATGCGACCAATATTCCTAACTGTAAAGAGTACAAATAAGAAATAAGGAGTAGCGGTTTTTGGACTTTGTGTCCCTGGGTGAATCAGACCGCGACCCATCCCCCGGCGCGATTCAGCCAGCCTTTCGTCTGTCGGTACAATCGATCGTGGTCGTCGTTTTTTGTCAGTTTGCGACTGGAGATGCAGATCTGCCGCATCCCTACAACATCTTGGTCGCCAACAGATTCACTTGCATCACAGAATGGCGCTGCTAGCGTGAGAGACGAAATCAGCGCGTTATTGTGTAGTGGGTCAATTTGATGTAGAGGCGGCTTTACGCCGCCATTTGGCGAGGTAAACTCGCCGCTACAAAATCAAATTGACCCACTACCCGTTATTGTGTTGCTTGGGAGTGTCAGGTAAAATACGCTCATCGTAAGGAGGGCATCCTTGCCGGCGGGCCTATCAAAGGCGTGGCCGACTGGCCCCAGCCGACCTAGCCAACCCCGCGATGTGAGCATGTCCAGACATGCTGCTACCACCTCAAGGGTGGAGGGGCCGAAGATGGTTTCAAGGTTCATGCTCGAAAGCTTGACGGTGTACTGACCGTGCCGGGGACCAACCCATGGATCGCCTCCGATCCTTCCTGAACCTGGAACGCGGCGAGGAAGCGCCTGCTTTGCTGCTGTTTGCTTACCTTACCGTCGTCATGACCTCCTACATGATTACTAAGGCGGTACGGGATGGGCTCTTCCTCTACAAGTTCAGCGCTTATTCGCTGCCCTACGTTTACCTGGGGATCGCCGCAATCATCGGCTTTGTGGTCTGGGTTTACGTCCGGTTCTCGGCACGTGTCGGACAGGCGGCGGTCATCTCGGGAAGTTTGGTGTTTCTCGTCGGGAACCTTCTGCTGCAATGGTGGGCGGTGCGGATGCAGTGGTCGCCGGCGACCTGGATCTTCTATGTCTGGACGAGCATCTTCGGCATCATCATCGTTACACAGGTTTGGACGGTCGCCAACCACGTTCTGGACCTGCGCCAGGCTAAACGGCTGTTCCCGCTCATCTCGAGTGGCGGAATCCTGGGAAGTGCTCTTGGGGGGGGCATCGCCGCGCGGCTGGCGAAACTGCCGTCCGTCGGCACGGACAACCTCATGGCGGCCGCCATTGGCTCGTTGCTTGCCTTGGCGCAGGGCGACCGGCTCACGAAGGCTGCAGTCGCCGAATACCTGGACAACGTGTTGCCGGGCAAAGTGAAAGGCATCGTGCTAGCCGTCATCGAAGGGAAGGTAAGGCCGTCAATCCAAACCGTGAGGCAGATCTTGGAGGCATGCCTCCGCAATCCCGATCCGATCCTGAGGGAATGTGCTGCGGCCGCCATTGGCAAGGATCGCTGGCCGGAATCGGGCCTCAAGCCGCCATTGATCTGGCTCAAGAAAGGACTCGATTATGGGTAGTCAAAAAGCTGTTCCTCCCTTAGCTGCGGGTGCGATTGCGGCCCGACCGGCTTTCACCACGCTCGATAAGGTCGAATATATCCGTAGCGTGGACTTGTTTTCGCAGGCTTCGGTGGAGGAGTTGTACCGGCTTGCCACCATTGCCCGCGAAGTAGGCTTCCCCTCGCACTGGGTAGTTTTCCAAGAAACCGATATCGCGGACGCCTTCTACATGGTGGACCGAGGGCTAGTCGAGTGTGCGTCGAAGGGGGGCGATGTTCGGGAGGTGATTGGTCCGCGGGAGGTCTTCGGATTATATTCAGCGTTGACACGCGAATCGAGACAGGTTCGAGCCACCGCCCTGGAGGACACGGCGGCAATCTCCATCGCCGCCGAAGACCTTTTCAGCCTGCTGTCGAACAACATGGAAATCGTGGTGAGTATCTTCAAGCACTTTGTCAAGAAGCTCGGACTGGGACCGCGAGCATGACGCGCCTTGTTTTGTCTCTCATGGCAATAACCCTCCTGGTGGCCCTCTTCCGCGCCACGGACGTCGCAGGCAGGGGGCTGGAAGGCCAAGCCGTCGCTATCCCACGGTTTGAACAAGTCGCCCCCGGCCTGTACCGGGGAGGGCAGCCAACGCCGGCATGATTCGAGTTCCTGAAATGGAGGGGCATTCGGACCGTCATCAATCTGCGTGAAGAGCTTGATGAAAGGGCACTGGTTGAAAAGCTGGGATTCAAATACGTGCATATCCCCCTGGATGCATGGGTTCCGGTCTCCGACCAGGCTATTAAGACTTTTTTCGCTGTGGTGAACGCCCCGGCCAACCAGCCGGTGTTCGTCCATTGCCAGCGTGGCAGCGACCGGACGGGAGTCATGATCGGGTTCTATCGAATTGCAATTCAGAGCTGGACTGCCGAGCGCGCATACCAGGAAGCTCGCGCACTGGACATGCGCTGGTGGTACCGCGGGCTGAAGCGCCAGTTGTACGACTTCGCTGAACGGTCCCGTTTGGCAAGCGGCTTGCCGATGGCGAAGTAACGACCCCAAGATTGACTTTACATCAACCCCCTCGGGAGGTAACATCGGGATCAATGGAAGAGGGATAAGCCTCCGACCACGGCATGCCTTTCCGCCGGGAGGTCCTTATGCATAGCGATGATGAAACCAGCTTAGAGGTCGAGTCGGACGCGGACCGCGACGCAGCAGAAAAGCGAAAAGGGAGCAAACTCTCCCCCGGAGAGGTGCTGGTTGGCCGTTACCGAATCGAGCGCCTTATCGACAGCGGGGGCATGGGAGATGTTTACCGTGCTTACGATATGCGCTTGAAATGCACGGTGGCGCTCAAGAAGATCAAACCGGAGCTCCTCCGGGACCCGCAATTCCGCAAGCGCGTTGCCCTCGAGGTTCAAGCCGCGGCCGTCATAAACCATCCTGCCATAGTGCGGGCTATCGACAAATACGATGATGGCCGCGAAATGGTTTTTATCGTTTACGAGTTTGTGGAAGGAGAAACCCTTGACGCCCGGCTCGGTCAGGAGGCGTTTGCGCTTAACACGATTCTGGACATCGGTATCGAAACCGCGCAAGCCTTAGCAGCCGCGCATGCCAAGGGCTTTATTCATCGTGACCTTAAACCCAAGAACATCATGCTGGTGACTCAGCCGGATGGATCCCGTCACGTGAAGGTCCTGGATTTTGGGCTGGCAAAAAAAGTAAAGGTCTTTTCCTTATCAGCACAAACCGATGACGAAGGGACGGTGCTCGTGGACATAACTAGGGACCAGGCCATGTTCATTGGCACCCCTGATTACATGTCTCCTGAGCAAGCCTTTCCCAAGCCGGTGGACTTCCGAACTGATTTCTATTCTTTGGGGCTCGTGTTGTATGAGATGGCTGCTGGTTTTAACCCATTTCAGGGGAAGGATCCCAATTCGTCTCGCCAGCGCATCCTCGAGATGCCAACTCCTGCTTTGCCGCAACTTACTCCCGGCCTGCCAGATTTTATCGAACTCGACCGAATCTTGCGCAAATGCCTCTGCAAGCGACCCGAGGAGCGGTACCAATCGGCTCAGGAATTGCTTGCCGACCTCGTCAAACTGCGGGGGGATAAGACCGAACCTCCGCCACGCCCAGACGGTCGCGTTATCTCACGCGGGCTCGCCTGTGCCTTGTTCACCGCGATTCAGATCGGCTATCTGGCCATGTACGCGGCGGCGTTTTCCTATCTGCCCGAGAATGCAGGGCGCCTGCCGGATTTTCTGCGCCCTTACGCGTTTTCGGTCGTACCCTATACACTGATCATGTTGTGTGCCGCGGCTACGGTACATCTGTACCTCCTTGCGGCCGTGGCCTTCGACTACGAAGATCTTGGCCGGCTATTTCATCGCGTTTTCCCTGTGGTCCTGGTTTTGGATTTAGCCTGGGCTCTTTCGCCGCTGCTGCTTTTCCTCAAAGTGGGAGGCATCATAATTCTGGGCGTACCGGCGCTTGCTCTTCTGCCCTTTTCACAGCGGACCTTGATCTCGTACGCCTACCGTCGTCGAGGCGGGCGCAGTTCCGCAGCCCCGGCACCAAGTTCCCGCACCAGCGGGTCCGGCTCGTCCCCCACTCCTCCTCCGTCCTGGAGGGGTTGAGAGACGAAACCCGTCGTGGAGCCCTACCCAGCGGCGCTGCGGCGCGTCCCTACTTCCTGTCGGCCGTGGGCTATGATTTCCCTGATTCGGGCCGCCTATGATGCCATGGCTGCCGGAGAAATGGCCGTGCGGAGGTAACCGTGCAAATAGAATCAGGCAGAATCTCAAGGCGAGCGTTCCTGAGGGTATCAACCCTCGGAATGACCGCCTCGCCCGCCTTAACCATCCTAGGGCCGGGCCTGTTGCGAGGGAATGAAAAGGACCTGTCCGGCGCTAGGGTAGTCGTGCTACTCGGGCCGCCGGGGGCCGGCAAGAGCGTGCAGGCGCGGCGGCTGAGCAATGACTACTCGATTCCGGTCATCTCGACGGGCGACCTGCTGCGTGATCACGTCACGCGCGACACCAAACTCGGTCGTCTAGCCGACCCCTACATGAAGACCGGAAGGCTGGTACCCGACTCACTGATGAACCCCATCCTTGAAGAGCGGCTCTCACAGCCGGATTGTAGGCGCGGTTTTGTGCTGGATGGTTATCCGCGCACACTGGCGCAGGCGGAGAGCCTCGACGGGCTGCTGAAAAAGAAGGGACTGACACCGCATGTCATTCTTCTGGATGTTCCGACCGAACGCCTGTTGAAGCTGCTGGCCGGACGGCGCGTTTGCCCTCGCTGCCAACGCGTCTACAACATCCACTACCAGCCACCCAAGAAGGAAGGCGTCTGCGACGCCGACGGTACCCCGCTGGTGCAGCGTCCGGACGACCGTGAGGAGGTGATCGGCCGGCGGCTGGAGACCTACCAAAAGGAAACGCAGCCGGCCATCGATTACTACTCGCGCCAAGAGCGTCTGCTGCACGTCAACGGCGACCAGACGCCGGAGAAAGTGGCGGCGGAGATCGCGTCGAAGCTTCTCCCTCCTTGACAGTTGGGGACCTCCGACTAGACCCCCCATTGGAAGCGACTCGCGCTCCCTGGTGATCCACCTTGAGTGAAGTAGTGGATTTGCGTTGGCCGATCTACCACGCCGGCGGGTCCACAACAAACATGCCAGGGCGGTCCGAGGTTGTATTTGATTCCGGGTCAATGGTCGACACTTGTTCCAGCTTCTCTCCATCTACCACCAACTACATGCCACATACCTGACACTAACGACCTTTATTTTCAACAACATTCCCGCTCTTGACATGTAAGTATATGTGTTTTCAACAACATTCCGGCTTTATGCGCCTGTTTTCCACAGCGTTCCTTTGTTTTCATAAACATCCCCGCTTAGTTCGTTCACTTTTTAAAATCAATTCAGAATCACAATTTGGCGGGGGTCACGGGTACCTGCTTGAGGCATTGGAATTCTTTCGGGTCTTCGCCCAGCGCCATCCCGCGCAGGCGGGCCAAGCGAAGATTTTCGGGCAGGGCGTATCGGCCGTGCTTCATGGCGTTGAGCTTCGAGTTCTGCTTGGCGGCTGCGGAGCGCGGTCCGGTGGAATGCTGCGCATTCCGGCGCGCGGCGGCGAGCAACCTGGGCGTAAGTTGGGGTGATTTGCGTAATGACATAGTTCCTCCTGGGCGGGTATGGGGTCAACGAGGAAAGGACTTCCTCGGGGGGCAGGACTTTTCACACTAGTAGGCTACTACAGTGGTGGGGCGTTGTCAAGAGACAATGTGTCCATCCGTCAGTTGACGGACGTAGCCCAGGAGTTCTTCGATTGACTCATTGAATCATTGATCCATTGGCCCATTGAAGGGCGCCTGCGTCGTTTTTTTCAATGAACCGATGCGCGTTCATATCCCGCGTTTTATCCAATGCTGGCCTGTACCGGGCAGAGAGATCAACACTGATGCGCCAGCCTGCCATTCAAAACGCCGGTTCGTCACGCGCGCCGTGCCAGACGCGGATAGGTGGGGCCGATGAAGGGAAAAGACGCCAGTATGCGAACGTGGTCGAGTATGCCCCGCCCGATCCGGTCGGCTGCCTGCGGGTCATGCTGGGCGACCTAAGCGCAGATGTCTTGGAGATCCGCAATCGCCGCGTCTGACCAAATTATCTTGAAGTCCATGCGGTTGCCCAGGACTCAAGCAAACGTTCTGCTTCCGCCTGGGTCTTGGTGCGGCCTGCGGCAATGTCTGCCCGTCCCCGCCGGATGGACGCCATGATGCGCAACTCCTCGGTGATTTCCTCGAGCGAAGCGTCCTCCGGGAGCCGCTGGAGAGCGTCCATCACGGCCTGCTTATCGGTCATGGGTTAGATAGTACCGCTTCACAACGCCCGTTGCAAGAGGCGCGTTCATCCGTGGCGCGTTCATCCGAAGTTGAGGCGTTTAGCGGGCGTCTGGGCCGACAGGTTACAGCCAGCATGACTTTCAACTTTCGACTTTCGACTGTCGACTTCTCTTTGAGGGACCGTATCCGAAGACATTCCTGCTTTCCGGTCAGCCCGCCATGTTATAATTTTGTTATACTGAGGGAGGCGACCATGATTACGACGATTCGACGTTTGGGAAACTCGCGGGGAATCATTATTCCCAAGCCGATGCTGAAGGAGGCCGGGTTGGACGAGGAGGCCGAGATCGCGCTCGAACGAGGCGCCATCGTTCTCCGCAAGCCGAGCCGCAACCCCCGCCAAGGCTGGGCGGAAGCCAGCCGCAAATTGGCGGAAGCAGGGGATGACAAGCTCGTCTGGCCGGAGTTCGGGAACCGGAATGACGGAGACCTTCAATGGTAGCTCGCGGAGAGGTGTGGCTGGTCACGCTCAATCCCTCGGTCGGCAGCGAGATCGGCAAGGCCCGGCCCTGCCTGATCGTCTCGCCGCCGGAAATGCACGACTACTTGCGCACGGTGATTGTGGCTCCTATGACTACCGGAGCGGGGCCGGCGCCTTATCGCATCGCAGTTACTTTTCAAGGAAAGCGTGGGCTGATTCTTCTGGACCAGCTTCGGACGCTGGACAAAATCCGGCTCGTCAAACGACTGGGAAACATTAGCGCGACAGTTTTGGCTTCGACGCTGAAAACATTGCAACAAGTGTTTGCCTGAGTGCGGCACACACGCAGGCCCTCCGGGCCTGCGATTCGGCGCTCAGGGAGCGCCGCTACAGGCATTATGGTCGCGCCTCACTCACTTGAGCCCCAAAGGGGCGACCTAATCTAGCCCAGGCCATCGGCCTGGGTTAACAAGACGATCCATCTATACGAGCGAGCATTGGGTCCACGCTTGACCCGCTTGAGCCCCACAGGGGCGACCTAATCTAGCCCAGGCCATCGGCCCGGGTTAACAAGACGATCCATTTATACGAGCGAGCCCTGAAGGGGCGAAACAGTGGTGCGCCCTTTCAGGGCTTGGAGCTGTGAGCGCACCGTGATCCCCAGGGCGTTGCCCTGGGCTATGATGAGTCGCCCCTTTGGGGCTTAAGAAGGGAGGCGCAGTTGTCGCGGGCTCGAGCAGACCTGGCTTAAGGGTCTGCTGTTTGTCCCCGATCGACAACAAAAAGCCGCGGACCTGGAGGACAGGTCCGCGCACACTGGCCCCAAGCGCGGAAGAACGTGCATCACCATTTTGGTGTATAATGGTGTCATGCCTGCTTCTAACAAAGTTATTCGCCAGACCGTGGGCCTTCCGGCAGACACGGCGCGGCATGTGCGCAGCCTGGCGAAGCAACGACGCCTTAGCGCCAACCGGATCATTGTTGAACTCGTGGAAGAGGGGATCGACGCCCAGAAGCGCAAACAAAGAGAGTTCTTTGAACTTGCCGAGCGTTACCGCGCAGCCACCGACCCTGAAGACGTTGCTCGCCTCGGGGATGATCTGGGCCGCATGGTTTTTGGCGACTGATGCCCCACCTCGAAACCTGGGACAAGGGGAATCCGCCAACACCTGGCGGACAGGATGCGGGATCGACGCATCAGCATCGCTGACCTTAATAAGCTTCGGATTTGGGTTGAATCCCATCCGCTTGTTCCGGAGGGCGAGTGGTACAAGGATTTCGGATCCTTCAAAATCTGCGGTGACGGACCGTATCCGAAGACCTTCCTGCTTTCCGGTCAGCCCGCCAAGAGCAAAAGTGTGTGAGCGCAAGGTGACTGGGAGGGCGACCGGCGGCGTCGCGCGCCGCAAGCCTACGCTCTGCGCCGGCCCGCGATGTGAGAATGGGTTTGTGCTATCATCTGGATTGAGGGAACTTTATGGCGAATACCCCAATCGTGCGCAGGCAGCAATCCAAGTCGACGGCATCTGGCGTCGGCCGGCCCACTGCCCGCCTGCGCCCCCAGAATCGGAAGTTGCTCAAGTGGCTCGATTCCTGGCTTGCCACACCCGATGATCGTGGTGAGAAGTGGTGGAACGGATTTGAAGACGACCTCCGCAACCATCGCACAACATTCAGGCCTACCCAAACGGGATGACGAGTTACTCACTCGACAGCGACACGATCACCAAGCTCCTCAAGAAGCATCCAGGGAATCAGCGCGTCCTCGGCCGGTTCGGCAAGGAGATTAGGCGGAACTCGCTCTTCATCATGTGCCCGGTGGTGTTCTATGAAATCAAGCGGGAGTTGGTGATTAAGAATGCGGTGGCGCAACTCACAGCTTTCGAGGACCTGGCGGAAGCGATGGTTTGGAAAGAGTTTAACGTGGCAATCTGGGAACGGGCGTCGAGCCTATGGGCAGCCCTGCGATCACGGGGCCGCTCACATCACGATGCTGACGTCCTCATCACCGCACATGCCATCGAGTACGGCGCTGCGATTGTCACCGGCAATGTCGAGCACTTCCAAGAAATCGGTGCCCGGGTCGAGGACTGGAATCAGTAAATAACGCTGCCTCTCATCTGTCGCTCCGCAGCGAACAGGCGCACAGGCGGGCTGGCCTTGACGCTACCGCAAGAGCCTCTTTCCCCCATCTGCTACGTGCACCCTACCACCCACCCGTGACGCTGCCAGGACTCCAGCGCGGCGGTGCGCGACACACCAGCAGTTTAGCGAGTAGCGCCGCGATGCATCGGGCGGTTCGTCCCCAATCGACAACAAAAAGCCGCGGACCTTAACGACAGGTCCGCGCTTCCTGCTTCGTGGCACTGCAAACCCAGGGATAAAGCCCTCGGATTGAAAAGCCTGACCGTGGCGAGCCGCGCGACCATCATCTATTCCCGAACTCAATTGAGGACACTTGGTCCCGGCGTAAGAAGTAAGCCGTGCTTTCCTGACCGGGTTTCAAGACATAGTAGCCATAATCATTTTCATCTACCATGAGCACGCTCATAGACCTTGAGCTGGAGATGGGAACGTCGGTGGCGAGATGTAGCACCGCCGGGATGGGGCTGCCTCCCCCGAACGAGGGTGCTATCCTTCCGTATATCACAGTTGCAAATGCGACCAATGCCGACAAAAGGAAGAAGATCGCTTTTTCCCACTCTAACCCCGTTCTTTTGTCGGGGCTTTCGAAGACACCATGCAGGTACAGGGCTGCAATGCCGACAAAATAGTACCAAATACTTAACCAGAAGAAGGACCGACCAAAGAATTGAAACGCCACAACCGCCACTGCTGTTGCGGATAAAGCAGACAGGACCGTTGAACTCAAGGGATGCGGGTCGAATCGCTTTTTTTGGGCCACTACTGACACCACAGCAAAGGCCAATACGGCGAAAAAGAATGTGAGTCCCCAAGGCCTAGTTTGAAGATAATCCGGCGGAAAAAGGATTGCGGAAAGAGCGCATAGCCCAAAGCAAATATTGTAAAAATCAAACTTGCATGAAAGTTGCAGATACTTAACGTTCTCGGGTTTCACTGGGACCGAAACCAATGCTGGATTTCGAAGCCCGAAAAGATGAAACGCCCGCGACGCTGCCACCAAAGGAACCACCAGCAACAGTGCTAGAAGTGCCCCTGCGGAGAAGATGCGGGGCCTAAAGGGGCTAAACTCCACAATCCCGAAGTGTGAACCATGGAGGGCGATGATCAGATATCCTCCGGCGTAAACGGCCGCAATGAAAAACGCCCCCAGTCGCGAGGCTGATTCGAGGAGGGAGACATTGCCCCTACGTGGGGGTTCAGGCTCGCTCCTCGCGGCTACCTTCGGAGGAGGCGAAGAAACGTCCATGTTGGCAATTCGCTCCTGGGTCTAACCATATTGAAAATAAACCGCAAATCATGCGGTGACCTTCCCAGGCACTCACCGCTGACTGGCGCGGAGGTCGTCTTCTTCAACTCCGTCGCCTTTCTTTAGGACAAAAGCCGCAAAGTTTGTGAAATGGGAGACTCCACACTACCTGCCCTTTGAAATGATTTGCCACAGTGCCCGGAGGAACTTGGGATGTCCTAAAACCAGCGTGGACAGTGTCATGAGCAGCATAGATCCGAACAATGGGATAAGTTCTTCTCGCGTGCGTTGGCTCTTGCCCTTGAGCCAGGATATTCTCGACACCGTCCGTCGGATCGCCATCTGGAGGAAGATGAATATTACGGTAACGACCACGAGCCCCGCGGCCATAAACAGGAAGAAGGTTAAATAGGGATAGTACGTTGCGACCCACACATAGGCAAATAGCAGGATCGAGACCGCGAAGATTTCACCAAACCAGTAGAGCCTTCCTTGCTGAACTGGCGGGAATTTCAGGAGAATCTCAAACCCTACAGACAGGGCGAGAGCAAATAGAAGAAAAGATAGGAGCCTACCCTGGTCTTTGTCGGGAAGGTTGTTCGCGAACGCCGACAGAGTGGCAAAAATTGCAAGAGTGGAAATGAGGTTATGGTTCTCCTGGATCCACTTAGTCAACGTAGGTGGCGAAGGCTCCTTTTTCTCTTCGTTCATAGACGACCCTTATTAGCGCACGTGGCGCGTACAATGCGTTTCGTGTACGCGCCCCACGAACCCGCGCTACATCTCTTCTGTCACCGCGTCCTATCCACGGCCTATCCTGGCTTGTTAACGGTCCCCGACATAAAAGGCGATGTCGGCGCCACCCGCGTAGCTTCCATCCTCACTGTGGAATGTTTGCCCTGTTCTTCAGTTCCTCCACCAGTCTTTCCGCTGAGTTGATAGTTTCCTTTTCCCGGTTCTTTTCCCTGCGCGCGAGCCTCCGATGGTCAATCGTTGACCACAGCGAATTCTTTGTCTTCGCATCGTAAATCGTGAGCGCGAGCTGCGGGTCGACGATTTGCGCGCTGTGAACATGAGTGGTTCCGTCGTAGGTATTGGTTGAACTCCAAACACGAGTTCCACCGTGCTCAACTCGATAAGCGAGCTCGATGATCAAGTCAGCTTCATCCGGGGAACCAACAATTTGATATTTCCCCCATCCTTTCATTTCTGAATAGAAAGCGTCATAGGCAAGGTCACTACCGCCGCCGTTTGTGAGAAACACCTTTCGGGCGTTCACGATAACAGCAGGCAGAGGAGCGGGGGGAACGTCCTTCCTGTTTTTTCCCGTTATCGCGAAGGCTGAAACAAAAATGAAGAGGGGCACGAGGGCCGTCGGCTTACGCATAGTTTCCTCCTGTGGGCTAAGGACGTATCCATTGTACAACGCGCTGGGTGCCACCGGAACGGCGATTTTACTTCGGAGTCGGGTCGCAGGCGGCGCACAGAATCTCATTGCACGTATGCACCACCCGCGGCCGCTGGTCAGGCGAAAAGCACGGAGGGCTCAGGGCAGGACCCTGGCAGCCGACAAGAGAGTGAGCTTCAGCCACAGCGGTTGCCCGATTGTGACACCAGCCGCAAACACAAGCCAGCCGAAAATGGCCAGGGCATCAAGATGAAGAGAGTTGACCTTGAGGAACACGTGTTTCACCATAGCAGTTACTCCTTTCCGCCAATTAGGTTTCCGGGATTGGCTGCCAGGGGTCTCCTGCTCCGCACATTGGCGTCGTGCCCTGAACCCTCCGAGAATCATCATAGACCAGACCCAACTCTGGTTCATACCATCATCGCCATGGCCGCCTAACGAGGGAAGGTAACCGGACCAGCCGGTAGCAACGGACAGTGCCTTTCTGTCCGTGGGCTTTTCGGTGCAAGACGAACCTACGGTCAATCAAAGGCAGATTGACCGTGGCTACCACTCCATCCGCCTCCGAAATTCTGCTTGCCAGGTCGTATCCATGACGTGATGCGCGGCGGACAGCTAATGACCTCCCGCTCAGGAGCGCCGCGCTTTTGGGCGTTGCCCGCGGTCCCGCCTTGCGGGATCAGGCGCTTCTGCGCTTTGATGCGGGCCGATGTTGCAGCCGAAGAACGGGGGCGAGCGCGCGCAGCGTCCGGTTCACCGTTGCACTGTCGGGAAAGACATCCAACACTTCGGGATCGATCACGGCGATGTTAGCGCCCTGCGCGTATCTCGCCGCCGTGACACCTCGAACTGCCGTGGAGAAGTCGTACTCCGGTCGCATCGTGTCGCGATCACTATTCCGGTTGTGACGGTTAACCTTTTTCTTCATAACGTCTCCGCTCGGCAAACGCCACGACCAGCAGCCTGTGCTAATTGGACATCCCGGGCACAAGCTACCGCTCCTCAAACCTCGAACTCACTTCGAGGTACGCCTGACATTCGAATAATGGATTGCAGCGTCCCGATGCGGAGTTCCCTATGATCGGGGACGGGGACGGTTACCGTCCCTTCAGGCACGGTTTTCTGCATTACGATGTGGCTTCCGCGTCTTCGAACTTCCACGAAGCCGTGCCGAGCTACAATCGCACAAACCTCTTTGCCTGAGAGGACACGCAGCTTACCCAGTGGCAACCTCCACTTGGGTGACGTATACGTCGCCCCGGAGGCGCTGTCTCACCTCTTCGGCAGATGCGCATTCGAAAAACAACTCCAGCGCCTCCCGAAGATTGTCCCGGGCCTGTTCAATACTGTCCCCTTGGCTGGCAATATCCAACTCCGGACACAGCGACACATAGCCATCGCCTTCAGCTTCGATAATTGCCGTCAGCTTCATCAAATGACCTCCGCTGAGAACCCCCGCAACAAGTCTATCTCATTTTAGCCCCGCGGGTGGCGCATACATTCCTTTGTCCCTATGCGCCGCACGAACACGCGTGACATCTCTGTCACCGTGTCCTATCCGTGGCCTGTCCTGGCTCTTTAGCGGGCCCGCAAGGCGGGATGCCAGTGCCACCCGCGGTCCGTCGATGCGCGAATTGGCGCTGGCCACCACTTGTGGATTCACACGGCCAGGGGCGTCAGCTGATAGACACGGGCAAGCTGACCCGCCTTGTTTAGATCACCTGTCTTTAACGCCTCACGCACCTCATCCAGCTTTTGTGCGTCTGCCACGGACAAATAGGGTGACCATCCCGTGTCGGACTCAACCCACTCAATCTCGACCGCAGCAGCGTATTGTCCCTCATGGATGAACTTCGTGTGACACCTTTTGGTCATGACTTTCTCCTGAGAATATCCATGGCCTGTCCTGGCTTCTGAACGGTCGCCGGCTCCATTTGCTGGTTATACCGTAACGCGCACATTATCGTGCAAGAACTCGGGTGCGAAGTCGGCCCCATTCGGCCAGACGAGCGTGTGAAACTCAGGATGAACCTGGAACTGCCTGAATACGGCGGGATCGCGCAACGGTTCGAAGACGGGGCCGCGGAAGGCCGACGCCAGGTCGATCTCGCCGCTCGCCCCGTCGCGAAAGCGGAGCCACACCACGTGGCCGGCCGCATAGCGCGCCTCGACAATGTGAGAAGTCTCAGGCATTGATTGTCAACAGCCCAACTCGTGTTCAGGCCGAGCCGCCTAAGCCGCCATAGCGGCCTAACGTCTGCAGCGATCAGCCGCGCCTAGCATGCGTTCTTCGCGTGCGAGGGGATGCGGAGGGACGCGGCAGCGGCCCGGAGTGCGTCGGCTGCATCGCCGTGTGAGCCAGCCGCATGAACTTCTCCGGTCCGAGCAGGCTTGCTACCGAGATGTCTTCGTCGATCGCTTCCCAGTGAATGCCGATCCCGCCGCCGATAAACTCCCACGCTTTTCTTTGCTTCGGGGTGGCGTTAAGAAGCCTCGGAAACCACACCAGAGGAACCGACACGGTGCGGCCGTCGTCGAGCACGACCGTCAGTGCATCGTCAGAACAAGCCACCTCGACCGCGAGCGTTTCACTCCTGTCCACTAAAGTAGGCATTCCATTTCTCCAAGAACGAATCTCGATTTTCAAGTACGAGTCCTTGAATCACAGTCAATTCGTGACTTCGAAACCCCCGGTTCGACGCCAAGGTCACGGGATCAAGCCAAAACTTCGCATAACGGCCGGCCTGGGCAACGTGAATGTGAGGTGGCTCGCGATCCTCCAAACTGTAGAAGAAGAACCTGTAACCGCGAATCCGGAGCAGTACTGGCATGGCCCCAGTTTACACCCTCTCGGATGGCGAAACCCCTTTCAATCGGGCGGCCTAAGACTGGGCACCCCCACCATTGCGGGGTGGATAAGTTCTCATTATAACGCCCCTTATGATCTATCAGGCAGGTTGCCTGCATCTTCTTAGGCCGGCCGGTGGCCTCGCCTAATCTTCCGTGTCTCGCCGGATACGGGCACCACCCGGACGTGCGAAGATGTCATGGGCTTTTGGCCCGCCACTATGCATGAAAATGCTCAGGGTGACTCCCCTCCTTGATAAGGAGGGGGCCAGGGGGTGGTTGGCCTGCGCGCTGGGTTCCGTACCCACCACCCCCTAACCCCCTCCTCAGGCGAGGAGGGGAACCATTTTCATGGCAGAGAAGCATCTCGCCCTGCTGTTATTCGGCGGAAAAGTCCAGAGCGAGATTCTTCGCTCCGCTCCGCTGCGCTCAGAATGACAGCATGGCAGACCTCTACATCAAATTGACCCACTGCCGGCGCGAGACCTTCCTTGTCAACATCGGCCCGGAGCCTTAGAATAGAAGAGTGAGGCCATGCGAGCGGCGTGCGACCGTAGCGCTACGCTCTTTGGCAGCGAGGACCGCGCCGGCAGGACCCCGACACGCTGGGGCAGGACCCCGACAGGTCGGGGCAAGATGCCGGCGCCAGCCCTATGGGAAACTTCTTACAACTCGTCTTAGGCAAGGTCATGGGCACCAAGAACGAGCGCGAGTTGAAGCGCCTGAGCGGGCGTGTGGAGGAAATGAACGCGCTCGAAGCTGAGATGCAGCTTCTCAAGGATTCCGACTTCCCGGTTCGCACGAAGCAGCTCAAGGAGCGGATCGCGAACGGTGAACCTCTCGACAACCTTCTGCCGGAAGCTTTTGCGCTCTGCCGCGAGGCGGGGCGCCGCACCATCAACATGCGCCACTTCGACGTGCAGTTGATCGGCGGCATGGTGCTGCACGAGGGCAAGATCGCCGAAATGAAGACGGGCGAAGGCAAAACGCTGGTGGCCACCCTGCCGGTCTACCTGAATGCGCTGGAGGGGAAGGGCGTGCACGTGGTGACGGTGAACGATTACCTGGCCAGGCGCGACGCGGGCTGGATGGGCCCCATCTACCGGCTCTTGGGCCTGAGCGTGGGTGTGATCGTTCACGACCTGGACGATGACGAGCGGCGCGCCGCCTACAAGAGCGACGTCACTTACGGCACCAACAACGAGTTTGGGTTCGACTACCTGCGCGACAACATGAAGTTCGACCTCGCCGATTACGTGCAGCGACCTCACCACTACGCCATCGTGGACGAAGTGGATTCCATCCTGATTGACGAGGCGCGCACCCCGCTCATCATTTCCGGCTCCTCCGATGAGTCCACGGACAAGTACTACAAGATTGACAAGGTCATCCCCCGCCTTGATCCCGGCGCCGATTTCGAGGTGGACGAGAAGATGCACCAAGCCACCTTTACGGAGTCCGGCAACGTCAAAGCAGAAAAGCTGCTGGGGCTGGAGAACCTCTACGACCCCGCCAACATGGAGTACGTCCACCACCTGCAACAGGCGCTCAAGGCGCATACGCTCTATAAACTCGACCGCGACTACGTTGTCAAAGAGGGCGAGGTCATTATCGTGGACGAGTTTACGGGCCGCCTGATGCCGGGCCGGCGTTGGAGCGATGGACTTCACCAGGCGGTCGAGGCCAAGGAAGGCGTCAAGATCGAAAAGGAAAACCAGACGCTGGCCACCATCACCTTCCAGAACTACTTCCGCATGTACAAGAAGTTGGCCGGAATGACGGGTACAGCGGAGACCGAGGCGGCGGAGTTTGAGAAAATATATAATCTGGAAATAGTTGTTATCCCTACCAATAAGACACTCATCCGGCATGAGTTCCCGGACGTCGTCTATCGCACCGAGCGAGAGAAATTCAACGCCGCGAACGAGGAAATCAAGGAATACCACCTGCGCGGCCAGCCGGTGCTGGTGGGCAGTATCGCCATTGAAAAGTCGGAGCGGCTGAGCGCCGCGCTCAAGAAGTCCGGCGTGGCGCCGGCGCGACTCCAGGAGATGGCGCGAGAGGCGGGACTGGAAGGCCCCAAGCTGCGCATCTGGGCGGAACGATTGGCCGAGTCGCACGGGCCGGCCGTGGAATGGATGGTCCGGGCGGGAGTGCCTGCCACAACAGTTCAGAAGATCCTCAAGGACGACCGCTACAAGTCAATGCTGGCGGGAGTGAACGGAACGCGCCGCGCCTTTCTCCAGGCCATCCTGAAGCGGGCTCCCAAGGATTATCACGCTCACCAACTTCCCCCCGTCGATGATGGTTATGCAGAGCGCATTGTGGCGCTCCTCAAGAGCGCTGAGGAAAAACACCTGGCGGTTTTGGACTACTTGATTGAAATCAGGAGTCCGCTCACGCGTCTTGTGGAAGTGCTGGGCATGAAGGAAATAAAACACAACATCCTGAATGCCAAGCAGCACGAGCGCGAGGCGCAAATCGTGGCGCAGGCCGGGCGCGTGGGAGCGGTGACCGTTTCCACCAACATGGCCGGACGCGGCACGGATATCCTGCTGGGCGGGAACCCGGAGGCCATGGCGCGGGAGGAATTCCGCAAGTCGCCGGAGAAGTACCGCGAACAGGGGATCAATCCCGAGCCGCCGGAACGCCCCCCGGAAGGCTCGCCGGATGAGATTTATCGGGCCTACGTTGAGGAGTACTCGCAGTGGCGGGAAAAGTGGAACGGATTCATCAGCCGCTTCAAGACGGTCACCGATGTCGAGCACGACCACGTGGTCGAACTCGGCGGGCTGCACATTCTTTGCACT
>JBEKUR010000051.1:0-29511 GCA_049514855.1 Terriglobia bacterium
GTTTCCGAATTTATGGATCAAGGAAAAACTGGGGCTGCGCCGCTTTCGGGTGCGAGGCTTGGCCAAAGCCACCTGCGAAGCCATTTGGGCCTGCCTGACTTACAACATTCAACAGTGGGTCCGCCTCCGTTGGCGACCGAAACTGGCGGCGGCCGCCGCCGCGGCCTGAATCAGCAGCACCACCAGGAGGTATGCAGGACGATGGAAACGCCAAAAACCAACCGCAAACGGGCTCCGCCGAAAGGTACTGACGGAGTAGACCCATAGGTCGTCGCCCGGCTCGCGAGCCTTAGCGGCACCAACACCAGAGGCCGCTCGCAACAACACGATCATTCGCCTATTTGAATTTTTCACAGCTTCGTCAGCCGTGGGTAGGCGAACCCTCCCCCGTCCCCTCTCCCGCCCGCGCGGGAGAGGGGACGGGGGAGGGGGAGAGGGCTCCTTCCCCCAGGGCTTGCGCCCCTGCCAGGGCTGTGGAACGGCCCCTCGAAAGGAGAAGACTTTTTCAGCTAATTTCTGACTCAGGACACTAGCCACTAAGCACTAAACATTGTATTCAGGGGGTTTCGGCGGGCCTAGACACCTGCCCTCTTGTCCACATGACTTCACTCGCAATCATCGGCCTCGGCGCGGTGGTACGCAACATTCATATTCCAGCCTACCTGCAAGTTGCAGATAAGGTCAGACTGGTGGCGGGGTGCGACCCCGATAAGGCAGCACGCGAATACGCGCGCGAAAAGTGGCGCTTGCCAAACCTTTTTGACAATCCGCGGGAAATGATCGAGCGAACCGCGCCGGATGTCGTCGCTGTGTGTACGCCTCCCTGGCTGCACCACGAACATACGCTGCTGGCCTTGGATCACGGCTGCCACGTCTTCTGCGAGAAACCGTTGGCGGAGAATCTGGCGCAGGCGGACCAGATTATCCGGGCCTCCGACAACGCGGGACGCCTCGTGGTGGTCAACACCCAGTTCCCGTCCATGAACATCCATTCCGCGGCGAAGAAGCTGGTTGGCTCGCCCCGATTCGGTCGCTTGCTTTATCTTCACGCTTGGCACACCATGCGTCCCACCGCGATCACCGAGGCCGGCTGGCGAAGCCAACTCTCGCGGCGGTTGTGTTACGAATTCGGCGTACACGTACTCGAATTGGCGCGATTCTTTTTCGAGGACAACCCAGCAAGAGTAATAGCCCAAATGCCGAACCCTCTGGGAATTGCGCGTTGCGACGTTGTCAACGTCATATCGCTCGAGTTCCCGGACGGACGGGCGGCCTCCATCGTTCTGGACCGTTTAAGCAAAGGCCCAGAGCGCTACCTGGATATGCGGCTGGACGGCGAATTCGCCTCCATCCACACTTCGATCGGAGGCCGGGTCCGGTTCGCAGCCGGCATCCATACGCGCGAGAGGCGACCTTTCCTGGAGTTCACCTTTGTGCAAGGCGGAAGAGCCGTCCTTCAGAACGGGAACCGGTCGACCGTGATTGCCAAGGACCGCATCAATATCCTAGCTGATGCAACCGCCCGTCACTTCGCAACTTTCATCGACGCGATCCGCAGGGGAGGCCATCCACCCGGCAATGTGAGGGATGCCCGAAACACTCTGGCACTGGTTTTCGCCGCCTATGACTCGGCCGCCTCCGGGAAGGCGATTGAGATGGGTGAATATGCGAATTCCCGCACCGTGGCCAAGAGATTGTGAGTCTTCTCCATCAAGGGGGTTCAAGAAGCGCGATGAAATGTACACGGGTTTTCGCTGGTCACCACATGATCTGCTTGGGGAGAATGGGCGAATGATCCCTCCCGCCCGCCTCGGGACAAAACTCTCGGTCGTCATCGCAGCTTGGAACGGCCTCTCGTCGCTCGAACGGTGTCTTCGGTCACTCAAGGCTGACGGGCAGGCCTCGGACACCGAGGTAATCGTCGTGACCAATTTTGACGCGGCGGAAATGCTTGAGACCCAGTTCCCTTGCGTTCAGCACGTGGCCGCGTCCTCCCATACGACCGTTCCCGTGTTGAGGGCCATCGGAATCTTTCGGTCCGGCGGAGAGATCGTGGCTCTGGCCGAAGACCACTGTACGTTCGGCGACGGCTGGTGTTCGGAAATCAAAAAGGCTCACCAGTTACCCTATTCGGTGATTGGTGGCCCCGTTGAGAACGCGAGCGGCGAAAGCGCCCTGGACTGGGCGGTTTACTTTTACGATTACGGCAGATTCATGCTGCCGAGTGCGGCCGCCGTGGTGGAGGTTCTGGCGGGCAACAACGTCTCTTTCAAGAGATCGGTCCTCCAGGAAGTTGAGCCTAGCCTCCGAGACGGGTTCTTCGAAGCATTCATCAAGGCGGAGCTCGAAAAGCGCGAGCAGGCCCTGTATCTGGCGCCGTCCGTTGTCGTCTATCACTGCAAGCACTACGAAGCCGGACAGGCCATCACGCAGTGTTACCACCTGGCACGCGGATTTGCGGGCAAACGAGTGCTCAATACCCCGCTTGTCAAACGTGCGGCGCTGGTCCTTGGTTCTTTGGCCCTGCCTGCGCTGCTCCTGGGGCGGATTGTAGTGCGAACCGTGCGGAAGAGGAGGCACATCAAGGAACTGGTACGCTCGCTGCCCTATCTTCTGATTCTGATGATTAGTTGGTCGTTTGGGGAGTTTTGCGGCTATTTTGCGGGAGAAGGCAGCAGCGCCAGCAAGTGGAAATAAATAGGAGAAACGTGCGAAAAGACAGGGTGTGCCTGCTCAGGGTGCACGACAAAAAAGTGAGATCATTAGTTCATTGTTAGCCCGGCCCTTGCGGAATCTCTCCGCTGGGTGCTATGAATTAGGTTAAATTAGCTTATCCGGAAAGTCCTCGCTGTAGACTGGGGGTTGCGCGAGGGGGGCTATGAGTCCGCGTATGTCAGTGGTTATCCCCGTCTACAATGCTGCAAGTGACCTGCAGCATTGCTTGGCGAGCTTGAGCGGCTCGACGATACGGCCTCTGGAATGCATCGTGGTAGACGACGGCTCGACGGATGATTCGGTCAAGATAGCGGCCGAACACGGGGCGAAGGTGCTCTCTACCAACGGCCGGTTTGGTCCCGCGCGGGCCCGAAACATCGGGGCGAAAGCCGCTAAGTGAGCGCCCGGTAAAGGATGGTCCGGCCCACGTTCAGGAGGTCGGCGACGTACTGGCGGCTCTCGCCCTTGCCTCAAAGCTGCATGCTACCCCCGTTTGGAAACTCCAAAACCGGAAAATTACGGCGTGACAGCCCGCATTGACGCTAAGGGGGTGGGTGGCAGTGATAGGCGAGGGATATCGCATGGGAGCCTCACGGAATAGCCCGCCAGGGCGTCAGGATGACTGGGGATGAGTCAGGGCGAACCTGGCAGGGGGGGGGGGGGGGGGCGGCTAGCGATTTTTTAGCCGCAGGTAAATCTCAAATCGGAAATTCCGGGTGACTTACATATTGCTTCAGCTCTCGGCCTGGATGATACTTTGTCGTGACCCTATCCGGCTTATACGTTGAGGTCTAAACCGATGTTCGTGGCGGGGGTCGTCCTCGTTTTGTTGGCCAGTGTGCTCCTTTCGTGGTATGCGGGACACGCTCGTTTGCCTTTCGCTGAAAGAGCCCTTGGTTTTCACAGGTTCGGGTCCGTGGTGCTGGGGATCGGTATAACGGCGCTGACTGTTGGGCTCGGATTGATATGGGGGTCCACAAGCTTTCTGGGTGCAGTAATCGCCGGACTTACGTACTTCTTTCTATTGCCGCAAGTAACCCTTCCGTTGCTAAGAGGCTTGGGGGCCCTGCCGGCACTCGACCTAACTGCTGACCGGAAGGGCAGGGTTCCCATACTCTCTGCGATGGAAAAATATTACTTTGAGCAAAGATATCGTTATCCGGGAAGAACGGAAATGGCTTACGTCTTCCTTACGCTCAGGGCGCGGTACATAGAGAAGCCAGAGGACAGAATCTGGGAAATCGTTCACAAGTGCACTAGTTTGGAAGACGCCATGGTCGAAGCGGCACGCATTGACGCGGGCGACGGGGGAGCCGCAGAGGCTCGGCGCGTGTTAGAGACTTGCCCGACGTGCTCAAAATGCGGCGATCCGTTGTGTTACGGCTGCTGAGAGTATGGCAATCTTAAGGTTTGCCGTCAGTGCCGTCTTTATTGGGCACAAGATAACAAGCACTGCCCGCAGTGCGGTGGGCCGTTGTCTCACGTGCCTTCGGGAGTCCCGAGACCAAGCAAGTAACTGATTGTGCCCGCCAACGCACAGAACTTCCCCAGGAGGCGCGGAGTGGCCCAAGGCTCACCCATTCTGTGCGAGCGTGACTGTGCAACCCACTCTGCTGCCACAGGCTTGCTCAGAACGGGCCGCCGTTCGCTTTGCTACCACGTACACGCACGCGGACGGGTCAACCCATGCCAAGGACAGTACCCGCTGAGGTGGGTTACAATCGTGTTTGTGACGTGCTTTGTGACGTAACTGGATGTCGCACCGCTGGGAAATGCCGCAATGATCTCCTGCCAGCAGGAGTTGGAATTCTGAGCCGATGAACTGAGCCGAGCCGCGAATCAAGCGCTTCCCGTGCGGCTTGATGATGGTAGCTGCGTACCGCTGCATTGAAGCAACTCTCAATTCGGGACCAAGAGGTCCCCAGTTCAAATCTGGGCGCCCCGACCACCTCACCCGCATTTCTAACCAGGTTTTCTGAGGATTGATTTGGAATCCCCCACCGCGGGACCAATCGTGGAGGTCGCCGCAGCGACCTCTCGCCCGTTTTTCTCACAAAAACACTTATGCCAGAGGTGACAGCTTTTTTCAACTCTTTCGTGAGAAATCCGCCTAGGGTCGGGCCGTGTGCAACACAAGCGATGGCGCGCAGAAGGTGTACGATAGAATGCGGGCAGGCATGGACCACGCCGACGAACCATTCCGCATCCCGATCAGCGATGTCTTCGACCTGCATACCGTGCGGCCCAAGGATGTCAAGGAAGCCGTTGAAGCGTATCTGGAAGAAGCGAACCGCTTGGGTCTCAAAGCCCTGCGCATCATCCACGGGCGCGGCATCGGAGTGCAACGCGAAATCGTGCGCGGCGTGCTGGCCCGCACACCCTTCGTGCTCTCTTATCAGGACGCCCCCCTCGAAGCCGGCGGCTGGGGCGCCACCATCCTGACCCTGCGCTGACACTCATGGTTTGGGGTCGGGGTGCCTTTCGACGATCGAAAGATCACGGCCCCATTGTAGCCACCTTCCCAGCGTCATTCCCGTCCCGCCGTGACGGCAGGAATCCATTTCCGGGATCGAATGAAGACGGAAGCTGCGGCGTCCACTTTGCGGTAACATAGGAGAGGCAGACTCGGCCTTAGCTTTTCCTGCTGCGGAGGATCTTCCATGAATGCCAGGGATTTAGATCGGTACAAGGAATTGCTGTTGGCCAAGCGGCGAGAGTTGACCACCGCAAGAGCCGGGACGGAGGGCCCTGCTCCCCCATCGGGCGCAAACCAGGGCGATTTGGTGGACTATGCGGCTGCGGCACTCGAGGCAGAGTTGCAGGTGCGCTTGCGCGAGACGGATAGCAAGCTTCTGCGGGCCATCGACGAGGCGCTGGGGCGAATCGAACGCAAGACATTCGGGGTGTGTCAGGCGTGTATGAAGCCAATTTCAGCCGCCCGGCTGGACGCCGTGCCCTGGTCGCGCTTGTGCCGGGAATGCAAGGAACAACGGCAGGCGTGAAGGCTTCGCAAGGCTTCGTCCACTGCCGGGAGAACTCGGCCCACAATTCGGTTGCGGCCAAAGGCCGTGCTGTAGCACTAGGCTTTGACCGCCTTGAATTTCACCTTGCCGTTTTCGACGCTTACGGAAAACTGCACTTTGTCGCAGCCGAGCGCTGCCTTGATTTGCTTGGTCTTGTCGCGAATGTATTTCTGGAATCTGGCTGGGTCAAGGTTCTCCACTTTCTGACCTACCTTACGCTGGGCGCTGATCATGGCATTGAAGATCCGGTCAACCTTCTCCGGCTCTCCTTCCGGGTCCGAGCAAACTACTCGCACTATCTTATCAGCAGTCAACGCTTCGAGCTCGCGCCTCTGTTGCGCGAACTGGCCGCGCCCTTCTTCCTTCTCCGTCAATTTTCTTCTCCAGAGCTGGTTCTGGACGGCATATTTCTGCGCCAAGCTGTCGAGTTTGTAACGCTGGCCGAAGTTCAGGCTGGCCTGATCGCCGGTCAAATGCTTGATGAGGGTTTCAACGCGATAGACTAGATCGCGCGGGGGGCGGTCGGAGCTCCCGTTGAGGTACACCTCAAACTCAATCTTGAGGCGGCGAAGGTCGTCCTCGAGTTTGCTCAGTTCCTCATCGATAGTCACAGAGGTACCTCAAGCATGTCCCGCAAATCCAAATTATACCCATGCTGAAGCAAGGCCAGTCAATCGGAAAGTTGACGCTCCCGCGCAACTATGTTCAAATGACGCTGGGATTCAGCAGGTTTTTGAAAAGACGGCGCGGCATGTCATTCTGATCCCGCCTTGCGGGAGACGCATCTGGGCATTTCAGGAATTAGTAACCACCGAGATGCTTTTTGGTCCGCCCATAAGAATGGTGTCCCGCTGTGGCGGGATCAGGACGAGCCCAGAATGGCTTTTTTCCGCAGGTTGTTAAGTGTCCTGCGCAGCGGGCTCGCGGCGCTCCGAATGGGGGCAAAGGAAGGCAATGGTACACTCCGAGGGTGATGCCGGGGCAGCGACAACCGGGCTGCTCCGCCAGATCCCGGCTGTGAACGAGCTGCTGGGTCGAACGGCCCTGAGAGATCTCCAGGCGCACGCGGGCCGCCGTCTGGTGGTGGAGAGCACGCGCCGGGTCCTCCGGCGTCTCCGGGATCGGATCGTTGAGGGCAGTCTTTCAAGCGTTTCCCTTGAGGCGCTGGAACAGGAGATTGTCATCGAGACCGAAGCTGCCGCCCGCTTCTCTCTGAGAGCCGTCATCAATGCCTCAGGAGTGGTCTTGCACACCAATCTGGGCCGCGCCCCTCTGGCGCGCGAAGCGCTAGAGCATCTTGGGGAAGTTTCCACCTGCTATTCCAACCTGGAATACGACCTGGACCGCGGGGCTCGGGGCAAGCGGGACGCGCACACGGACCGGCTCTTTTGCCAACTTCTCGGTGCGGAAAAGACGCTGCTGGTGAACAACAACGCCGCCGCCGTGCTCCTGGCTTTGAACACCCTGGCCGAGGGGGCGGAGGTCGTTGTCTCGCGGGGTGAGCTCATTGAGATAGGCGGGTCCTTTCGCATCCCCGACGTGTGCGCCAAGAGCGGCGCCATCCTTCGCGAGGTGGGAACCACGAACCGCACCCGCATCGGCGATTACGCGGCGGCAATTAGTGAACGAACCCGCGTGCTGCTGCGCGTCCACCCGAGCAATTTTCGCATTTTGGGCTTTACGGAGCGTCCTTCTCTGGAAGAGTTCGTGGAGCTCGCGCAACGCCATAGCCTGATCTCCATGGAGGATCTTGGCAGCGGATGCCTGGTTGACCTTTCACCTCATGGCATCCGGGATGAGCCGACCGCAAGCGCCAGCCTGAATGCTGGTGTGGACGTGATCACATTCAGCGGGGACAAGCTGCTCGGTGGCCCACAGGCCGGAATCCTGGCCGGTAAGCGCGAGCCACTGGAACGAATCCGCAAGAACCCGCTCTTCCGCGCCTTGCGCGTTGACAAGCTCACCATTGCGGCTCTGGAAGCCACCATTTCTCTTTACCTCCAGGGAAAAACCCAGGCCATCCCGGCTCTGCGCATGATCCAGCTTTCCAGGCAAGCAATCCACCAGCGTGCCGCGTGCCTTGCGGAAAGGATTTCAGCCCACCCGCAATTCTCGGCTCGAGTCCAGGATGGCGATTCGCTGATTGGCGGAGGCTCAACTCCCGCACGGGCGCTTCCCACAGCCTTGCTGGCGGTGACGCATTCACGCCATAGTGCCCAGGAGCTCGAAAGATTCTTGCGGCAGAATTCGCCCCCTGTTATCGCCCGAGTTGAACAGGACGCCCTGCTCCTTGACCTGCGAACCGTGTTTGAAGAACAGGACGAAGAGCTCATCCGAGCCTTGGAGGCGATTGAGTAGTCATGGGGCCTGGTGTGGTGTCCCACTTAACCATTTACAGGCCACGTGCGCTCACCACCCCCTAGCCCCCTCCTCAAGGAGGAGGGGAGTTGGTGACCCGGCTCCCCTCGTTGACCAAGGAGGAGGGGAATTGGTGAGCTGGCTCCCCTCCTTGGTAAGGAGGGGGTAGGGGGTGGTTGCCGAAATGAATTAGCCGGGACGCCACACTGGTCGGCCAGGATGGAATTGGTATGCGAGCCCTTGTCTTTGACGGAAAACTGGCCCTGCGTGATATCGACAAGCCTATTCCCAATTCTGGCGAGGCGCTGATTCGGGTCACGCTGGCGGGAATCTGCGGGACGGACACAGAAATCCTGAAAGGCTACTCCGCCTTCCGGGGTGTAATGGGTCATGAGTTCGTCGGGCGAGTGGTGGAATCCGCTGACTCAGCGTGGATCGGCGAGCGGGTGGTGGGCGAAATCAACATCGCATGTGGTGAATGCTCGTGGTGTTTCAGCGGCCTCGGCCGCCACTGCCCTCACCGCACAGTTATGGGAATCGTGAGCCGTGCCGGCTGCTTTGCCGAGTACGTGGCGCTGCCGTTGCGGAATCTCCACAGAGTTCCCGCCGCCATTCCGGATGAGGCGGCAGTCTTTGTCGAGCCTTTGGCCGCCGCCGCCGAGATTCTTGAGCAGATGCGCCTCGAGCCCGGTACGAGGGTGGTGGTTCTTGGGGACGGCCGGTTGGGTCTCCTGGTAGCCCAAGTCTTGAAAAGCGCTGGAGCCCAGGTCATCCTGGTGGGGAAGCATGGTTGGAAACTCGACTTGGCGCGGCCGTGGGGCGTCAGAGTGATGACCGACAGCAAGAGTGAGTTGCAGGCGGCCAGCGTTCCAGTGGTTGTGGAAGCCACCGGCTCGCCACGCGGCCTCGCAGAAGCTTTCCGCTTGGTTGAGCCGCGAGGGACAGTGGTGATGAAATCAACCTTCCATGACCCCGCGCCCTTTGATGCCACCAAGCTCGTGGTGGACGAGATCACGCTCCTCGGCTCGCGCTGCGGGGACTTTTCTGCCGCCCTGGACTTGCTTCAGCGGGGGCAGATCAGGGTGCAACCTCTGCTCTCGAAAGTGTTTCCATTGGAAGACGGCCTTGAGGCATTCGAATATCTGGAGCGGACGGACAGCCTGAAGGTCTGCCTGGACAATCGGTAGCATGCAGTGGGCAGTAAAGGGCCCAGTATGCCCCAAGATCTTTCGATGCACGCCAGCCGTTAATTCGGTAGTGTCTCACTTTGAGATTAGCTCATCGATCCAGCGCTGAATTGTGGATCGCTCGTCGTCTTCTTTCGACGTCCGATAATCGTAACTTCGCAGATCATTGAGCAGGTGGACTCCCTGCGCATGAAATTCACCAATGATCGACCGTTCCTCCTTCCGGCGATCATCACTAATCTTGTACTTGGCCGTGATGCGAAGACCCCTGGCGTGCAGATGTTTCACCGCCTCTCCGACGCGGAAGTCTGTCGGGGCCTGGAACTCCGCCCAGTAGTAGTCGTTAAGCCTTCCCCATATGGACTGCGTTTCGCCGACGTAGAAGGGAACGTGCTTCTCGCCGGAAACCCAGTACAGAATGTAAACGAATCCCGGACCTGATCGCGGCTGGAAGTCCACGACGTTAAATTCTTCCAAGTTCATGGCGTAATTCTATCATGCCAGCGCTGCCCCGTTGTTGGGCAGGCCAACGGAGAGAACCCGGACGGTCCTCCGCGCCACGAAAATTCAAGCTGAGACGCTACCGTTAATTCGGATCGATAGCCCCTCGCCACGGAGGAAAGGTATAATAGACAGGAGGTATTTGGGTTGAACAAGAAGCGAGTACGACGGATACAGTTTTCAAAGCGGGCTGTGCCCTTCTTGTTGCTTCTTGCCGCGGCGCTCAGCTTTCTTGTGAGTGTTGTGGCTGAAAGCAAGAAGAAGACGCCTCCCCCGCCCCCTGCGGATCTACCGGGCCACGTGAACTACTTGGCTCAACAACTCCAGGGCGTGATGCTCGATGACTCCGCGCCCATCACGGACGAAATCCAGAAGCTGGTGCTCGATTATCTCCAGGAGTGGATGGCCGATCGCACGCCTTCCGATGTGGAGGTGCGACGCCAACTGGAAATGGCCTTCTCCGAGCTCCATTACCCCCTCTTTGGAGGGCCGGCGGCCTTCGCCCAACCGTGGAAAGGTCAGGTGGTGATCGGCGCAGGATATACTCTGGGCTGGAGTGACTATGACCGCTTGAACGTGGTCGCAATCTTTTCCAGCCGGCTGGGCCACAGCCGCCTCGCTACGGTCACGAACTTTGTGCCGCGCACCGACCTCCATTATGCGTTCCCACAGGAGCCGGAGGGAGACGCGCTGCGGTTCTTTATTTATGGTTTCCGGACGGGTAAGAGCCAACCCCGCTTGACCGCCATCTTTTACTCGTTTGATGGTCAGAACCTGAAGTCCTTGTGGGAAGCCCACGACGTGTACGATGGCAAGATGGATGTCGAGAAAGATAAAGTGGTGATTCGCTACCTAAGAGAAGAGGAATATACTCGCGAACAGGCCCACCGGCGAAAACCCCCACGCCACCAAACGATCTACACCATCACGCCCGGAGGCTTGGAAGTCCAGAGCGAGCAAGAAATTCCCTTTTGAGGCTGGAGAATCGAAACTGGAAACCTGACTCCTGAATCCTGGTTGAGCCCCTGACACCTGAAACCCGGCGCCTGACACCTGCTCTACTGAAGTTCGAGGCTTTGCAGCATGGCGTCGAAGGTCGGCTTGTAGGCGTCAAATAACGACTCGGGGGCAATAAAGATGAGCGAAAACAGGGAGTTACTCTGGCGCGTTGTGACCAGCAGGTCTCGCTCTTTCTGACCTTGAAGCGGCGAGTCGGTTTCAAGCAAGGTAGAAAGGGCCGCACGCCCCTCGAGTTTCATGCCACCTTGCTTAATCACCCGCAGGTTGGGGTTCGACAGGCGCATAGTATCCAGTAATTCCTGCGTAGCATCGACCAATCCCCAATTACCCTGCCTGGAACTTTGGGGTTGGAATCGACTAATAGAAGTGCCATAAGCCTGGGTCGAACCGGATTCTGCGTCCTCCACGATTCCCCCGGGCGGGATGAAAGCGACGGCATCTTCGTTCTGCTGCATCTGCCAGTTGTCAGGGTAATCAATTGAAAATCCCTTGCCCTCAAACTTGATTAACCGGCTCGAAGGCACTGGAGGAGGACCAGAGGAACTGGCAGAAGCGGGTGGCGCAGGTGTTGCCGTGGGTGGGGCCGGGAGACTCAGGAGGCGCTCTTTCGTGGCCTCAAATTCCGGGCTGTTGGTCTTCCATTCCTTGGCAGGCCCGAGCCGCGGGATTTCGCTGTCCACGTCCTTGATGCGGTTTTCGGGAACAGGGTGATCGGCGAAGAACTGAATTGTTTTCTGCGGGTACTTCTTCTCGATGATCTCAAAGAACTGGGCCATGGCGTGAGGATCGTAACCTGCCTGGTAGAGGATGTACGTTCCCACTTCGTCAGCCTGTGATTCGGCGCTGCGTGAGTTCTTCAGCAGAATCGAGTTCACGCCTAGGCCCAGGCCCATCTCTGCCAACTGGGCAGTTATACTCCCCGTCTGGCCAAGAATGCCTCCCAGGATCGCCAGCGGCGCCTGGGCCAGCAACGCCTGTGAGACCGCATGCGTCCCGTGGCGCATCACCACGTGCCCGCTCTCGTGTGCCATCACCCCCGCAATCTGCGCCTCATTCTCGGCCGCCATGATGGCGCCGCGGTTTACGTAAATGTACCCGCCCGGCAAGGCAAAGGCATTGATGTCAGAACTATTCATGACTTTGAATGTCCAGGCGTATTCTGAATTGTTATTGGGCGCAAATGAAGCCAGCCGCCGTCCCAGATCGTTGATATAGCGTAGCACCTGCGGGTCCGTTACGAGGGGAAGCTCCTTATCAATTTGCTCAGCATTCTCCTTCCCCAACTGGACGTCCTGCTGCATCTTAAAAAGGTTGAAGGCCGGCTTGAACTTCAGGCTCTCGACACCCCAAGCCCCGCCCGGCGCCAGGAAAAGAAGCGCCAAGGTCATTGACGCCACGAGTCTCTTGCCTGACCGTCGCCACCTGCCGCCGTTCATTTCTTTCCTATCCATTAGTCCGTTCTGTATGCGTTGGACTTGCCACCTCTCTTATCCCCGTAATCCTAATTCTACATGAGTTAATTGCAGCGCACACAGAATTGCCGTCGGCGCTGCACACCCGGATCAGCCATGAGCTCTCCTACCCTTCATCGGAGAAGCGTAATGCAACTCGCGGAAACCGCAAACTGCAATTTGGAAACTGGAAAATAGAAATTCGAAATGGGAAATTAGTTTTCGAGGTTTGGGGGCGCCCCGTCGTGTATCGCGGGCCAGTTTCGATTTTCCAGTTTCCAATTTCTGCTTTCCTTGTTTCTCCGCGTGTCTTTGCATCTGTCGGTTTCATCTAATGGGAAAGGAAAGGACATGGAACGCAGGACTTTCATTATCGGCGCGGTAGCGGGCGGCATCGGCCTGCTCGAGTACGGTTTTGTCTCCCGCTACATGAACAGCCTTCGCGCTCCCGGGGGTGCTTCCGTCAAGGCATACGAGCGTTTCGGCGAGCAGGCGGCGCTGGTGGCCATCACTCCGAACGATGACTTTTATGTGACTTCCAAAGGCACGACGCCGTATCTCGACGCCTCAAGATGGCGGCTGAAAGTCGACGGCCTCGTTGCCAACTCTCTCACCTTGACTTACGATGAGCTGTTGAAGCTCCCAAGAATCGAAAAGACGCTGACGCTGGAATGCATCTCGAACCCCATCGGCGGGAACTACCTCGGTAACGCGAAATGGACGGGGACCCCCCTCAAGCCCTTGCTCGAGCGCGCGCAGCCCACCCAGCAAGCCGCGAACGTGGTCATTTACGCGGCCGACGGGTTTTCCACCGGTCATCCCATCGCCCGGATTTGGAACCCTGAGAATTTCCTCGCCTATCAGATGAACGATTCCGACTTGCCACCCGACCACGGCTACCCGGTTCGCATCTTCATCCCCGGCAAGTTCGGAATGAAGCAGCCAAAGTGGATCACCCGCATTCAGTTCGTTGATAAAACCTACCTGGGTTACTGGGAGTCCAAAGGCTGGTCGGACGAGTGCGAACGCCGGGCGCACGCGCGATTCGCGGACCTGAAGGACGGCGCCAAAATCTCGGGAAAAAGCTTTGAGCTGACCGGCTACGCGATTGGCAATCTGGATGGCGTCAAGGCGGTGGAAATCAGCTTCAACGACGGCAAGACCTGGGAGAAAACCAACCTCTTCAGCAATCCCTCTCCAATTACCTGGAGCTTTTGGAAGTATCTCTGGGTCAACCCTCAGCCTGCCGCCTACAAGATTCGGGTCCGCGCCATCGATGGCAAAGGCAACGTGGAGGATTGGGAACCGCGCGGTATTTTCCCCCATGGCGCTACCGGGCAGCAAACGCTGAAAGTCGTTGTCACGTAGCGTCGTGTCATGATTTCAGAGATCGTCTGCCGTGATTCCGAATATGGTGGACGAAAAGCAGGTCAGGGAGAATCTGCTGGTGGCGCGAGCCTGGGAGCACTTGCCTCCCCCTGGATGGGGTTCCGGGTCTTGCGGCGGACCGCAGCGCCGCTGCTATTTCCCAAGGTACTTCTCCGGGTCCTGATCGAACTTCGCCTTGCAGCCCTTGGCGCAGAAATATAGGGTCTGCCCTTTGTGTTGGCTGGTGGCAGCAGCCTTCTCGGAATCAATCGTCATTTTGCACACCGGGTCAACAACCTTCATGACTTCACCTCGAGGTTTGGAATCTTCAATCAGCAGGTGGTAGGTCGTAGGCGTTAGATGGGGAAGGACCCAGCCTCTAGCGCCATTTTTTAACTGACTACGGACGACCGCCCACGGACGATGGACAACCCTTGCGGCGCGAAATAGAGGGCACGCCGGGGCAACCTACCCATGGCACGCGACGGCGGTCGATTCTTTAGACGGAGGGCGGAGCACCGCCGAGTTCCAAGTTGATTTCGCCCACGCCGCCTTCGACTTTCACTTTAACCGTGATCGGTGACTTTCCGTAGGCCTCGTTGACATAGGCATCACCATCTTTTTTCAGGCCGCGCACGTTGATTGCGCCGATGCCCCCGTGTGCCGTGGCACGCACGCCAACGTCGCTGGGAAGCCGGACGGTAGCTTTGCCTACCCCGCCATCGATGTTGGCGGTGAGGTCATTCTTCCAATCGCCGGTCAAATCCACGATGGTTTCCCCCGCCCCAAGGTCGACGTCCAGCCTGCTGAGTGAGAGGCCTCCCAGAGTGAGCCTCGCACGGCCTGCGCCCTGGTCCACTTTCAGTTCCAATGGCACCTTATTGCTGAGGTGCAAATCCCACATGTTGTGACCACTTCCGCGACCGTGAACTGAGCCTCGCTGCCGGATCGTGAGCCGGCCCTGACCTTCGCTCACGTTGTATTCCACCTCAGGTCTTGATGAAGGGCTGCGGTATGAGAAGTCAGCCTCGAGCAGCTCCTTTGCGCCAGAGCCGACGCTCAACTCACCTGCGGACATGTCGATCTCGACTCGGGCCGACTTGGCATCACCCAGCTTGACTGTCTGCGATTCCGTCTGCGCTGGGCCGGCATCCCAATCCTCTGTATTGCAGCCGGCGATCACCAATAGCGGGAGAACCACGAGCAAAAGGGAAAGCCGGGCCATGGGTTTATCCATCTTATTTCCTCCTGCACGTTCAGACGTTGTACTCAAGCCGATCTGCAATGGAGCACGTCATCTGATTTGGACAGGCGCTTAAGATCATCAAATGTCCTATTGTCATGCTTCCTGGGCGCCCCAAAGCGCTATGAACGACTCTATTCCGCATTCCTCAAGTGCGGCGTGTACATCATAGGCCGTGACCAGATTTCAGTCAACGCAGAGCGGGGTGCCCAGCATACGCTCCAAGAAAGAATTACGAAGCATGAATGGGGGATGTTCCGTGCGAAATTCGGTGGGCCATTGTGAGTCCTATACCCCCATCACCCGCAGAGGCAGGGCCCGCCTCGGCTGGCCTTAGCAAGGGGTTCTCCTACGAGCGGACCAATTCGTAAACGGTGATTTCGGGGGGGGCACCGAATCGGATAGGGACACCGATGGTTCCGATGCCCCGATTGACGTAGAGCTGACCGCCTGGTTTCTCAAACCATCCTCTGACGTAGGGAGTAATGAGGCGGCTGGGGGAGAGGTCTGGATGGACAAACTCGAGCGTCACCTGACCACCGTGGGTGTGTCCGGCAAGGCTGAGGTCAATCCCCAGCTCGGCCGCGCGGTCGAAAGTGTTGGGGTTGTGACTGAGCAGAATGTTAGCCGTGCCGGGCGCTATCAGGCGGTCCACACCCTGAAGGTACTCCCGCACCAAGCGCTGGCCCCGTGGTCCCATTGGGGTGCGCGTCTGGTAGTCCACTCCGAGCAGGTTGATGATATCACCCCCGGACCTTATGAGAGCCCGCTCGCCCCGCAGGATGCGAATGCCTCGGCGCGCGAAAAGGCGAGTGATGGAATCCTCCACCTTCCCCCACATCTCGTGATTGCCGAGGCAGCCGTAAACCCCGAAAGGGGCCTTGACCCCCGCCAGCGCTTCAACCAAAGCGGATTGAGTGGAGGAGTCCCAGGTAACAAAATCGCCCGTGAGCGCGACCAGTTCGGGCTTGAGCCCGTTGGCGACGCCCACGTAGCGTCGAATCTCTTCGGCGGTCATGAACGGACCAATGTGGATATCCGAAAGCTGGGCGATCCGGAAACCCTCGAAGGCACTGGGGAGCCGAGGTATCTTGATTCGCCGGCGAGAGACTTCGAGGTTGAGACGCTCATAGAACATCCCGTAAGCGCCCGCAACGAACGGGGCCGTGGTCATCGCCAGGGCCGTTTTCTCAAGGAAACGACGACGCGCAAGTGACACAGGGCTTGGCAGCGGGATGGCGCGGCCGGCTTGGACGACCCTCTGGTAAACCCAACGGGCGGCGCTGGCCATCCGGTCCGCCAGCCCCAAAGGGATCGCGATAAGAAAACCCACTAGAGAGCAAATAATCCACCAACCGAACGGCGCTTCGAGCAGAGCGGCGCGTAAAGTGAGATATGTGGGTTCGGCGCTTCGTTGGCCACCGAGGAAGTTATAGGCGAATAACAGAAGATAACACACCAAGCCCGCGATGCTAACGCGACGGCGCCAGGTGGCGCTCGGGATTAGGGATGTTCCCCACTTTCGCATTTGCCGAACCCAGAAAATCTGGCTGGCAATCAAAATCAACACGACGGCGCTACCGACTAGAAACCTCTGCAACATATGCAATCAGCCCTGGAAACCTCCACTTTTAGTATACAATGCTTTCCACTTCGCATTTTGATGTTCGCACGCGGCGGTAGCCGCATCTCCCGTGCGAGCGCCCACGCAGCCCTCCACTCGCCTTGACTAAACTCGAGGCAAACAAGTAGTATGTGGCCCCAGCCCGAGGGAGGTGAAGCATGTCGAAAGACGGACGCGAAGAGGCTCTCTGGAAGAGTTTAGACACTTTCCGAATCGAAATACCGTCCTGGGGATTTGCCAATACTGGAACCCGTTTTGGCAAATTCATCCAACTTGGCGCGGCAACGTCCACCCAAGAAAAGTTTAGCGATGCCGGACAAGTTCATCACTTTACGGGCATCTGTCCGACGGTAGCCGTGCATGTCCTCTGGGACTTCCCGGAAGGCCTCAAGAGCACGAATGAAGTGAAGACGTACGCCGCAAAATACGGCGTCGGAGTTGGGGCCATCAACCCCAATCTCTTTCAGGACCAGATTTACAAGTACGGGTCTCTGGCAAACCCCGACCCCGAAGTCCGCCAAGCCGCCTTGCAGCACATCCTGGAGTGCGTAGAAATCGGGAAACAGACAGGGAGCCGGGACATCTCTCTTTGGTTTGCGGATGGATCGAGTTACCCCGGCACCGCCAACATTCGCCAGCGGAAGCAGTGGTTTGAAGAGGGTTTGAGGAAAAGTCACTCCCAGCTCTCACCCACCCAGCGATTGTTGGTGGAATACAAACCCTTCGAACCAGCCTTTTACCACACTGACATTGCCGACTGGGGCATGGCTCTCCTGTTGGCCCGCGCTGCCGGTCCGCGCGCCAAGGTCCTTGTGGATACGGGCCACCACTATCAAGCGCAGAATATCGAGCAAATCGTGACCTGGCTCCTCAGTGAAGACATGCTGGGAGGTTTCCACTTTAACGACCGTCGTTACGCCGACGATGATTTGACGCTGGGTTCGATCGATCCCTATCAGGTCTTCCGCATCTTCCACGAAATCGTCTATTTTGAGTGGGAGGCTGGGCGGCGCGCTGAGATCGCTTACATGATTGACCAGAGCCACAACTTGAAGGGCAAAATCGAGGAAATGATCCAGACCGCAGTGACAGCCCAAGAGTTGTATGCAAAGGCTACACTTGTGGACCACGGGCGTCTGGCTCGCCATCAGCAGAAATGTGAGCTCGTGGACGCCGAAGAGTGTCTCAAGGAGGCCTTCGCTACGGATGTGCGACCTGTAATCCGGGAGTGGAGACGCTCAAACGGTCTGCCGGAAGACGCCTTGGCGGCTTTTCGCGAGTCCGGATATATGCAACGGATCAACCGCGAGCGAGCCGAAAAGAACCAATCCGCCGGAGGAAGCTACGCCTAACTGAGTCGAGAAGTCGAGCAGTCAAGGAGTCGAGAAGTTAAGAACCGTTCGAATCGAAGAGTCGAGAAGTCAAGGAGCACGAATCGAAGGTCGAAAACAAGAGGAAAGTCGAGGGGCATTTAGTTCTCGACCATCGAGTACTCAACTAGCCAGCCACGCTTCGTGCCTCCTTGACTCCTCGACTCCTTGACTTCTCGACTGCTTGACTGTGCCCCTTTACGGGAGGAATGGCGGGAATGAAAAACGGTACTTGTATTGTCGCAACTGATCTGGGGGCGGAAAGCGGCCGTGTAGTCCTTTGCCGCTGGACCGGGGCGGAAGGAATCCTGGAGGAGGTCCACCGTTTTCCCAACAGCGCACGCGAGGAGGCGGGTCACTTGGTGTGGGACCTGGACCGTCTATGGCAGGAGGTCCTCAAAGGACTGCGCCGTGCCGCATCCAAAGCTGGGGGCCGCATCGCCAGCGTGGGGGTCGATGGTTGGGGTGTGGACTACGTGCTGCTCGACCGCACTGGAAACCGCATCGGCCGTGCCTACTGCTACCGGGACGCCAGAAACCTCCCCCAAATGGAGCGTGCTTTTACCCTCCTTCCCCAAAAACGCATGTACGAAATCACGGGGATTCAGTTTCTTCCTTTCAACACCGTTTTCCAGTTGATGGCGCATGCCGCCGAATTCCCTTCGGAATGGGAGCGTGCCGCAAAGTGGCTCACCCTGCCGGAGTATTTCCTTTTCCGGCTCTCGGGAGTCGCCATGGCCGAGTATACGGAAGCCAGTACCACACAACTCCTCGATGTCTATAAGCGGTCCTGGTCGGAGGAACTGGCCCGCGTCCTGGGTCTCAATCTGGAGAAATTTCCTCCCATCGCGCCACCGGGGACGCCCCTCGGAAAAATACGGAAAGAGCTCGCCACGGACCTTGGTCTTTCCAATGTGCAAGTCATCGCGCCGGCCTGCCACGACACCGGTGCGGCCGTGGCGGGCATTCCTTTCCCACATGACAAACTGGCTTTCATCAGTTCTGGAACCTGGTCTTTGGTGGGCACGGTTCTTTTGAATCCCGTGGTCACAGGACCGTCCTTTGAGGAGAACTTCACCAATGAAGGCGGCGTGGCAGGGAGCATCCGGTTCCTGAGCAATGTCATCGGGTTGTGGCTGCTCCAGGAGTGCCTGCGCGAGTGGAAGGCGCAAGGGCTTGAGTTGACCGCTGCCGACTTGGCTCAACAATGTTCGGAGGCCCCCGCTATCGGACCTTCTTTTGATGCAGATGAGAAAGCCTTCCTTGCGCCCGGCAACATGATTTCCCGCATCAATGCTGCTCTCCGAGAGCAAGGGTTTGAGGAAGAGACCCGGCCCAAGGAACTTGCCGCCGTTATCTTTCGCAGCTTGGCGCGACGCTACGCCAAAGTCATCAGGGAGCTTGAGGTGATTACCGGCAAGCCCATCGAACGCATCTGCATCGTCGGCGGGGGCGTCAAAAATGAAACCCTCAACCGCCTCACCAGAGAGTTGACGGGCCGTGAAGTCCTGCGCGGACCGAGCGAATCCACGACGATCGGGAACATTGCCATGCAGATCGCGGCGCTCGAGAAGACTAAATCGCTTGACCAGATTCAATCCATCAGCGCTCGACTCAAATTTCCGGCGCCCGATTAACGGCCCGTAACGCCCACCCATTCTCCAGGTCTCAGGCATTTGCTGGGCATTGACCCCAGATGGATTTTCTAATAGCGTGAGGAGTTCACGAGGTATGAGATGTCCAGAGTTCGAGTGGCGCTCTTTGTAACTTGTTTGGGTGACCAGTTCTTCCCCCAAGTGGGCGAGAGTGTGGTCAACGTGCTTCGGCGGTTAGATGTCGAGGTCACTTTCAATCCTGCGCAAACCTGTTGCGGTCAGCCTGCCTTCAACACGGGTTACCGTGATGAAGCTCGAGCGGTGGCTTCAAAGGTCCTCGACCTTTTTGATGATGCGGACTATGTGGTGTCACCATCAGGTTCTTGCACCTCGATGGTGCGAGTGTTTTATCCCGAACTCTTCGCCGCTGACCCTGACCGGCTTCGAAGATGCCATCAACTACGCAACCGCTTCTTTGAGTTCTCGGAATTCCTGGTGAACGTTTTGAAGGTCGAGGATGTTGGGGCAAGCTTCCCCCATCGCGTGACGTACCACGATTCCTGTCATCTTCTGCGCGAGTTGGGCGTTGAGGAACAGCCGCGGAAACTGCTGCGCAAGGTGCGCGGCATCGATTTCGTCGAGATGGAAGGGTACAAGGTGTGCTGCGGCTTCGGGGGAACCTTCGCCGTCAAATTCCCCGAAGTCTCCGTCGCCATGGGTCAGGACAAACTCCAATTCGCCGCCCAAACAGACGCCGAGTACCTTGTAGCCAATGACTCGTCATGTCTGATGCACCTTGGCGGGTTGATTCATCGTCAGGGATTGCCACTCAAGACGATGCACTTGGCGGAGGTGTTAGCGCAGAAATAGTATGTGGTAGGTAGTAAATGGCTAACAAAGGCGTTTACAGTAACGAAGTTCACGAGCTCGGTAACAAGACTCTCGCCGATGCGCATCTTCAGGAAGCCTATCGCTCTTCGACCCTCCGCCTTTACACCCACCGCTTGGAAGCGATCGCCGAAGTTCCTGGCTGGGAACGGCTGCGCGAGCGCGCCCAGGAGCTCAAGCGCCAAGTGATGGAGCACTTGGACTTTTACCTCGGGCAGTTTGCCGACAACCTGGAAAGGCGCGGCGGCAAGGTGCACTGGGCCGCGACGGCCGAGGACGCCTGCCGGATAGTTCTGGAAATCGCGCAGCAATGCGGCGCCAGGGAAATCGTGAAGGCGAAATCGATGGTCGGGGAAGAAGTGGAGCTGAACCCTGCACTCGAGGCGCGGGGGATTCGCGCCTTCGAGACCGACCTGGGCGAGTTCATTATCCAACTCGCCGGCCACCGGCCCGCGCACATCGTGGCCCCAGCCATCCACATGACAAGGCATGATGTCTCGGACCTCTTCGCCACTCACCTTCACTCCGAGCGCACCGAGGTGCCGGAACGGCTTACGGCGATTGCACGCCAGGTCCTTCGTGAGAGATTTGCCAGGGCGGGCATGGGAATGAGCGGCGGCAATTTCCTGGTGGCGGAAACCGGTACCGTGGTGGTAGTTGAAAATGAGGGGAACATCCGTTTTTGCACGACGGCGCCGCGGGTACATGTGGCGCTGGTGGGAATCGAGAAGCTTATCCCGCGTTTTGCGGACCTCGGCGTTTTCCTGCGGCTGCTGGGGCGTTCGGGCACGGGACAGAAGCTGACGACTTACACCTCCTTCCTCACCGGCCCGCGGCGCCCGGGTGAAGACGGTCCGGACGAGATGCACGTGGTGCTGGTCGACAATGGGCGCGTGGACACCTTGGCGGATCCCAAGATGCGGGAAGCGCTTTTCTGCATCCGTTGTGGCGCCTGCCTCAACACCTGCCCGGTTTATCGCAAGATTGGCGGGCATGCCTACGGTTGGGTTTACAGCGGTCCCATCGGGGCGTTAATCACTCCTCAATTCACTAGCATCGGGCAGGCGCGGGAGTTGCCCTTCGCTTCTTCCCTTTGCGGAGCCTGCCGCGAAGTTTGTCCCGTCAAAATCAATATCCCCGACCTCCTGCTTCATTTGCGGAGTAAGGCGCAGCAAGTGGCCCCTGCACCCAGGCCGAAAGGCTCTCTCATGCGCGAGAAGACCATGATGCGCCTGTTTGCCTGGGCCCTGTCGCGCCCCTGGGTTTATGCGCTCGGCGGGCGCCTGGCGCGCTGGGGCCAGTTCCTGCTCGTTCGTTCCGGCTGGATTCGAAAAATTCCCTTCTACCCGGCGTCCCGCTGGACGGATGCGCGGGACCTCCCCGCGCTTGCGCAAAAGTCCTTCCACGAGCGCTGGAAAGAAATTTCTTAGCGTCTACACCATGAAGGCCGAATTTGCGGGATTGCGCCCACGCTGGATTTCACGTTGATTCGACGATTAGCCCCTCGTCCTCGCCCTCACTGCGTGCCGTTCTGAACCGCCTGGATCTCGGCCTCGTTCAAGGCACGATTGTAGATGCGCACGTCATCGACGCGGCCCTTGTAAAACCCTCCAAAGCCGGGGTTGCGGCCAATCTGCAAGGGGTGACGTGAGGTCATCCCTTTGGGGCGATGGTTCCAGGAGTACGCCACGCCGTTCTTATAAAACTGGATGTTGTCGGGAGTGTATACCACGGCGACGAATTGCCACTGGTTGACGTCCGCTGGTGCGACGAGCCAGGGGTGGTCGTCGCCCGTGAACACGCCGAAGCGCGCAGCATCGGCAGTCACGAAGATCGAGCGTCCCCACTCGCCCGTGTTGTCGCTCAGGATGAACTGCCGTTCGTGGAAATTGACGCGCATGGGGTAAACCCAGGCCGTCCAGGTTGTGGACGACATGGCGCGGGGCTGCACGTCAACCGGGGTGTCCACGTAATCCTTCGCCCCGTTAAACTCGAGGGCCTTGCCGGTTTGTCCGTCCACCCACATCGGTGATCCAGCCAGGTTACCGTTGTTGCCGTTGCCCGCCGAGTCGTTGGCGACCGAGCCGCTTCCTTCATCGAATCTCCACCACGCAATGAGCCCCTCAGCGACCGTAGGCGGGACATTGCCAGGCGCGGTAGCGGGCGACGGCGGCAAGTTCCCCGCCACCGTGAAATCGGCTGTGCCTACCCGCCCGTCGGGATTCGTCACGTTGAGCGTGGTCGGGCCACCTGCGGCATTAGCAGCCACCCTGACGTGGGACGTGATCTCGGTGGAGCCAAGGACATTGGTGTCCAGCACCTGGATGCCCGGGTTCCAGAGGCTCACCGTCGCGCCTGGGGCGAAGTTACTCCCCGTGATTTTGAGCACGCCTTCGCTGCCCGGCGCGACCTGCGAGGGAATGACGGAACTGATCACCGGGTCGTTGGCCTGCGCGGCCGGCAGCGCGGCCGGTTCTGGTGCATTAGCTGGCGCAGCGCCGCCACCGTAAATCCGCACGGTCACCAAACCCAACATCCCTCCGTGCGCTTCGGTGATTCCAAAATTGACGCGCTTGCCCTGGCCCGTGTACGCAATCCAATAAACGTGTTGGGGATTGTAAGGGATGGTTTGGCCCACGAGGTCTTTCATGCTCTTGCCGTCGATGCGAAAGGAGTTCCAGTCTTGCCCCTGGCCGCACCGCCAGGCGGCAAAACACCACACCGGATCGACACCTTGAGCCTGATTTCCCCAGTAGTCGAAAGTACCTGAGGCCTCGATGGTATACTGCTGGCCGGACTCGAGCACCATGCGCGAATCAGCACTGTAGGGCGCCTGGGTAGCGTCAACCCTCAACTCCTCAAGCAGGTTGGCACCTGCCGGAGCCTGAAGCATTGGCGAATCGCTCGCGGCGCCGCTGGAAGCGTGCCGCCCTCCAGCCCTCGCCGGATTTGCCGCCAGCAGCAAAGCCGCCTGGACGGCGGCAAGCAAGATGACTCCCCTCAAAACGACGTGTCTCCGGACCATGTTCATACCGTTACCCTCCGACTCATTCTGTTTCGCTGACCGCAGGACGTCCTACGGCCCGTTGATCATGGCGCTTTATCGGTGCGTTACCATCCCTTGTACTCCTGGGTCGAAACGAAGTCAAGCGACGAGGAGCGAAGTTGCTTGCTCGAGCCGGCAGCCGCCAGCTTCCTCTTGACCGGCCTGTTCGTACTGCGGTCAGAGACGCTTATTGGGAGAAGGACCGTTAGCGCCGGGACATACCCATTGATTTAATACTAAAAGGCCGCGGTCAGAACTTTACCCGAATGGTTTTTATTTCGTGTGGCGACACGGACAGTTTCACTTTCGTTCCTTCGATCGCGAACGATTTTGGCGCAACGTACTTATCCCATTCGAGCATGTCCGTCTCGCGGGCGCTCCGTGGCGTTCGGCTGAAAGTGAGGACCGCGTCGGCGGTCTTGCCGTCGGTTTCGTACAAGCGCACGATGAAATCGTCGGAGTCTTCGGCTTTCTTGACTGACTCGACCGTAACGTTCGCGGGTTCGACATTCAGCGCGCTAAATGTGCTGGAAAGTTCTCCCTAGTCTCAATTTGCCCAAGCCGTTGAGTTACGTGTTGTGGGATGTTAGAGTTGTAAAGCATAATCGCTCTCTGCTACAAACCAGTGCGGCGGCGCCGGACTGCCGAGCATCGACAACCGAAGGAGGAGTTGGCATGAACATAAGTAGCATTGTCGGCGCACTCTCAGCGGCGAGATTCTTTGCTCCTCTGCACCTTGTTTCCAACCTCCCTGCCCAACGCTCCACAGCTTCTCAACCATGGCCGGGCATATGTCCGCTGGCGCTTGCGGGGGGCCTTCTGCTGGTTCCACTCTTGAGTCTGATGAGCGGTGCGCCGCGAGCCAAGGAGCAATTCGCGAATCTGGATGGCCACCGCATTTATTACCGCAGCTTCGGCTCCGGCAAAAGAGCCATGATTTTCCTCTCCGGCTGGGGCTGCGACACCTCCCTGTGGCGCAATCAGGTGCCGGCGCTAGTGCCTTATGGTCGTGTGCTGCTGGTCGACCTGCCAGGCCATGGGCGCAGCGACAAGCCGGACATCCCTTACACACTCGACCTGTTCGCGCGAGCGGTTAATGCCGTGCTGGAACACGCGCGCGTGCAGAAGGCCGCTGTTGTGGGTCACAGCATGGGCGGGATGGTGGCGTACGAGTTCGCACGCCGCTGGCCGGAGAAGACCATCGCTCTGATCTGGGTTGAGGGCGCCTTCGCTATTCCGATCGACGTCGACCAGCAGATCGCCGGGCTCCGCAAGCGCGCGGAGGATTTCCGCTCGCCCGATTATCAGGAGAAGGTCCGACAATTTATCGAGCAACTCTACGTCCCGCAGACCCCCACGGCGGTGCGCGACGAGGTCACGCGATCCATCCTCGCGACTCCCCAACACGTGCTTGTAGGCTGCCTGGACGGCCTTGCCGACCGCCGACTCTTCGAGCCCCACACCCCCCTTGACATTCCGGCATTCGCAATCTTCAGCTCCTTCTGGAATCCCCAGCGCTTCATCGATATCTTCAAGAAGAGCTTGCCGCGATTCCAGTACGAGGTGCTGACCGGCGTCGGCCACTACCCCATGCTTGAGAAGCCGGACCAAGTCAACGCCGCGCTTACACGCTTTGTGGCGAGCATTCAGCCTGAGTTGCGCAAGCAGTAATGCGCGCACCACCCTCCCCGCACTCCCGCGCGACATAAGAGTGACCTACAAAAAATTAAGAAGCAGTTTCCGGCTTTTGAGCCCCGTCAGGGGCCCCGCGAGGGTTCTGGTGTCATTTGCGAGACATGGGCGTCGCAAGCCGCAGTCATTCCCGCGAAAGCGGGAATCTACTCGGCAAACCTTCGGAAATGCGCTGTCGACGGACTGGATTCCCGCCCTTCGGCAGGCTCAGGGCAAGCTTTTCGCGGGAATGACCGGCGTTTCGAAAGGGATCGCATCCCAAATGACACCAATACTCCCGCGAGGCCGGATGGCCATCCCGCCTCGCGGGACCTGAGAAATAATCGGCGAGAGGGCTATCGGAGGTAAAGCAGCTTCACCACCGACCGGCCAATGGCCTTGTTCACCACACGTTTGCCGATGCGCTTGGGGTTACCGCTGGCCAGCACGCTCACGTCGTTGGCAATGCGGGCAATCTTGTAAAGACTACTCACGCTCGCATGATAGGCTACCCGGCCCGGCGTATCCCGCCATGCGGGATCAGGAAGCGGTCGCCGTGGCGACCCAGCATCGGCTGATAGCCCCGTTCCCCCTCGTAGCTCCGCAGTGCCTCCTATTTCCAGTTGTTATAATCCGCAGATTCCGCAGATGATACAGATTACTATTAGCAGACGGGGTCTTTGTGTTCTGCGCTTCTTGATATACCGCCTCTAGAAGCCCTGTGCGCAACTCGCGGTGCACCTCCATCGCCACCCCGATGACGGCGCAGGTCCTCTCGTCGCGTCTTTCTTCACTCATCTGCGTCATCGGCGCAATCTGCGGATTTGTTCTTGCCCGCCAGCGCATTCAGCGCCTCCGACACTACTTTCCCCACCAAAGCCCGTCTCTTGCCGGCGAATTGGGGGATATGATGCATCTTGCCTCTTGACACGAGGCCGGAAATCTGGTAGCCTACAGTAGTTGACGTATGCTGAACGCGCCGCCAGACCGCTTCCGGGAGGTTCTAAATCGCCCCCCTGGCGGCGGGAGATTGGCACAAAATGCAAAAAAGATACTAAATAGAGTGAACGAAGCTAAGGATCTGGTGAAAACAAAGGAGTTAACGTCTTTAGAGGCTCAAAAACGAACCGAATTCTGAGTGCGAACAGCGCCAATCAAGGCGAAAAATACGGCCCAGAACCGACGAGTTGTGGGGCATTGAGTGAAACGAGAAACTGGAAATTGGAAACTGGAACATGGAAATTGGAAACTAAGGCTGCCAGTTTCCAGTTTCTAGTTTCCAGTTTCTGCTTTCTGGTTTTTCGGCGCCGTAATGGGCAAAACCATGCAGGGTATCACTTCTACGCCGCGCACCCGAAAGGCTCCTGATCGTTGCTCGCCGCTGGGATTTCTAGTACTATGCTCGCGCCTGAACGAACACGTTTTATTTCTAGCAGTGATCCGAGTCGTCTTTCAATCCGCCGGTCGGTTTTCCATCCACTGGACTGAGGTTTCCAGCTTATGAGGCAGATTATCAAGCGCCTTATCATTTCTTTGCTGATTCTACTCCTGCTCATCATCGTCGGCGGGGGCGGCTGGGTGTACTGGCGCGCCCGCGCGAGCCTTGCCCAACTCGAGGGAGCGATTCAAGTTGCCGGGTTATCAGCGCCGGTCGAGGTCTTACGCGACGCACGCGGCGTCCCTCACCTTCGTGCCTCCTCGCTCCAGGATCTGTTCTTCGCACAAGGTTACGTGACTGCGCAAGACCGCCTGTGGCAGATGGACTTGAGCCGGCGGCTGGCGGAAGGAGAACTCTCCGAGGTTTTTGGCGAACGGACGCTCCGGCTTGACCTCGATAACCGAACCTTGGGGTTCCGGCAAGTTTCTCAGCGCGCCCTCGCAGAGCTCAGCCCTGAGGCGCGCGCTCCACTCACGGCGTATGCCAACGGGGTCAACGCCTTCATTGCCAGCCACAGGGACCGCCTGTCCCTGGAATTCCACTTGCTCCATTACCAGCCTCGACCATGGACGGAGGCCGATTCGCTGGGCGTGGCGCTGAATATGGCCAAGAGCCTTAATACAACTTGGGGGACTGATTTGATGCGCGAGCGCATCAAGGCAAAGCTCAGCTCTGAACTTTTTGCCGATCTCTTCCCGGACCACTCGCCGCTGGATGAACCAGTGGCGGAACTTGCCGCCACTCCTGGCAGGATGCCGAAAAGAACCTCTAGTCCGTCGGCCGACGGATCATTCCGAGGAGTCCCGCAGACGCGGGACGACGAGGGATCTCGCACGTCCGTTCCTTTCAGAGCTAGATTCCTCGCTTCGCTCGGAATGACAACGGATCCCGGCGACCTCGACCCTACCTTGGCGGCGCTGCTTTCCGCAGGTGACAACAGCGATGCAGGACTGGGAAGCAACAACTGGGTGGTGAGCGGCGCTCACACTCAGTCGGGCAAGCCGTTACTCGCCAATGACCCTCACCTCGATCACAGTGTTCCCAGCGTCTGGTACATGATCCACTTGAAGGGGCCGGGCCTGAACGTGATTGGAGTCAGTTTGCCTGGCTTGCCGCTTGTGATTATTGGCCACAATGAGAAGATTGCCTGGGGTATGACCAATACCGGTCCGGACGTCCAGGATCTGTACACGGAAAGCTTCGACTCCGGCGCTCGCAACAGGTACCTCCACAACGGGGCATGGGTTGACGCCGAAGTCCGGGACGAGGTGGTCAAGGTCCGCGGGAAGCGGGATTACCGGCTCACGGTGAAGGTAACGCGCCATGGCCCTATCGTTGCCCATCCTGGTGGCCGGGACCTGGCCTTACGTTGGACGGCGTTGGAACCACACGCCCTCTCGGCCCTGTTCAACGGCGTATCCAAAATCATCCTGGCGCAGAATTGGGAGCTGTTCACGGCCGCCTTGCACGACTATACGGGACCGATGCAAAACTTTGTGTATGCCGATATGGATGGAAATATCGGCTACTACGCAGCGGCATGGGTGCCCATCCGGAAACAGGGCACCGGCGCCGTGCCTGTGCCTGGCAGTACGGACGATTACGACTGGACAGGCTACATTCCGTTCGAGGACCTTCCGCATTCCTACAACCCTCCAAGTGGCCTGATCGCCACGGCCAATGGCCGCGTTGTGCCTGACGATTACCCCTATTTCATTACCAGCCACTGGGATCCCCCTTTTCGCACCGCGCGCATCTTTCAACTCCTGCGCGCAGGGAAGGCTCTCGGCGTCGACGACATGCTGCGCATTCAGACCGACATTGTCACTCTGGAAGACAGTTGGCTCGCCGGGCAACTTCTGAAAGCGGACTTCCACTATCACCCGCAAGACCCCGACGCCCAGTACGCCATCAGCCTCCTGAGGCGTTGGGATGGCGAGGCCAGGATGGATTCCGCCGCTACCTTGGTTTGCGAAGTCACCCGCCCAGCCCTGCTCGAACGCATACTCAAACCCAAACTGGGCGACGACCTCTCGGGCTACCGCTGGGGAATGAGTACGACATTCCTCGCGAACGTGTTGGCGAACAACTGGACGCGCTGGCTCCCGCGCGGCGATTCCTCTTTCGAGGAAACCTTGATAAAGAGTCTTGAAGAGGGTGTAAAGCAAATCCCCAGCCTGGTGGGCAGTCGAAGTCACGAGGCCTGGAAGTGGGGCAATACCATCCCCCTGACTTTTTACCATCCGCTGGGTCAAGGTTTTCCCCTTTTGGGCAGGCTGCTGGATGTCGGCCCTTTTCCGCAGACAGGGACTGCCAGCACTGTAAAAGCGACAACCAGCCGTCACGGTCCTTCCATGCGCATGGTCGTAGATCTCTCAACCCTCGACCATTCGGTCCAGAACATTACTCTCGGCGAATCCGGCCAAGTGTTCAGCCCTTACTACCAGGACCAGTTCGAGGCTTGGTACAACGGCCGTAGCTTTCCCATGTCCTTCAGCGATGCGGCGGTTGAGCAGGCCACCGTCCATAAGCTGGTTTTAAGGCCCGACTCAGGGCAATAGTGAGAATTCAATGCGCGCCAGCATATCGGAGAAGGTAATCGCTCGGACTCGGGTGCCAACGCACGTAGCGCCGGTCCCGCATGCGGGACCGGCATGTGCCGCCCTAAAGGGCGGCGCTACACTATACTCATCGAAGAGAGCAACCGAAGGTAGGCCCGGATTGCGCCGGGTGGCTCTACTCATCATCTTCCTGCTGGCCAGTGCGGCTGGCGCGCTGGGGGCGGCTGAAGAAACCGCCTCCCCGGCGTTGCAACTGGAGTATCACCTTGTCCTGACGCATCCCAACTTGCACCTTGTGACCGTCGAGATCACAGCCGGCAAGGTCTCGGGCGATTCCCTCGATTTCGTCATGCCTGCCTGGTCGCCAGGCCGTTACGCTATTTACGACTTCGCCAAGAACGTGCAGGAATTCGAGGCCACCGGCGCGCAAGGCCAGGCGCTGGCTTGGACGG
>JBEKUR010000052.1:0-27956 GCA_049514855.1 Terriglobia bacterium
GCGAGGAGTTGCCTCGCTTACAAAAACTCATCGACGAATACAAGAATCGCTCCGACGTTCAGTTCATCTCCTTCAACATGGACGAGAACCCTGGGCTCATCGCGCCCTTCCTGAAGGAGCATCAACTCGCGCTCACAGTCATCCCGGCGTACAGCTACGTATGGCAGACGCTCAAGGTGCAGGGAATCCCGGCGAATTGGATTGTCGACGCGGGGGGCGTCGTCCTCCTGAAGGGCCTCGGTTACGACGCGACGGAGAAGTGGGTGACCGGCATGAAGGAAGCCATCGAGAAGGTTCAGGCCGCCACGCCCCCTTCCAACCCTCCCGCAAAGTGAGCGTGCTGAGAGACTGCCGCAGAATCACAAAACAATTCTGCGCCGTTGAAGACTCCAGGTATTGGAGGACAATATGTCCCTTCGACCCGTTAAGCGGCTCATCATGGCGAAGCCGACCCTGGAAGGTGCGGGCGTTCACCTGCGCCGTGCGTTCGGCTTCGGCAACACGTCTGAATTCGACCCGTTTCTCCTCCTCGACGACTTCCGGAATGACCGTCCGGAGGATTACCTGGCTGGCTTCCCATGGCATCCCCACCGCGGGATCGAGACCATCACCTACGTCCTCGCGGGAACCGTCGAGCACGGCGACAGCCTTGGGCACAGCGGCGCCATTGCCGCCGGCGATGTCCAGTGGATGACGGCGGGGAGCGGCATCATCCACCAGGAGATGCCGAAGGGTGATGAAAACGGTCGAATGCATGGTTTCCAGTTGTGGGCCAACCTTCCGGCGTCTCTCAAGATGACAGCGCCGCGTTACCAGGAGGTGAAGGCGGTCGACATCCCCGTAATCACGGATGACGACGGCACCCAGGTTCGCGTCGTCTGCGGAAGCTTTTGGGGGAAGAGCGGTCCCGTGGACGGGATCGCCGCCGACCCGATCTACCTCGATGTGTCGGTTCAGCCGGGCAAGAGGAAGACCTTGCCGGTCGAGACGACTCGCCACGCCTTCGCGTACGTTTTCGCCGGGGCGGGGAAGTTCTGCAACGCGTCGGGTCCCCTGGCGGTGCCCACGGAACCGGCCGGATGGGCGGACACGTCGCCTCCCACGGAGGCGGACAACCGCTCGCTCGTGCTCTTTGATCGCGGCGACGAAGTCACGGTACAGGCCGGGGACGACGGAATCCGGTTCCTGCTGGTCTCGGGAAAACCGCTTGAGGAGCCCGTGGCGTGGTACGGCCCGATTGTGATGAACACGCAAGAGGAGCTCCGGCAGGCTTTCCGGGAGCTCGAGCTCGGGACGTTCCTGAAGCATAGGGCGCCGAGGTAGGAGACAGCTCGTCGGCAGAGCGCAAGGCATCCAGGTGGCAATCATGTTTATCATGACCCTCATCAACTGCCAGCCGCCTCCGACAAACGCCTCAGAGTAGAACAAGGTCTTCAGCAACTGGCCGTCGCGCACACCTCCAGTATCCCATCGTGGCAGATTGCAGTGGGTTCCAAGCACCGCACCAAACGTCGCGGGGCGTACCGCATCGACTCTCGGCTCTGCACCCTGCTGGACATTAGTGTCTTGCTCCTTCTATCATCGACAATTATGGACAAGCCTTCGTTCGACCCCGGCTTTACAGAAAAATACCGCGGCGACTTAAGTCGAATCATCGACCCCAACGGGCAATTCAATGTTCGCCGACGCGGAGCCACCTGGCGGGACATACATCCCTATCTTTTCATGATCAACACCTCCTGGCCCGTTTTCGTGGCCATAATCTTCGCCGGGTATGTGATTGCCAACCTTGTGGTTGCCTTCGTATACCTGGGGATCGGCGTCGAACACCTGCAAGGCGCCGACACCAGTACGGCGTTGGGCCGTTTTCTGACCGCCTTTTTCTTCAGCGCGCAAACGTTCACCACAGTTGGGTACGGTAAAATCTCTCCCGACGGCATTCTGGCCAACCTAGTGGCGGCGTTTCAAGCGCTTCTCGGACTGATGGCGTTTGCGATCGCCACTGGCCTGCTCTTCGGAAGATTTTCAAGGCCCGCGGCGCGCCTCGCCTTCAGCAGGCAGCTGGTTGTGGCGCCCTATCAGTCCGGCGCCAGCCTGCAATTCCGCGTCGCGAATCGGCGCAGCAACAATCTAATGGAGATTGAAGCGCGGATGCTCCTGATGACCGTGGAACCGTCGGACCGCGGACTGGTGCGCAAGTACAGACCCCTCACGCTCGAACGCTCCTCCGTCGTGTTCCTGCCACTCACCTGGACGGTCGTTCATCCTATCGATGAGGCCAGCCCGCTCTGGGGCCAGACTGCCGAAAACCTCGCCCGGCAGCAGGCCGAGTTTCTAATTCTGATTAAGGCTTTCGACGATACGTTTTTCCAGACGGTCCACGTTCGCCACTCCTACCGCCACGAAGAGGTGGTTTGGGGAGCGCGCTTTGTCCCCGCTTTCGAGGCGGACGCGCGGGGCAAAATGGTGCTCGACCTCAAGCGGCTCAGTGAGACCGCTCCCTCCCAGAATCCAGGCATCCCGTGAGCTGTATGGGGCCTTAGGACGGCCGCTCGCTTTCTGGCCACGCCCAAGGCGATTCTCAACGTATTCCTGCCGGGTGGTCGTGCACTCGGAAATTACTCTGAAGTGGTCGCAGAAGAATATATTCGCTGGTCACGCTGCAATCCACTGCCGGTCAGGAGGTTACGCTGGGTTTTAGGGATTCCGCCTGAGAAGTCGGCCAGCCGCCAACTGGCGTAGTGCATTCCGGTCGGCTGGATTCCGGCGTGGGAAGGGCGTTTTTCAGGCACAATTTGGCAGAGGTGGTCGGAAGGGCTGTTCTCCCTTGTTGTCACGGCTGCCAGTCGATTCCGCAACTGCGCATGTGCCGAACGGAATCGCATCAGAGGCGCGCGTAAGAAATGGGGACCCAAAGGCCGAGGGTGACCTTACGGCGGGAAGTTCATGCGGCGCACGAGGTCTTGGAAGCGCGGGTCGGAGCGCAGATTGTCGAAGACAGAATACCGTTTGACGTAAAGCATCAGGGCAAGCCGTTCATCACAGACCTTATCAAGCAACTCAAACGCCTGGTCGCGTTCGTCAAGGGCGGCGCAGAGGATTGCGACACGGTAACCCAGAAGCAGATTCCCCTCGAGCAGGGGCTTCAATTCTTCCAGAATGTTCAGCGCCTCGTCCCGCCGACCTGCAAGGGTGTGGACATACCCGAGAACGGCGCGGCTGAACAAGTTGCCGCCGGGGAGCAGCCTTATTTTCTCACACTCCGCCGTGGCTTCCGCACACATACCCTTGTGAGCGTAAGCCAATGCCAACATTTCCCGGGGCCTCATAATACTCGGGTCGAGCTCAAGCGTTTTCCTGAATTGTTCGGCCGCCTGGTCGTAGTGGCGGGCGTAGAAGAGCCATCCTCCCAAGATATGGTTGTTGGCGGGAGAAAGGGGCTCCAGGTCCACGGCCCGCCTTTGCTCTGCCACAGCCTCCTCGAGCCTCCCCGTGACCTGCAAAAAAACGGAGTACGCTTGGTGGGCCACCGGATCGTCCGGGTTTAACTCCAAGGCGCGCCGGGATTCCTTTTCCCCTCCCGGCCAGTCCCAATCGTGGAAGAGTCGTGTGAGCGCCAGGGCTGCATGCGCTTGCGACAGCCCATCATCGAGCGCCAAGGCCCGAAGCGCTGCGGCCTTGGCCCTGGGAAAAGCTTCCTTGGGTCGGACGAATCCGAAATGCCCGAGCATGGCGTAGGAATAGGCCATCACAGCATAGGCCGTCGCGAGAGTCGGGTCCTGCTCAATTGCCTGCCGGCTGTACTCGATCGCCTTGTTCAAGTCTTCCGGCGACCACTTTTGGTAGAAGTAGGCGGCCTTCAGATAAAACTGATAGGCTTCCTTATTCTGCGTGACGCGCTTCGCCAGCCGCCTCTTTTCCTCCCCCGTCAACTCCAGCCGCAGCTTTTCTGAAATCTCTCTCGCGATTTCTTCCTGCACGACAAAAATATCCGCCATCTTGCGGTTGTACTGCGCTCCCCAGAGTTGTGACACCCTAGCCACGTCGAGCAGTTCAGTGCCGACCAGCAGCATGTCACCTCGCTGCATCACCCTCCCGGTCAATACCGCGCGCACATTCAGCTCACTTCCTAGCTGCCGCAGGTCAACTTCTTGGCCCTTGTATCGGAACACGAGGCCCCGCGGTACCACGCGGAGCTTGCGCAGTTGGGAGAGGCTATTGATGAGCGTGTCGGTAATGCCGTCGCTCAGGTACTCCATCTCCGGGTCCCCACTCAAGTTGGTGAAGGGCAGCACGGCGAGCGAGTCGATCGTCTTGCTCAGTTTTTGGGGGCGAGGAGGCGCTTCAACGGCATGCCCGCTGACCGGCGCTGTGCGACCCGAATCCGTATCGCGTTTCAGGCGCTTCAGATCAGCGCGCAATTCCGACGCGACCTGGTAACGCACGTCGCGGTCTTTCTCCAACGCCTTGTTGATGATCTCTTCCAACCTGGGCGGCAACTCGGGATTCAGACGGACCGGTGAAGTCGGCGCTTTGTGGAGGATCGCGTCAAAGATGAGCGCAGAGGTCATCCCCAGGAAAGCCTGATGCCCCGTAGCCATCTCGTAGAGAACCACGCCGAAGCTGAACAGGTCGGTGCGCGCGTCGAGTTCCTCACCCCGCGCCTGCTCCGGCGACATGTACGCAACGGTGCCCATCGCCACGCCCGGGCTTGTCAGGTGCTCTTCGTCGAGCGGTCCCGTAGGCGCTGCCGTGGCCGCCGCGTCCTTCCCGAATCCCGAACCCCGAGCCCCGAGTCCCGTTAGTTTCGCCAGCCCAAAGTCGAGAATCTTCGCCTGCCCACGGGTGGTCACAAAAATGTTCGCCGGCTTGATGTCCCGATGGGTGATGCCCTTGGCGTGTGCGGCCTCAAGTGCGTCGGCAATCTGAATTGCTAGGTCCAGTACTTCGTCCGTCTTGAGCAGTTTCCCGGCCAGGCGCTGCTTCAGCGTCTGCCCCTCCAGGTACTGCATGACGATGAAGGGCTGTCCTTCGTACTCACCAATCTCGTGAATCGTGCAGATGTTGGGGTGGTCGAGCGCAGAAGCAGCGCGGGCTTCCCGCCGGAAGCGCTCCAGGGCCTGATGGTCCTTGGCCAACGCCTCGGGCAAGAACTTCAAAGCTACAAAGCGGCCCAGCTTCGTGTCCTCAGCCTTGTACACTACGCCCATGCCCCCGCCACCCAGCTTGTCAACGATGCGGTAGTGGGAAACCGTCTGGCCGACCATGAGGCGATTACCTCTCAGCAAGATGACGCGAACTTCGATTGCGGCTAGCATACGCCGCGTGTACCGGCAAGTCAACACAATAGGACTATCCGGGACCGTTCAAGTCGCGGAGCAGTTCCCAGGAGTGCTGTCTGCGGCAACACCTCTCCGTGCTGGATCCACCGCGAAGTGGTCCCGGGAGCAGAGCAGAACTTCCCTAAAAGTCGCAGTGAAACTTATGGGTGCTGGGCACACAGAATGGATTGGGAATGAAAAGTCGGCTTCCCATCATCTGGCCTCGGCAGGCATGGGGCAAACGGGATTCGGGCGTTGAAGGGCGTTTCCCAATCTCGTGGGGTGAACCCCTGTAGTGAGATAAAATCTTTGGGCACACATTAGGACAACCAATGGAGATCGCTCGATCGTTGGCTTGTCTGATCGACCGAAAAGTTTAACCTCTGGGCCAACTCCCCCTGTACGGTTCGAGCGTTTGGCTCTGTAAGGTCCGATGAATTTGCCAGCGAACCGACCTTCGGGTTTTTGATTTACACTTATGACTCTTGACTCTCTCATGGCTCGCGTTCCAAAGATCGACCTCGAGTTCTGTTGTTTTCGGTTGCGCATCGGCCAGTCGAAGACTCACGGCCGGGGCATCTACGCTGACCAGCACATCCCGCCGAACCGCAAGGTGATCGAGTGCCCGGCGATTTTGAGATCATGGTGGGAAAGTCGTCGGCAGATATTTCTTTGCAGGGAATTCTGAGGGTGGCGCGTAGGAGGGGCAGGCCTTGTGCCTGCCCGGGGCGACCACAAGGGTCCCCCCTACTCGATCATTCCCCAAGGGAGGATAAGTTGTGACAACCGGACCTCGAATTCAGGCACGCATGCTGGCACAGTTTGTTGTGAGCTTCCTCGGGATTTTGCTGGCACTGCCGGTGGTGGGCGCAGACATTCCCGTGAATAGCACTTCGGACCAACCACCCCGCAAAGTCATCATAGGCACGGTCATGCAACCGTTCTGGGGAAAGCATCCGGGCCTGCAAAAACGCCTGGACCAACTGACGGCGATTGTTGATCGCATGCAGGCGGAGTCAGAGAAGAAGTATGGCCGCGGTCTGGACCTGGCGGTGTTGCCGGAGATGGCGCTAACCGGTGAAGGCGAGGCCGTGGGAGGAGTGGCGGATTGGTCGTATCCACTGGCAGGCGCGGTGCAGGATACCTTTGCTCAGGAGGCGCGCAAAATCCATTCCTACATCGTGCTGCCGACCTTTCTGCTGGAGGATTGGGCGACGAAGCGATGTTCGAACGCCGCTATTCTTTTTGGCCGCCAAGGTGAGGTCGTGGGCATCTATCGCAAGGTGCATCTCGTGGTCGATACCGATTCCGGCTCCATGGAGCATGGCTCCACGCCCGGCACGGAAGAACCCGTCTTCCAGTGTGATTTCGGCAAGGTAGGGATACAGATTTGTTACGACATGGATTTTGATTATGGGTGGAGAGAACTGGCCCGCCAGGGTGCCGAGTTGGTCGCCTGGCCGACCCAATCACCGCAGACTTCCCAACCTGCTGGGCGCGCCAAACGAAACCACTGCTACATCGTCTCCAGCACCTGGCGGAACAACGCTTCCATCTTCGAGCCGACTGGTAAAATCGTTTCCCAAGTGAAGTGGCCCGAGAGCGAGAAGAAAGTGGAAGCTGGCAGACTCATTCCCCCCGAAGACAATATCCTGGTTCAGGAACTCGACCTGAGCTACGCCATCCTCCCCTGGAGTTCGGCCCTAAAAAACGGGGAAGGTCTCAAGCACATGTACGGCGATAAAGTTGGCTACCGCTATTACGAGGACGAGGATTGCGGGATGTTTTGGTCAAATGACACGCACATGACGATCCGCCATATGCTGCGAAGCCTGGGCCTGATGGAACAGCAGGAGGAATACCAGCGCGTCGAAGAGGTGTACCATAAAGCCGGTGTTCCGAGTTACTGAAGGGGGGAGTGACTCATTTTGAGGTGGCACGGTCATCTTGACCGTGACTGCTCACGGGCGGGGATTTACAGGTTGCGGAAAAATGCCTCGATGCCGTCATCCTGAGCTTTGAGAGCCTTGCGGCTACGCCCAGTCGCGTTCACGGCTGATCCCATTGGCCAGCATTTCCTGGACATGCGCGACGTCGTCACGAATCTGCCAGTCGAACATGCCCACGGCGAGAAAATCGCTACCGTGCTCGAAAGCAAGGCGGAAACCTTCCTGGGGTTTCACCCGGCCGGCTCCCAAGACCTTGAAGGCGATCCAGGGCTTCTTGATTGACCGCATGAAGACCCCGACCTCGGCTGCTTCGCTACAGTAGTAATTCACCCGGTTGATTGTCATCATATAGAAGTCCGGATCGATCTTGGCTTGCACGCTGGCACGTGCCGTATCGAGTAGATGGGCTCCCATACCTGCCATGATTCCAGACTTTTTGAACCCTTCCACAATCTCGCCGATCTCGTCTACTTTGCCCGCTTTTACGAGCCCGTCCGCAACTCCGCCATGGAGATAAACGGCTATGGCGCCATTGTCGCGGGCGCGCTTGGCATTTTCCACCGGGGAGCCCTGCTCGGGTGCGGTGGTGGCAATCCACTGGAGGGTCCCTCCACGCTCCCTCTTGAACATATTGTAATGACTGATGATGCGGTCGTCAGCGCGCATCAGGAGGGTGTTGATCCCGTTCTGTTCCGCCAGCGTCAAGGTTTCAAGGATCTTCGGGGTAGTGAAATACTGGGTCATAAAGTCTGCTTGATAGACAAGCTCGCCCGCATGGGCGATCCCTGAAACCGGGTCTCCGCCAATAATGAGCCGGGAAACTTCGTATTTGCCGAAATTTCCGCGCTGAAGACCCTTTGCCGGCTCCTTGACCCTGGCTCCCTGCGCGGGGGCCATCATGCGTGCCATCAGTGCCTTACGTTCATAGCTGACTCCCCCCACCAGGGCGGCGGTAGCTCCCAGGGAATTTCTCAGCAAGTCGCGGCGGCCAAGTTTTTTCATTTCTTAAGTCCCTTCAAGCCAGTCCCGTAGCAAATAGATGGATAATGCTCAACCCCTCCCATCCTCGACTTGTGCTCTGGCAATTCGGGTGCCAATATTGATGGCGTTACCAGTGGTGGCGGGGTAGGGGACGAACAACGTGGGGAGCTGCCCTTCCGGCGGTCCCCGCCTCCTTGAATGGCACAGAAATGATCATTGCAAGAATTCGTCAATATATGCGTTGTCCTGGGCGTCGGCAAGGTCCGTGGTATCACCCAGAATGTAGCGATACTGATAGGGTCCCTTAAGCGCCACAATCCGGTTCATCCAGTTTGCCGGGTCCGTCCACATCACCGTTCTCGTTCCCATGGCCTGGGTGAGATCGTCAAGGTCCCAATGCAGCGCAAAGCCGGGAATGACGGCATCAAACAAATCTGTATTCAGAGTGTACTTGAGAGCGGCGCGCAAGCTGGTGGGGCTGCGGTCGAGCCAGACCTTGCCGATGCGCGGGTCCACCGCCGCCGCGAGCAATAACCACACCCCTTTCACCCCGCGGGCGCCAGCATGGATCGAGGCCGGGTCCACGTCGCTGCGCGCCGCGAGAAGATCCACTCCGCGTAGAATGTCATGCGCCCGCATGGCCGGCAAATTGAGCCCAATCTGGTTGGCCCTTGAGTTGGTGATCCAATTTCCCACAAAGGGCGCGTGGGTATTCTCCCCGGGAGTGTCGCGGGGTTCCAGCGTCAAAACAACCCGCCCTTTCTTGGCCATCCTGCTGGCCAGGGAATCGGTGGTTGCCGCCTGGAAGTAGGGGCCACTGTCCGCCACCAGCAGCACTGCGGGCTTGCGGCCTGGAGGCGAAGCGGGTACGTAGAGGTTTCCTTCGATCTCGACCCCTGGCTCACTCTCAAACTTGATGTGCTCGCGCCGGACATCGGCATCGTTCGACTCATCCAGCACCGTCATTGCCGGAGAAGCGCCGTCGGAGGGAATTCCGAGCCTCCGCAATTCCGCTTGCAGTTCGGGGATTGTTCCCTGCCGCATCTTGGCGTGAAAATCGTCGAGGATCAGTTGGCAGACTTTGCGGCTCCCGGGAATATCATCGACGTGGCCGGTGGGCGTGACCAGCAGTTCGAAATTACTGTAGAGATGTACGGGCTGTTCGTGAAAATCGCCCTGGCCGTCCTTGAGCCAGCGGATCATCCACTGATAGACGGCTTCCCGGCTGACCAGGGGAGTGCCGTGGGGACCGGGGCCGACAAAGAAGCTAATCTTATCCTCTGCTCCGTAAATGCGGTACCAATGTCGCGCTTCCTCATAAACGATGCGAGCGCCGGCGGGCGTAAAGTAGTCGCCCTCGGTTTCTTGGATCAGCCAGGGCGTGGGCGCCGTCACTTCCACATAATCCGCCACGTCGAGTCCGTGCACGAGAAATTGGGGGAAGGTCATTTCGGTATCGGGGTCAGGGCCGGCGAACAACAACTGATAGGAATTGGGATAGCAGGCGGGAACGACCGCTTTAAGTCGCGGGTCCAAAGCGCCAATGAAGGTGGTGAGCGCTCCACCCCCCGAGCAGCCCGTAGCACCCAGACGTGTGGGGTCTACGTCTGGCCGGCTGACCAGATAGTCGATGCCGCGCTTCGCATCCCAAATGAAAAAACGCGCCGCACTCTCGCCAATCAGAATGCTCTGGGCTCCCGCCTGGATATGCTCGGGAACGGACCATCCCCCCAGTGCCCCCGAGAGTTGCGGATCGTACGATTGTTCCCGTTCACCTTGACCAATCGGGTCGGTCGCAAGCACTACAAAGCCTTTCAAGGCCAGGTTGGCGGCGGCGCGCTGCGGCTCGGGCTTTCCCTCCTGAGTATGGCCGGATTGAAAGAGAATGGCGGGGTAACGCCCCGGCTTATTGGGCCGGTAGACGTTGCCCGTGACATAGAAATTCGGCAGACTCTGGAAAAGCACTTTCTCGATGGTATAACCATCGGCCTGAATCTCGCCCGTGATCTTGGCGTTCAGCGGCCCATTGTAGTCGGGCAGACCACCTAATAATTCCAGAAGCGTGGCGCGGACCTTTTGTTTCCGTTGTTCCGCTTCAGCCACAGTATGGATTTGGTCAATCACCCTCTGCCGCTCCTGCAGTTGCCGCTTCGCAATCTGGTTCATCCAGCGGAGAAGGGGGTCGTGAATCGCCTCCTGCGCAAAGAGGGAGCAGGGGATAAGAAAGGTCGCGCACAGTAACGTTGCGCACAGTAATGCAATTCTCGTCAGTTTCATAAAGTGCTTCCTCGCTTGAACGCAGCTGCCGCGGGCAGCGCCCCCAGGATGTAGCGCGGGCGTCCCGCCCGCTGTCGCGGGAACGTCACGCTCTCGCGCTGCATCCAGACCTGGAGCCTGAACATTGTAGTTGAGACCACAGTGTGTAAAGAGGCGCCATTCCACATCAAGCGCGGCTTTGGTGAGCGGATCGTCGTTGTCAATTCGGGTGATGGTTGGATTGTCGTTCGTTGCTGCCTTCCTTCCTGAGCTTTGGGGCGTCCGATTGTCTTAGGGCGCTGCCACCCAACTATCAGCCGGAATTTCCGTTTTCAGCTTCCCCTTTGCCCGAAAGCCTAGCCCTCCTGTCCCGTCGTGTCAACCGCAAGTCACGCTGGTCCCTTTGGGGTGCTAGTGCAGCTCGTTTTGGCCGTTCTGCGGAGCCGCTGTGCTGGGATTACCCGCCCCAGTCTGCCTCGCCGCTGACACTTCCGCGCTGGATGGCTTCCGAGCGCTCGTTTGCTTTCTGTCCTGGTTCGCTAACCGTCCGGCAGCGGCAACGCCGCGATCATTCTCAGCATGCTGCCGAACAGCCCCCGACTCAGGTGCCCCTCGGCCAATAGCAGCCAGTAATAGCGCACATGTTTCACCAGCCGTTCGCCGCTCTCAACAAGCTGCTGCTGCAAACTCGTCAGCGAAAAGTTAGTGAAGTCCGTATCCCATCAATGACTTCCACGCAATTTATCGCGTCGCGATCGGATTGGGAATGGGAAGTCGCCTTCCCATCGGCTGGCTCACCGTTTGGGCTGGATTCAGGCGTGGGAAGGGCGTTTTTCATTCCAAATCCAGTTTGCACCGGACCCCAAGTGAGCCTTCCAACGCATCACCACGCCGTGCCCGCCCTGCCGGGGTCCCCGGCTGCCGTTCTCTTTGGGCATCGTCCACTAACGGCTGTCCTTGTGGGCTTCATGGTGATGTTCTTGCTTTCCCTCGCTGCATTTCTGCTCTATATCTTCACCCTGCCGCCAGACCGTGGCGGCGGGAACTGAGGCAGTTTGGAAAGTAATAGGGAGGATTTTCATCGTGGATATTGGCAAACGGCTTAGAGCGTGGCGGGAGGCCAATGGCTTGAGTCAGAGTGAACTTGAAGGCCGGACTGGTTTGGTCTGCTCATGTATCTCCCAAGTCGAAGAGGGGCACACACTGCCGACGCTCCCAGTGCTGGAGACATGGGTGAAAGCCTTACCTTTGACCTCATACTGCGCCTCTATAGCAAGTCGGTGCACATTTCATAACCAGGGGTGACATCCGATTCAGCGACTGTTATTGCAGCACCACGTCACGGGGTGTTCAGTCCCTTTTTTGGGCAAAAACAAACAGCCACCTGCCCCCGCTATCACACGCATTCGATGCGCGAAACGGCTTTCAAGGTCCACGGCGTCTTTGCGGAAAATTGCCCGGTCTACCTCAGCCTTTACAAGGCAATCACCATCACCACCGAACTGCTCTTCGACCCTCTGGGATCAAGCTGAGGGCGCGACCGAATGGCAATTTCGGTAAGTAGATGTTGGTCCTTCTAATCCTCCCGCCAGACGACATAAGCGGCGAAGACCATCACGGTGAGGAAGGCGGCCGCGCTGGCGGCCAGGAGAAAGGACGGCGTTTGGCCAGTCCCAGCCTGTGCGAGCTGATGGAGCCACCCGCCGCTGGAAGAATACTCGGGCATCGCCGCGAAGCGTGGTATTGGGGCCAGACTCGCCACGCGCTGAAGCCAGCCCGCGATGCGTGGCCACTGCCACACACCCAGCCCCGGCACCGCGAGGACTCCAAGCGCATAAGCGGCGCGCTCGACCAACACAATCGGCGCGGCGGCACGCTGCTCGGCCGCGCGACGAGCCTGGAGCTGGGCCTTCCACCAAACGAGCCCGGCCGAGGGCAGGCCCGCACCCGGTTGCTGGAGTTCGGCCCGCGCCAGCTCATCTTCGACCTGAAACTCCTGGGCGACAAACGCCACCTCTGCGCACACCGCACAAGCCGCCGCATGCTGCCGGATTTCTTCGCCCCACGCGCTCGCCCATCGGCCGGACCGCAGAGAGTCCACCACCTCTTGTTCGCGCTCACAATGTGGAAGCTTCATGTGCTTGCTCATCTTTCATGAACGATGACTTGTGTCGCCCTGGGTCTTCAAAGCCAGCCCTGGCCGACGGAGCAATTTCAGCATCTTTTGCCGCGCCCGAAACAGCAGCAGGCGGACGCTCCCCGCTCTCAGGCCCACAACTTCCGCGATCTCCTTGTGGCTCGCGCCCTCCGCGTAGGCGAGCCACAGGAGTTGGCGTTCCTGCGGTTTCAGGCGTTCCAGGGCGCGTCCCAGGTCCGATTGTTGCTGTAAACGCTCAGCAGTGCGATCATCCGCCGGCACCTGCTCGGGATTGGCGGCCTCCCCTTGTTCACGGCGTGGCAGGCGGCGCCAGTGATCGCGCGCCAAATTGGTCCCAATCCGGAAAAGGTAGGCCTTTTGATAAGTCGCATCATCCGATTTCAGGTCGGCTCGCAGGAAGCGGTAGTAGCTTTCCTGGACGAGATCGTCGGCAAGGGTCGCGCTGCCCAGAATCCGGCAGAGGTAGGACCACAGGGGGCGCGCCGTGTCTTCGTAGAAAACCCGGAAGGTCTGCTCGTCCATGTGGAAAGCTTGCTCGGCTGCCTCTGCCCCGATCTTCGAACCTTCCAATTCCGCCACGGTGATTTCCCGGATGGACATACTCGAATTCTGCCACGGAATGGGGCCGGAGTTCAGGATTTATCTGCCGGCCGGTCGTGCCATCAATGTTTCAGCGCCAGGTTACCTTCCTGCCCTGCTCCGCCGATCAACCCGAGATGCTTGGATAGACCATAGGAAACCATCGCCGAAAGTATGAAGCCAGCGCCCAGAGTCACCCCCAGCGTTCCAAACACGAGCAAAGGGGTCACGTCAATTGCGCCCATATGCCCACGGAGCAGGAGCAAACCGAGACCCGTCAGAAGCAGGACCAACCCGGCTTGCACCGACCAGAAAATTCGGCCGACGGGATTGGGCAGGCCCCGCGGGGAAGCATCGAGCGCCGGCGGGGCCCACTCTAGTAACCGACGGCCGGCGTCGGATTGCAGGTAAGCGCTAAAGTCCTGGCCGGAAGCAAACTTTTCAATCAGCTTGGTGTGGAGTTCCTCCTGCATCTTGAAGCTGCGGTTCCAGCGGCGGTTCTCCAAGAGGGCGCGGGTCACCCAGAGAATCCCCAGCAGGGCGCAGGCCAACGCCAAGACAGGCGCCAGGTCACTCAGTAATTCATCGAACCCCGATCTGGGACGTTCTACCCTCCATTCTCTCGGACTGATGAACGCGCGTGGATCGGCTTTCACTTGCGGGTGACTATCGAGGAAAGCTTGCAGCTCAGGATGTTCGCGCAGGTAGACTTCATTGCTCGTCACCGCTGGATTGCCGAGTACGTCGTTTGCGATCTCCAGGTGCGCGTCGAGAAAACGGTCGAAGGCGCCGCGTTGCGCATCAACACTCGCAATGTCTTGGTCCGTCGGGATGGCTTTGCTGGTAACTGCGGGGGGCTTCTGAGCATAGGCTGCTACCGGCCAAGCCCCCACCGCGCCCCATATTGCCCCAGCCAAAACCAATGCCCAAAGAGCGCTTCGCCGTTTAGCTTTTGTTTCCATTTCCGTTCCTCCCTCTTGATCCCTCCGGCCCTCGAACCCGCGCCGGCCTGGATGCTCTGACCTTGTTGAGTTCTCTTCAGTGGGTATAACGCTCGAGGAGGGATTTGGTTAACAACCTTCGGAACTCGGCCGTCCTCCGGGACCACCCCCTAATCGACTGGTGCGACCGAAGTTGTGGATTCGGCCTGAAAAGTCGGCTTCCCATCGACAATCCCGGCGTTTGGCTGGATTCCGGCGCGGGAAGGGCGTTTTTCATTCCAAATCCGACGAAGTACCCACTCAGCATAGTTTCCGAGTGCGCCGTCATCCAGGACTTATCCCCTATCTGATCGGCTAGACTTAGCTCTGACAGGCAGATGGCGCTTTCTCCCGGCGACAAACTCGGTCCGTATGAAATTGTTGCGCCTATTGGTAAAGGCGGCATGGGAGAGGTGAATCGCGCACAAAACACGGTTCGATAGATCTGTCGTGCAGGACGCTTCGGGATGAGCAAAGTGGAACCAGCGCGGTTGTGCCCCACTAGATTTCTGATCCACCCACGGCTAGAGGCTTAGGCGAACGGTCGTTGCTAAGTTAAGAAGCGCGATCGAAGACCCTGATGGTCTTATCGATTCCAGAACTCGACCGAAAGCTTCCAGGCCACTCGGTGACTTCAGCGGTTAAGACCCTGGCAGAATCAGAGGCGGCGCGATCCGGCCCGCGCGAGCCAAGAAAAGCGCCACCTCCGTTTTTGCCGATCCAAACAACAGGAACGGCGGTTAGTACCAAGTTGACAGCTCTCTTTTCCGCCGAGCTCAGGCAAGGTCGTAGCGATCAAGGTTCATCACCTTGTCCCACGCAGCCACGAAGTCCTTCACAAACGCCTCCTTCGAGTCGTCACATGCATAGACTTCCGCGATTGCTCGGAGCTGGGAGTTCGAACCGAAGGCAAGGTCGACACGGGTGCCGGTCCACTTGATTTCGCCCGTCGCGCGATCGCGCCCCTCAAACACGCCTTCGGATGTAGAGGAGGCCTGCCACTTCGTATTCATGTCGAGCAGGTTGACGAAGAAATCATTCGTCAGCGTCTCGGGTCGGTTGGTGAAGACGCCGTGTTTGGACTGCCCGAAGTCCGCATTCAGGGCGCGCATGCCGCCGACGAGAGCCGTCATCTCGGGGGCCGTAAGCGTCAGCAACTGCGCCCGATCCACCAGCAGTTCCTCCGCCGGTCTTCGGTGTCCCCTCCGGAGGTAGTTGCGGAACCCGTCTGCGGTCGGCTCCAGTACGGCGAATGAGTCCACATCGGTCTGCTGCTGCGAAGCATCCGTGCGCCCCGGCGAGAAGGGAACCTTCGCGGAGTGCCCGGCCTTTTTCGCAGCTTTCTCGACGGCTGCGCAGCCGCCCAGAACGATCAGGTCAGCCAGCGAGACCTTCTTCCCGCCGGACTGCGCGCCGTTGAAATCCTTTTGAATCGCCTCCAGCGTCTGAAGGACCTTCGCCAGTTCGGCCGGCTGGTTCACTTCCCAATCCTTTTGCGGCGCGAGGCGAATGCGTGCCCCGTTGGCGCCGCCGCGCTTGTCGCCGCCGCGGAACGTTGTCGCCGACGCCCAGGCCGTCGTGACCAGTTGGGAGATGGACAGTCCGGATGCGAGGATCTTCGCCTTTAGGGCAGCAATGTCCTGCTTGCCGATCAGTTCATGATCCACAGCGGGAACGGGGTCCTGCCACAGCAGCGCCTCCGCCGGAACCAGCGGGCCAAGGTACCGCGAAATGGGCCCCATGTCACGGTGCGTCAGCTTGAACCACGCCTTGGCGAACGCATCGGCGAATGCCTGCGGGTTCTCGTGGAAACGCTTCGCGATCGGCGAGTAGATCGGGTCCATCCTCAGGGAGAGGTCCGTCGTGAACATGATCGGGGCGTGCTTCTTCGACGGATCGTGGGCATCCGGCACGGTGCCCGCTGCCGATGCGTCCTTGGGCGTCCATTGGTAAGCACCGGCGGGACTCTTGGTGAGTTCCCATTCATAGCCCAACAGGTTCTCGAAGTAGTTGTTGTCCCACTTCACCGGGTTGGTGGTCCATGCGCCCTCCAACCCGCTGGTGAACGCGTCGGCGCCTACGCCGCTGCCAAAGGTGTTTTTCCAGCCCAGGCCTTGCTCTTCGATGTCGGCAGCCTCGGGTTCGGGACCGACATACTTGCTCTGCTCGGCAGCGCCATGGGCTTTGCCGAACGTGTGTCCGCCGGCGATGAGGGCCACTGTCTCCTCGTCATTCATCGCCATGCGGCGGAACGTCTCTCGGATATCCCGTGCCGCAGCGACGGGATCCGGCTTTCCATTGGGCCCTTCCGGATTCACGTAAATCAGGCCCATCTGCACGGCGGCGAGAGGATTCTCGAGCTCGCGATCGCCGCTGTAGCGCTCGTCTGCCAGCCACTTCCCCTCCGGCCCCCAGTAAATGGCTTCTTCCGGCTCCCAGATGTCCTCGCGCCCACCGGCGAAACCGAAGGTCTTGAATCCCATCGACTCCAGAGCGACGTTACCGGCCAGGATCATCAGGTCGGCCCAGGATATTTTCCGGCCGTACTTTTGCTTGATCGGCCAGAGCAACCGGCGTGCCTTGTCAAGGCTCACGTTGTCCGGCCAACTGTTGAGGGGCGCAAATCGCTGTGCTCCGGACCCCGCGCCGCCTCGACCATCGGAGATACGGTACGTGCCTGCGCTGTGCCACGCCATACGGATGAAGAGCGGCCCATAATGGCCGTAGTCCGCGGGCCACCAGTCCTGCGACGTCGTCATCAAGGCATGGAGGTCCTTGATCACGGCATTTAGGTCGAGGCTCTTGAATTCTTCAGCATAATTGAACTCCTTGTCCCTAGGATCGGACAGGGGGCAGTACTGGTGCAGGATCTTCAGGTTCAGTTGATTCGGCCACCAGCCCGCATTCGCCGAGGCCCCGGCCGTGTGTCTGCGAGCGCCGCCCGATACCGGGCACTTGCTTTCGGTTGACAAGTTTTGCTCCTTATTATCGGGGACAGGCGCCCCCGCCGTGGTGGTGAGTTTTTGCTCCATATAGTTCTCCCCCTTTGAATTATTTAGAAAAACTGTGACGAACTACGAACCCATCCTGGCTTTCCCATTCGCGCAATCGCCGCCGACCGCGCTCGCTGACGCGTGCCATTCATTCGGTATCCACACGCCTACGACAGTTAACCGGAAGCGTGCCGCGGAGCGCACTTCGTGCAGAGCCCCCGGAAAATGAGTTCGCATTCGCGAAGAATCCGCTTACCAAGGAAGCCCGAGGCAGGCCTGGGCACGTCGCACCACTCAATGTCCTCAACATTGCCGCAGCGGTCGCAGATGAAGTGGTGATGCCGCATGCCTTTCGCATCGAATCGCGCGGCACGGCCCTCGACGGCCACTTCACGCACCAAACCCGCCTGCACCAAGTCCCGCAGATTGTTATAAGTCGTGGCCCTTGAAGAGCGCGGATCCACGCGATTCACGGCTTCGAAGATTTCCGCAGCCGTGGGATGCCTGTTGTGTTCCATCAAGAATGCCATCACGGCGTAGCGCTGCGGAGTGCACCGCAACCCGCTGCCTTCCAAGGACCGTCTAATCGCCTCAGCGTCCATCAAAGATTTAGATTATATCTAATGTGACATTTTATCAAGACTTATGCTTTTGGTTGCTGCTGCGAGCAGAAGACTGGCGGATGCCGTATTGAGTATCCTCATCGAGTGGCCGCCCTGTTACTCTTCCACGTCGAACGGTCCCGACGTTGCGCTCGCGGGGTTTTGAGACGACTAGGGCAGTGGGCGGCAGATTGGTGCGGAATCATGAGGCGCGATTTCCCTGAATAGCAACACGTTCGGAACGACCACCCGCCGCCTCGCGCAATTGTGTCCAGATGGTCTGCAACCTGGAAGTTATTCTCTTGGGTGCGCCACGTATAGCCCGCGAATCACTCGGACGGAGTCGCTACCCAAAGAATCAAAAAGACGGCCCTTCCCGGTTTGCTGGGACGGCGTTCGAGCCACGTCGGTTCAGCGACCTCTCGCTATCGTGTAATCACACTTACGGCGGATCGGCGTCAGTTTCGATTCGTCGCAAATTACTGCAGGATAGACAGTTGCAATGCTGGCTGAGGTTTGGGCCTGAGAAGTCGGCTTTGCGTCCAGTGAGGTCTCCACCCCGCCAGAGCCAGGTGCCCCTCAGAGAATACGCGCTTCCACGAGGATCGCTGGGCGCTCCGCCTCGATAGCGGCAGGCCGGTACTCGCGTACTATTACCAATCGTGGAACTTCCCTTTAAGCTGGAGAGGATGCTGAAGGCTGGAACGGCATCTGCCGGGGCGGCAATGGCTCCGGCGGAAGCAAAAACTCGAGTGAGGTGAACGATGATCCTATCTGCCCTAATCCTGATCCTCTCTACCGCGTTCTTCTTCTTCCATCTACAGGCCACTTGCCAACGCATCCTGCGCCGGCAATTCGACCGAGCGTACTTCCTAGCCATTGTCAATGCCAACCGCCTGGAGTTCCCTGCGGTGCGCCGGGCGTTGGAACAATTCAACGCGCCCGTCGACTACCCCCGGCTGCGGATGATGCTCAACTGCGATTTCCTGGCACTTAGTTACCTGCTCAAGCATGCCGTCAACCTGAACCAGCGCTATTCGCGTGAAGAGCGGTTATTGATGTTGTACTTCCGCCTGGTCTTCGCTTCCCTTATCACCCGGCATTGGCTCCGAGTGCGTGAAGAACCGGCCATCCTGAAGCTGACTTCGATTCTCCAGTACTTCGCCAACGTGGTGGGCCAGCGCGTGAACACCGTCTCCTTCGCCAACCTGACCGCCTCCGATTACCTCCTGGACCACTAGTTTTCACCTTCTTCTCGCGCCGCGAAGATTTTTCCTGCTGTGCGTAGTGTCTCCGTGTCCTCCGTGGTCAGAAGAGTTTCAACGCAGAGGTCACTGAGAGGCTCAGTGTGCTCCGTGTTAAAGCTTGAGAGGCACGGAGGACACAGGGAGTCTCGTTTTGGTTGCGGACACCAGCCGCGCTGTTCAACTATGCGGGGCAATTCTTCCCCGCTCACCCGCCATCCCGGCGCTACGCAAGGCTCCGGCCGGATCTTCAGGCTTATTTGACCGGTAGTTCCTCCCCCGAATCCTGACTGCTGCATTTTGTCTCTTGACATGCGGAAGAAGCTAGGCTAGGATCGTAAGTGGGGTTGTGGAAGAAACAGGATTAAGGACCCAGGCGCCAGGTGACAGGCGCTCGGGCTGGGGCAGTTCTGAATTGTGAATGGTGAATTGCTTTCTTCCTTGCTTGCCACCGCGGACTGCCTACTGCCTACTGCGTTGGAGGGGAGTTCGAGTTGGCGGGACTCTTCGGCCCCGCCGCAGCCTGGGACAAGATGTCAACTCCGACAGCGAGGGAAGAAAACGTAGTAACTTTAAAAAGTGAACGAGCAATGCGGCAATGTCTATGAAAACAAAGGGTCGGCTTTCCACAGCCCGCAGTGAAGCGGGAATGTGTATGAAAACAAAGGTACTTAGCCATCTGGAGTGGGAATGTTGTTGAAAATAAAAGTGGTTAGTAGACGGTAGGTGGTATGTGGTAGGCGGTAGGTGGGGAAAAAGGTCTACCTCCGCCTTCCACCAAGTTTTTCCTGTCAGACCTCTGATCTTTGCCTTTTTGCTCGTTACTCGTCACTCGTCCATGCTCGGCGCGTCACTCTTCTTTAGTGCACCACCCTTCGCCCACGGTGGTTTTAGCTGGCGGATTTCAGAAGTCTGCGGCGCTCGTAAACCAGGAAAATCGCTTGGACAGCAGTCAATAGGACAGCGAAAGCCGCCACCAGCGAAATGCCTGCCCTTACGGTTGCAATCTTCGCTACATACCCGATGGCAGGCGGGAGGATTACTCCGGCAGACAGACCAACGGCAATGAGGATGCCAAAAACCGTCGCGAACAATTTCGGAGAGTAAGTGCTGGCGGTTCCGGCCGTCGTGGGGAAGATCGGCGCATAGGTTAGTCCGCAGATCACGATGCCCACGGTGGCCACCACGACAGAGTGCGCCATGGCAACCACTAAGAGCCCGCCAACCGCACCCATCGCGGCGCCAAGAAGCAGATTGGGCCCGCGCACAAACTTGACGACTTGGCTGGCGGCGAGTCGTCCCACCATCATGGCAACCCAGAATATCGTCAGGATGGCTTTCGAAGTCTGTGGCGTGGCGAGGAGGTCTTGCTGGAGAAAGGTTCTGGTCCACCCGGCCGTGGAGATCTCCACGGCGGAATAGAAAAACAAGACGAAAGCTAGAATGATCACCGCCGGATTCAGAGCCAATCTCCGCGCCTCGTGCCAATCAAACCCACCGCCCGCGCTGGCAGGCGGAAATCTCTGCATCAAGGCGACCACCGCAACCCCGGCGACCAGCAGGGTTATCAGCCACAGTGTAATAACGAGGCCTAGCCGTGCCGTCATTAGAGCGACCAGCCAGGGGAAAAAGATCGCGCCGACGCCAAAGAAGACGCCCCCCAGATTCAGGGCGGAGGAAGGGTTCTCGGGGTAAAGGTCGGGGATAAGCGTGTTGGAAGCGCTCATGGCCGAGCTGCCTCCCAGCCCCAGCGCGACGAGTAGCGCTCCCAGGACGGCATAGCTTGGAGCATAAGCAATGCCCAGCAGAGCGGCTGCGCAGAGAAGGAAACCCCCGGCCAGGATGGGCTTCTTTCCAAAGCGGTCGATCAGCGGGCCGGCCAGAAAAACCATGGGAATTTGGGGGAAATAAAGGAAGCTGAAGAGAGCGCCGCCGCGCCCCAGGTCAAAGTTCAAGCGCGTGCTCAGCTCGGGAAGAGTGGCGCCGAGGAAGGAGGTCATAACCCCGAAAGTGAATAGTCCGGCACACGCCGTTGCCATCAAGTATCGCGTGCCTGTCCGATTCTGTGCGTCCATTAGAAATGCCCCCACAGTCTCCTCTCGCCGCCTGTGGCTTGCGGGCGAACGAGGAATCGTTCCGGTCGGATTGCGGATTATAGCCTTCATTCATGTAGAATGGCTTGCCAACTTTTTCAGCGGGCTGCCAGGTTGGTTCTGTGGGTTACACGGTGCAGCATTCGTTTTTTCTTCGCTTGGCACGAAGCTGCAATATGGGTAAAAGGGAGTGGGCGCCGGATGTAGGCGCGGGCATCATGGCGCCGTCGAAGGCACATCGCGGATCAATGGCCGGAAACAAAAGCCAAAGGCAGAGGCGTGGAGAAAACTCTGTGGCTTTGCTACCCTTGGCGCCCTGGCTCCGTGTTCGCCTGACCACTGGCGTAAGAGCTTTTTACCACGGAGAACAGAGCGCGGCTCTCGGCGGCAGCCCAAAGCAGATTCTTCTCCCGTAAGGACGACTCTGGCCTCGCGAAAGGACTCATCATGCATCCCCTTGACTCACTTCTCAAGCCACGATCCATTGCGGTGGTCGGCGCCTCGCGCAGGGCCGGCTCGATTGGCCGCGAGATTCTGCACCAATTGATTGAATTCGAATATCATGGCATGCTTTTTCCCGTCAATCCCAAGGCGGATTTCGTTCACTCGATGAAAGCTTATCCCTCGGTCAGTTCCATCCCTGACCAGGTGGACCTGGCGATTATCGTAGTGCCGCGCGAAGCAGTGCTGGCGGTTGTGGACGATTGCGGGAAAAAAGGTGTGAAAGGCCTGGTGGTCATTACGGCGGGCTTTTCTGAGACAGGTGACGAGGGGAGGAGGATGGAGGCCGAGCTGGGCGAGCGAATTCGGCGTTACGGGATGCGCATGATCGGACCCAACTGCATGGGATTGATCCACACCGCCCAGGCGGTCCACATGGACGCCACCTTTGCGCCCACTTTGCCGCTGACCGGCCGTATCGCCTTCATGTCGCAGAGCGGAGCGCTGGGGGTTGCTATCCTGAACATCGCCCAACAGCTCGACATCGGCTTCTCCTACTTTGTGGGACTCGGCAACCGCACGGATGTATCCAGCAACGACATGCTGCTCTACTGGGAGGATGATCCGAACACCGACCTGATCCTGATGTACCTGGAGTCATTCGGCAATACAAAGCGCTTCATGCAGATTGCTCGCCGCATCTCAAAGCGCAAGCCCATCCTGGCGGTGAAGTCAGGCCGGACCGAAGCAGGAGCTCGGGCGGCATCGTCACATACGGGCGCACTCTCGGCGCGCCAGGGTCTCGACATCGCCGCAGACGCGCTCCTGGAACAGTCGGGAGTAATCCGGGTAAACACCGTGGAAGAGCTTTTCGATCTGACACTGGGCTTTTCCAAGAACCCACTGCCGCGCGGGAACCGGCTGGGGATTCTGACCAACGCGGGCGGGCCGGCGATTATGGCCACCGACACGGCTGTCAGTCTCGGCCTCCGGCTTGCCGAGCTTTCCCAGAGGACGCGCGAGGAGTTGCGCCGCCTGCTGCCCCCCGAGGCCATCGTGCAGAACCCTGTGGACATGACGGGTAAGTCCGACCGCAGCAGGTACGATCCGTGCGCCCAGATACTCCTGGAGGATGACAGTGTCGACTCTCTCCTGGTGGTGTTCGTTCCTCCCATGATGATCGACGCCATGGACATCGTCGAAGGTCTGGAGGCCTTGCGCAAGAAGTTCGACAAGCCGATGTTTGGCGTGTTCATGGCCCCCGATGAGTTCTTCCAGGAGTTGAACAAGAAGCATCCCGGCCACATGGCCATCTACTTGTTTCCCGAGTCGGCCGTGCAGGCGCTGGCGGCGTTGGACCGCTATCGACAGTGGCGCGAAAAGCCCATCGGCGAAGTGCGGAGTTTTGACGTAGATCGCAAGGCGGCGGTGGAACTTCTGAACGAGGTCCGCCGCCAAGGTCGTTCTGAATTGACTGCACTGGAGGCGCAACGGCTGCTCGAGTGCTATGGCATTGCCGTCGCCCGATCTGCGGTCGCCCAGGACGGGAAAGAGCTGGGGGAAATTGCCCAAGCGGTGCGCTTCCCGGTCGTCCTGAAAGCTCTTGCCCCAGGGCTTATCCATAAAACGGAGGCGGGGGGAGTGAGGGTCGATATCCATACGCCGGAGGAATTGATGGCTGCCGCCCAGAAGATGACGGAGGAGGTGAAGCGGCGGCACCCGCCTTCGGCCCTCGCGGATCGTCAAATGGGTTTCCTGGTGCAGGAGTACGTGCGCGGGGGGCGCGAGGTCATTGTCGGTATGACTCACGACCCCAAGTTTGGACCTCTGGTAATGTTCGGCTTGGGCGGAATCTATGTGGAGACCTTCAAGGATGTCGTCTTTCGCGTGCCGCCCATTACCGATCTCGAGGCGCAAGAGATGATTCGCCAGATTCGTGGCTACCGGCTTCTTGAAGGAGTGCGCGGCGAACCTGGCGTCGATGTGGCGGGCTTGGCAGAAATCCTGGAGCGATTCTCTCAACTCGTCGAGGATTTGCCCCAACTCGCCGAGATGGATATCAATCCCTTGATGGTTTTCCCGGAGGCGGAAGAATTTCGCGCCGTGGATATCCGCGTACGATTGGCCGAGAAGTAAGGGCGCTGTGGTTCAGACGTCAGAACTCGATTCCCGCTTGCGCGGGCGTGGCGTGTTTCACTTGCGTAACGCAGCACTGGCCGACGGCGACGAGCTAGCCTAGCACTGCATTCGGTGATGGGATGCGAATTTCGGGATAGGTCGTTTGATCGGAGGCGGGGCGGTGGGTGCAGCAGCGGGACATGTCGGTTAAAATGTCACTTTCATCGACCCACGGGGGGGGCAAATCCTGGACCACCGGTCGTCGCTCCTGTACCCAAGCCAAATCCGCGGGAAGCCGGCAGCGTCCGTTTCCAGAAAAAGGGCGCAGCCGAACCTTGTGACTCGCCTCGCGCCACGAGATTCTTTGCCGCGCGCAGGATGGCTTGAACAGGATCTAAAGAACCTACTTCAGGGCGAACTGGATCTGCCGTTACGAAGTAAACCCACCCGCCGCACCATCGTGAGGGTTACATCCGCGGTTAGCCGACTTACCGCTCATGTGGATCACTTCCGGGTTGCCGACAATACGCCCAGAACCAGCGGGCGCCACATCCGCGCATAAGTCGTCCGTTAATGTGGATTCTCCCCGCGCTTTTCGGGGAACTGTAGCGATCTCACGAACCGCGGAGTAGTGCAGACAGCCCGCAACTCCGCGCTACCAGCTTGATTGTCGACCATTGCCTTCTTTGCAGGGCCGGGGCTTGCCCCGGCCTCGTGAGGTCCACCTATGTGTGCGGGAACGAATGAGGCCTGGGCAAGCCCCATAGGCGTTAACCTAAGGAAAAGGTGCTTCCGCGCTCGCCGTCGCTCGCCCAGAACTTCGGATTACCCGTGTGGATTCGTCGATAAACCCTGGGCGACAAGGCAGCAGCTATTTCCTCGAACCCCGTTTCTCGGGAGTTTGCACGCGAGTGGCACTTCAACGGGCAGCCGACATACCGTCAAAGTTGTGGCATTAAATGAAGCTCGGAATTCGCCGCGCGCGGAGCCTCTAGGGCTGAATCATTTTCATTAAGTTTATGCCTGCTGGAAGTACTTGTTGGTTCTGTGGAGTCTTTCCGGACTCGAAGATTGTTTGCCAGTATTCATAGTTCTGTCTACCGCCAAACACCGACAAAGAGAGATCACGGTTTACCCAGAGCGGCATCTTTATAAGATTAGTGACAAAGTTCTCGATATTGTCCCAAAGGGGCTCCGGGAATCGGTACTGGCATAGCTTGTTTTCTTGTATTGGTTTCCCGGTAGTGATGAAATAACTCTGCATGATCTGGCGAACAAATCCAAGCCAACAGTAAAGGATTTCCTCCCGACTCAGGCGATAAGCTATGAGGTGCGGCTCTGGGATGTCGCCGCCTTTTTGTATCTGGTTCTCTATTCGGGCCGTGCCAAGGGCGGGATCGAAGCGGCCGATATAGATCTTTTCAGCGATGATGTTCATGAGCTTCAATATCTGCTCTTTTTCAAGGTCGCGCGGATTCTCGTTCTCATCGACTCGGCAATTAAGAGGGGTTTCAAGAGCGTCGCCGAATATAAAGAACGAGTAGAAGGTTTTCTCCACCGTGCTGTAGGAGAGAGGGCGCTCCTTGCCCTTGCCCGCGAAGTCTATGTAATCCTTCAGTTTATTCTCCGGGTTGTGAGTGATAGTGTCGCGAACTGCGTCAAGAATGTAGCGACGCATTTCTCGCCATTCACCCTTGAAGTGATTCACCAAATCCCTTTCAGAAAAGTCCTCATTGTCTGAAGGGAGTCCTCGTTCCTTTCTGTACCTATCTAAGCGGTCCCCGAACAGCGCGCTGCCCAGGTGCCTTTGAACCGATTTGTCAAAGGCGATCTGACGCAATGTCGTCCCCGCGTTTGTGTTAGCAGTGAGCAAAACATCTAGATTTGGGTTCAGGAAGACTCGCAAGGGAATCTCTCTGACCCCTAGCAACACTTGAGCTGTTGCCTTATGTTGTCCGTCAAAAACCTTCACCCTCGTTACGCCTTCGGTCTCTTTCAATTCCGTCCATGCAAGCCCTACCTGGAGTTGAGGCCGCTTCTTGTGGAACTCGTCGATTAGCCCATTCAGACTTCCACCCACAGCCCTCGGATTTATGCGGTCGTCATGGAATAGGTACTCGATAGGCAGCTTTGCGAAAAAATACCGCAGGCAGCTCAAATCATCCTCGTATAGAGGAACCTGGAGGACCTCATTCCTCCCGATTTCAGGGAACGAAAAGCTCACAGAATCGGCCCCAATCCTTACGGGAAGCCCATACAATGCGCCCTTGTAATGGCGTAGGACATCGCTTAGGTTGGGCCCGCGGTTCTCCTTCGCAACCTCGTCTCGAATCGACGCGAATCTTGCCAGCACTCGTGCCACGCGAAGGTCACTTGCTTGCTTGGATCGATTGCACGACGAATGTGTGAGGGCAAAGTTGCTTGGGTCGTCCTTGCCTCCAACCTTTATGGGCTCGACATGGTCAATGTCGAGGGCGTTGGCGTGGAGCACCATATCAATCGGCTTCTCACAAATGAAACACTGTCCCTTCTGTGATTTCAAAAGCCGGAGCTCGAGCTCTTTACGTTGGTCGGCCGACAGACTATTCAGATACAGCGAGCCCATTGTCCCTCCCCGCTAATGTTTAGTCTCGTAAAAGTGGGGTCCTACTATGATTGCTACTCAATCTGCACTGCGTGCCGTTAGGTTCACCTTTATGATTTGTTGGACATCGGGTCCGTCTAGCCACCCGCCTGCGCGGACTAGTGCATCACGCAGCTCCAGGATGGCCTTCCTCTCCTGCGCCGCTAACCGCTCTGCTCGACGCCTTGCCGCTAGCTCGATGTCCTGCCACTTCTCTGGGTGGCTTGAGTACGGCGCCGCGAATTCCTCCGCAGCAAGATCATCATCGTGCTCAGCACTTTGGGTATCGGGGAGATCGGGCATGACCTGGGCTGTTGCAGCACGCCCGGAGTAATTGGCACAAACCTGGCTTGTTACAAAGGCAGTGCATGTGTCGCATTCTGGATTGAAGTAGCCAGTGACATTGCCGGGCTCAGGGTTGAAGCGTCCTCCGCACTGTTCGCTTGAACAAGTCCAGTCATGCCCTCTATAAGATGTGACACGCGAGCAAGCATCCACATACTTGATTTCGTCCCCATTTATTGTCCTCGCAACCGCATGGCCAGCCTCGTGACAAGCCGCGTATTCGAGTTCTGCCTTTGACCAGCTGAGTGCAGCTGAGTAAACTCGCATCTTTCCGTTGGCCAGGTGGCTCCACGCGTTTACACATCGTCGCACCTCATTCGGGTCGATGGAATTAACTGTGCTCCGTTTAAGCTCCGCAAAGAAGGACGGGAAGAAATCAAGCACCTCCCGGGCATGGAGCGCCACTTCGGATCCGACAAGGATAAGCGCGAATTGGTCCTCGCCAAGAAACGAGTCCACAGTGTCCGCACACGCACCATGGCAGACTGCAAGACAGATCATATTGTCGCGGAGTTTGGAAGTCAGCCCGGCTAGCAGGTACCAATCGGTCACCCCTTCTGGAGACAAAACTGCTGAGGCAGAACCGTCGGCGTGTTCTTTACCTCCATGCGTCACCAAAAGCACAATATTAAATTCGTGAGAGCTAAAGAGGCCTGCGAAATCCGCATTGGTTTTAGGCCGCAAAACCTCTTTGCTTGCGAGCTCGATGCCGACCGCCTTTAGCTTCGCCAACAGGGAGCTACAAAGTGAATATTCAAAACCGTCTCGGTTGCCAGTTATATCTATAACCAGTAATCGAGGGCGTCCCGGCACAGAGCATCTTGTTGCTAACATAAAGATCTCTCCCCCGAAGGCTAATATCGTTGTGGTTAACCGCCGCTAGAGGCCGGGCAATGATTTGAAAAGCCTGACAACTTCCAAGCTGACGTAAATCACCTGCCCTACCAGCCGCACACCGTATTCTGGGTCGTCGGGGCGGTTGACAGAATGATAGCGGAAATACTAGCACTTTACGCACGGGGGAGCCAAGTAGGAATAGCGTGCGGGAGGGGCGCAGATTTTTGCTAGAGTGTCGACGCGCGCAAGCCCGCCCGCGGGGATCTGCTGCTTCCAGATACCATGTGGAAGTTATCCACCTTGACGCTACTCGCTGGCTGGCGCATCTCTGAAACGGTGATGCCGTGTCAAGGGAAATTTGGTTTATTTTTCTTTACCCTTGACAGGTCTCCGCGCACACCTCCAAGATGTCCTCAGCCGGTGAAGCGGAGGCGGG
>JBEKUR010000053.1:0-27703 GCA_049514855.1 Terriglobia bacterium
CAACGCCCACCTCGTTGACCAAAACGTCGAGGGGATGGCGCACCTTGACGCCCAGACTGTATTTCAGGCCCACCTGCCCCAGCAATTGATCAACCTTGGCCCTCAACTCCGGACTCTCCCGCAGGAAGCGGTTGGTCTTGAGCAGCACGGTGTAGCAAGCGCTGCAAGGCGCGATAAGGTCTCGGAACCCGGCCTGCTCCGCGAGCGCCAGGTTTCTTGCGCTGATCGCCATCGACAGGGCCTCATCCACGCTCATGTACATGGTCGCGCCACAGCAGTTCCAGTCCTCCAGTTCGCGGAGCCCAATGCCTAAGGCGCGAAATACCGCCTTTAGGCTCTCATTGTAAGGTTTCCCTGAAGACTCAAGGCTACAGCCGGGGTAATAAAGATACTCCATGGGTGCCTCTCAACTGGTTCTTTCGGGCTGGTCTTTATCCCACTGCCCGGTATCCAACCATTCCTTCAGTGTACGGGACAGCTTCCTTTTGGCGGGGCAATTCGAAGTCCTTGGAGGCCCGCAAAATCGTGCGGATCGCCCCTACGCCTTTGATCTTTTTTGGGAACAGCGAAATTCTCCCTCTTCGCAGCATGGCTATCCCAAGAGGCAGCATCCGCAAAAGTCCCAGGGGATTTCGCCTCAGGTAATAGAGCAGGAGCAAGAGCATCTCTTGATTGCGACCGTACCGGTTGACGACGCGAACGAAATTCTTCGACAGCAGGTACACCGGGAATCGCTCGGGATAGAGTCCGGCGTCGATCGCGGTGCGTTTTAGGGCATAGAGCAGATCGGTGATTTTGATGGATTGCGGACAGCGCGTCGTGCACATGTAACAGGAAGCGCAAAGCCAGATCGTCCGGCTTCGAAGAATCTCCTCGATTTGCCCGGCCCGGAATAGCGCGATGACCATTCTTGGGGATATGTCCATCGCGTAACTTACCGGGCAACTCCCGGTGCAGGTTCCGCATTGCAGGCACTGGGAAATCCGGTCGCCCCCTGGCACGACCTGGGCTTCCTTCAGGAACCTCCGCCGCAGTTCCCGCTCCGGTGCGGGCAGACTCCCTGGAACTGGCGCGTGATATTTGGTCAGACTTGCGTCCACTCTTGCACTCGCCATCGTCCCTCCTCTTTTATGTCGCTGTTTCAGGCGCCGGCGGTTGGACGTGAGTCTCCGTCCCGCCGGCCCCTTCGACAGCGGACTCCGCAGCCTTGCGCACCTTGTGTTTCTGATAGAAGCAGGTGCGCCGGACCAATTCGCGCAACAGGCACTTCTCGCGGAAATATATGCCGCACTGGAAGCATAGCTCCTGCGGATTGGCAGTATGGTCCACAATGTTGGCGGAAAGGCGGTCCAGTGTCGCCGCCATTCCACACAGTTGCTCCGGCACACACGCGCCGAAGATCTCCGTAAGCTTCTGGTCTCTGGCAGCCTCGTAAGCGCTCAACAGGCGGCGGCCCTCCCCGGTGAGCGAAAGCTCGCTGGCGCGCCGGTCAGCGTGTCCCTCCGCACGACGAAGAAGCCGGCGACGCACCAGTTTGTCCGCCGCCTTGCTAGCGGCGGTGTTACTCACGCCCAGGAACGCCGCTACGTCGCCAATTGTGTGGGAGTCGGTGAAGGCTACTAGTTTGAGGAGTTTTAGGCCGGAGAAGGTGAGCCGTCCCCGTGCTGTCTCGCGCAGCAGCTTTTCCTCCAGCACGTCTCGCACGGCCGAGGAAAAGACCTGCACACTCCCCAGCAATTCGCTGATCATTTCGGGCGTGTTGCTATCTGGCACGGCCTACCTCCAGACCTCTGACGGCGCCCAGCAAGAACTACTCAACCTAGTTTAATATAAACCTACTTCATTGTTCGGCCACGCAAACTATAGACCAGAGCTTGGTTCCAGCAAGGTGCCAGCCAAAGCCGGGTTTTTCCACCGGCCAGTCTCCCAGGCAGTTGCTTTACGTCAGTTCCGAGAGTGTGCAGCGCCCAACCAGCCAATCGAACCATCCATCGAGCGCAATGCGGCCTGTAAAAGGGATACTTTGGCGCCCGCCTGAGTTTTCCCTGCGGTGTTTTTCAACAAAGCACCCGGACTCACAGTTGCCACCGAGATGACACTCTGACCGCAAGTGCGGCCTAGGGGCCTATGGGAGAAAGATTTTGCCGCACGTAGAATCAACGATTTAGCAAATCGCTTACGTCTGTAAGCTGTTGATTCTTCGTGGAACAAACCTTACTCCTGACAGACTTCCAGTGACCAGGGATGATGGGGTCGCGCCTTTGTGCTGGGTGAAAACACCCCCGATGCGCGCGTCTGCTGGGGATTCTTGCCACCCGTGCTGCGCAAAAACTCCGTGATGCTGCCCTGCTGAAGAAGCACGGGTGTGGTTCGGAAGGCGGACTTGTTGGCTCTTTTTATTTGCGGTTCTTATACGAATCGCGTTCTGAAAGTTGCCGTGAGATTTCCTTCACTTTCCTGGCGAGGCTCGGCAGGTTGGCAAGCTGGGCATACATCTTCTTGAATTCATCCAAGGGGCGGGCGGGGGTCCCCCAGACCTTAGTTCCCTTGCGAATAACCCTGAAGATTCCCGCCTGCCCACCGATCATCGCCCGCTCTTCGACTCGAACGTGGTCCGCAACACCAACCTGGCCGCCCATGACCACGTAGTCCCCAATTTCTGCGCTGCCTGAAATGCCCGTCTGAGCAGCGATCACGCAGTGGCGCCCCACCCTCACGTTGTGCGCAATTTGAACCAGGTTGTCAATTTTGCTCCCTTGACCGATCACCGTGACCCCTAGCGAGCCACGGTCCACCGTACTGTTGCTGCCTATTTCGACGTCGTCTTCAATGACCACCCCACCCTGTTGGGGGAATTTCTCATAATGGCCTTCGGCGAAAACGTAACCGAACCCGTCGGATCCAATCACCACGCCGGCGTGAAGGACGACCCGGTTGCCAATCCTTGCCCCCGGATAAACGCTCACCCGTGGATGCAAGACACAATGCGAACCTATCTGAGCCCCCTCGCCCAGGCACACTCCCGCTCCCAGATACGTCCCCGGCCCCACATCTACACCTGACTCAATCACCACGTAGGGACGAATGGTCACGTCCTCGGCCAAGCGGGCGTCCGGAGCAATAACAGCCGTGGGATGGACTCCCGGCTGGAGTTTGCGGGGGGGGGGAAGGACCTCGGCGGCTCGAACGAAAGCCAGTTTAGGGTTCGCGACCCCGATAGTCGTCCGGCCTGTCAGAAGGCAACCCTCCGGCACTAGGATACACCCCGCCTGGGAACCGACTGCCAGGTCAAGAAACTTGGCGCCTTCGGCATAGGTCAGCTCATCCGGTCCGGCAGTTGCCAGTGCCGCCACCTGGCGAACTTCCCGAGCCTCCTCTCCGTGCAGTATTCCCCCCAACAACTTGGCAAGCTCCGAAGTCTTCATAATCCGCCTCGCGGGAAGAGTTGTCAGTAGTCAGTTGTCAGTTCTCAGTCCTAAGCTATCAGCCGTCAGCTTTCAAACTAACATGAAGGGGACGGCAAGCCGTCCCCCTACAGCAGCCGCGAGTAGGGGTAGGGCTTGCCCTACCCTCGTTGATGAATGATGTACCTGCGCCCGCTGCCTGCTGTCCGCCTACTCCCTATTCCCTACAGTGGGTAAAGGGGCGGTTCACCCGGCGGGCGTGTTTTCCAGCGGCGGTGAACCCAGAGCCAGTGATCCGGGAAGCGGCGAATGTAATCTTCAATCAGGCGGGTGAAGTTCGCAGTATTGACCTGGATTTCTTCTTCCGGATTCTGGCAATTTATCCATTCGACGGGGTCGAATCGCAGCCGATATTTCTTGAGCTTAGAATCCCAGATGACCAGCCCCAGCACGATGGGCACACCGGTTTTCTTGGCCACACGCGCGGGGCCGGTGGTGGTACACGCCGGCAGGCCGAAAAAATCCACAAAGACCCCTTCGCTTGTCAACATGTTCCGGTCAATAAGCACTCCCACCGCGTCACCCTGGTTGAAAGCGCGCAGAACGCCGCGCGCAAAATCACCTCTTTCGATGGCCTTGCCGCCACCCAGGCAGCGATAGCGATTGATGAGCTCATCCATCAGCGGATTGTCAAGGGCGCGCACAATGAAGTCGCAGGGATAGCCGTACAGCCCGTGAGCGAAAGAGCTCAGTTCCCAGTTCCCGAAATGGCCGGTGAGAAAAAGAACGCCGCGGCCCTGGCTCTGGGCTTGCGCATAGTTCTCAAATCCATCATAGATGATCAGCTTCTCAATGTTGCCGCGGTTCCAACGTGGAAAATGCGCAAAATCTGCCAGCATCCTGCCAAAGTTACGAAACAAGCCGGAAAGCACTTTCCGGCGCTGGCTCTCAGGCCAATCAGGGAAAGCCAGCTTCAAGTTGAACAGACCCACTCTGCGCAGGCGGGGCCAGAACCAGTAACTCAGAAACGCCAGAATTGTGCAGAGCGCCCGCGTCAAACGGTGCGGCAACGCCCCAAGCAACTTCAGCAAGATGAGAACAGCATAGTATTCCGTCCGATGTCGTAGGGAAGTACGCCACGATGGTTGGGCGAGGTTCAGACGCGGTGGCGGGGTACCGGAATTGGTGACCGTAGTTGGGTCCATACCCCAGACTCCCTCTGAGGACGCAGAACTTCTACAGCCGGCGTCGGTTCACCCTCCGCTGTCGAAGCCCGCGTATCTCAGTCAGCCCTGAGCTTCTCCAAGAAGAAACTGAGCACTCGACTCGCAGACTCAAAATGTTACCACAACCCATTTTCCCGCCTACAAGAACTTTTCTTTCCTAATCCCTTCGTCACATCGCGACAAGGAAAATGGTAGGTAGTAGGTGGGGGGGAAAGCAGGTGTCAGGTTTCAGGTGCATGGGGTTAGGAACAATCAGGTTTTGGGTTATACTTGCATCGTTTTGCGAGCGCCAAGAGGCTTTGCCGTTTTTGGACTGTTGGCCTCCCGGGATGGCTTGCGCGACGGCAGGTTTCGCTCCGGCCGTCCAAGAGGGAAGTGTCGTGGGGTCTGAAATCATCGATATTCGCCACTTTGAGGTGCCGGCGTTCTCGGAGCTGCTGGATGCAGAATCGCGGGCCTGGAACGAAGAGCTTTACTGGGATTTCACTTCCTCGGCTCGCGTGATTTCCACCTGCCTGAAAGAAAAGCGTCTCTCAGGGTATGCTCTGGTTCTGGATGGCGTGGTTCGTGGCTACTGCTTCTTTTTCTGCGACGGCGAAAAGGGCCTCATGGGAGATTTATTTGTCAGCCCGGCGCCAGCGGGTTTGGATCAGGCCCTGGAACTGCTGGAGCACGCAAACGAAACGCTCCTCGCAACTCCCGGCCTGCGGCGCGTTGAAGCGCAGCTTCCGCACTACACCTTCGAGGAGCTTGAGAGCAACTTCACTTCCTGGAAGTACAGCGGCTACCGGCGCCGCTTCATGGCCTTGTTCCTTCCCGAGTGGCAACCCCATGCCTCGTCCGGGTTCGGCCCTTCTGATCCCACGCGGCGAGCCACTGCCAGCCTGGATGAGTTCTGGATCACGCCCTGCGATAAGAAATATGCCCGCGAGGCCGCCGAACTCCTCTTTGGCGCCTACCACAACCACGTCGATGCGGCGATCAATGACCAGTACGGCTCACTGGCAGGAGCAACACGCCTGTTCGATAACATCGTCCATTACCAGGGTTGCGGAGAGTTTCTTGAGCAAGTCTCCAAGGTCGCCATTCATCGCCTGACACGCAAACTCGCCGGGGTCTTGACCGTGACTGCCGTCCGTTCCGATACAGCTCACATACCGCAGATTGCCATCGCGAGGACGCTGCAAGGAATCGGCCTGGGGACAGCGTTGTTGGAATCTGCGTTCAACGACCTCGCCAGGGCAGGCTACCAGCGGGTTTCCCTGACCGTCACCGACGCCAACTCGGGCGCTTTTCGCCTCTATGAGCGCCTCGGCTTCAAAACTTTCCGCACCTTCGGCGCCTTCGTCTTCAACCGCACGTAAAAAGACAGGATTCGGGATTCAGGATTCAGGAGCGGCGGAATTATGAATAGTAATACGAATAGTAAATAGTGAATAGTAAATGGTGAATTGCGGAGGCGGAATTTGCTTTGCACGCCTCGCCCGGGGCCACTCACCGCTACGCTTCTTCAATTCACAATTCACTATTCACCATTCAGGATGAGCACCTCGCTCCATTTTTCAAGTGCTGAAAGCTGACCCGCCGCGGCGGGATAGCTGAGCGCTAAAGGCTGACGACTAGTGACTGACTCCTGAATCCCGAATCCTGAATCCTGAATCCTGAATCCTGTTCGTCACTTGCCCTTGGCTTTCAAGAGGTCCTTCAACTCATCCATGAATTCCCGAATGTCTTTGAAATCGAGGTAAACCGAGGCAAATCGCACATAGGCGACTTTGTCGAGCTTCTTCAGGCGGCCCATAACCAGTTCGCCCAACTCCGCGGCCGGACACTCCCTTTCTGCCGACTCGGCCACAAAGGCCTCTGCCTCATTAACAATCTCCTCCAACTTGGACATCGGGACGGGCCGTTTCTCACAGGCTTTCAGCAAGCCAGCCAGAATCTTCTGCCGGTCAAACTTCTCCCGCCGGCCATCCTTCTTCACCACCATATAGGGGATTTCGTCGATCCGCTCATAGGTGGTAAAACGGCGACCACACTTCGCGCATTCGCGCCGACGGCGAATGGTGTCGCCAATCTTTGCCTCGCGTGAATCCACAACCTTGTCTTCTACGTGACCGCAGAATGGACACCTCATAGTTAGTCACCAGTAGGCAGTAAGCACTAAGCAGCAAGTGTAGCGCAGGTCCCGTCCCGCTCGGCGGGAGACCTGCGGCTCTTCAAAGGCAGCAGTCAGTAAGCAGCAGGCGGATACAGCTTGTGCCTGCTGGGATTAATCTGCTTTCAACACCGTGCTAATCATTCTCCGCGACATCCCTTTCCTCTTCGGCGAGGGCCTCCAACTTTCTCAACGTCAGCCCTTCATGCACCAGCAGCACCAACCCCGCAGCCAAGCATGGGACCGACATGATAATCCACACCAGTATCGCCGCGCCCGTGGCCGCCTCGGCCGGCACGTTGAAAAGCTCGTTCAGCGCAAGGATAATGCCCACCTGGTAGCCGCCACCGACCCCCGGAATCTGCACGGCAAGTCCCAGCGCGGCGCAAAACAGCGTCACAGCAGCCGCCGGCCAAGGCAGGGCCGCCACCTCCCCACGCAGGCTTTGGAACACCAGCCAGAACACCGCCGTGTTGAGAGCCCACACCACGGCGGTCAAGGCCAGGCTTCCCAACAGGTCCTTCCAGCTACGGATGACGCTCAAGCCCTCGGCAAATGACCGCAGGAAGCGCTCGAATCGCCTGAGTGCCGTTGCGGGCAGGAAGCGGAACAGCCGCAACATCCAGGCGATAAACTGTCCGGAGCGTAACCAGAAGAGCAGCAATCCCACCACGAGCAAGACGGCGAGAACAAGCATGACGTCCCCGCCACGATGCAGGGTGGCCAGGACCTTCGTCCCGCGCGCGGTTTCAGGCTCCACCGACTCAAAATCAAGCGCGGCGGCAAAGAGCAACACCAGGAACACCGTATCGAAGATTCGCTCCAGTAGCCACACTGCCAACATGGCGCTCATGGAAACATTTTCCTTCTTGGCAATGTAAGCTGGCCGAACGAATTCTCCTGGCCGGCCGATAAGATAGATGGAACTGAAACCCAGGATCTGGCCCACAAACAAGACCCAGAGCGAGGCCTTCTTAATTGGGCTGAGGAAGAATCTCCACCGCAAGGCTCGTACAAAGTAGGTGGCGAAAACAGCGATCAGCACCAGCAGTAACGGACCCGGGCTAGCTCCGGTGAGCAAAGCCCACAGGCGCGTCCACCGGAAGTTTCCCCACTCGGGACTTCGACTCAGGTTGTAAAAAATGAGTGCGATGATGATGGCTCCGATACCCAGCCACAACCATCGTCGGTACTCTTTTCTCATATTGGAAGAAATCTCGCCGGATTCCTCGTCCGAAAAGCTACCCGAACCCTCCGCCAGTGTCAAGCAACCACCGTCCCCGGTGGTGGTGTCATTTGGGATGGGATCCCTTTCGAAACGCCGGTCATTCCCGCGAAAGCGGGAATCCAGTCCGTGGACAGCGCATTTCCGAAGGTCTGCCGAGTAGATTCCCGCTTTCGCGGGAATGACTGCGGCTTGCAACGCCCATGTCTCGCAAATGACACCAGTACCCCGTCGCCTTGTGGTGACTTCCCACTCTTGACCAGTCAAGAAACAGGAAGTTCCCGGCATCAACGCGATATGTATTCACTCAAGAGAGGCACTTCAACCCTAGACCGCAGGGTCAAGGATGCGGGAGGCGAGTCGCAAGAAGAAGCTCGGAAACTTGCGCTTTCGGAGTGGCGAGCCGGGCCTGGCAATCCGCATTGATCTCGATGGGGATCTTGGTCACTTCGGCAATCTTTTTATCGCGGACCGTTACTTTCAGCATGAGGCCTCGATGTGTAGCTGGATCCATCTGGTCGAAAACAAAATTGCCGAGGCTGTAAGCCACCCAGCGCCCGCGATACTGCTCGAGGGGCTGAATGACATGCGGATGGCTGCCCACGATAAGGTCGGCTCCGGCGTCAATCATCTTCCGGGCCAACTCTTCCTGCTGGCGCGTGGGAGCGGTGGCGTACTCCACGCCCCAGTGCGGGCAGACCACCACCAAATCGGCAAGGTTCCGGGCGAAGCGAATATCTGCCGTAACCCGCTCGACGTCTAGCCACGCCACGCCCGGATGATGGACTCCGGCCGCCGCGTTTTGCGGAGCGATGTTCACGTAAGCCAGAAACGCCACCCGGAGTCCGCCCAAATCCACCACCGTAGGGTGATGAGCTTCCAGTGTGTTTTCACCTGCGCCTACCGTGTGGATGCCCACGGTATGAAGCCGCCCAAGCGTGTCCACCAGCGCCGCCGGTCCCCAGTCGTAGGCATGATTGTTGGCTTCGGAAACGATTGTGAAACCGGCCGCTTTCAGACCTTCCAGGGCCTGCGGATCGGCGCGGAAAGAATAAAGGTGATGGAGGTTGCGCCCCCGGTCGGAAATCGGACACTCCAAGTTGCAGTAAGCCAGATCAGCGCTGTGCAACACTCCAGAGACTCGCCGGAAGGGATAACCCCAATCGCCTTTGGCGTCCATTTTCCCGCCCACTCCCCGCGAAAGCATAACGTCGCCCACGAAGATCAATGTGTGTTGCCGTGGGGCGGTGGCCGCGAGGCGATCCAAGGAAGAGTTCGGACGCGAAGGCCTCGGTAAGGTGGGAAAAGAAGGAGTCGATGGACCGAATACACAGAGTCCCGCAATTGTAATCGCGCCCAGTATCGCGTTGCGGTAGCTGCGGGTCATGACGGGGCCCACCAAGCCGAATGCAGAAAAACCTCTCGCCTGTCATTCCGAGCCCTTCACTGTCATTCCGAGCGAAGCGAGGAATCTCGCCCTGCCCGTTCAGGGTAAACTGCGCGAGGAATCTCGCAGGTCCATTCTTTCCAGAGCGAGATTCCTCTCCCGCGACTGCGGGATCGGAATGACAATGTTCGCAGGGAAGCAAGACGGCATCCCCGGGTTACTTCAAGTTCTCCGGAATCAGGTACTCGACCAACACCAGGTCATGCCACTCGCTCCCCAGCTTGCCGTGCTTCTCGTGGATTCCCACTTCCTTCCAGCCGGTTACCTCACAGAGCTTTCGCGCGGGCTGGTTCTCGGCCAGGATTCGCCCGATGAGCTTATAGAAGCCCTTCTCGCGGGCGATGTCCTGCATGGCCTTCATCAATTCCTGCGCCACGCCGTGGCCGCGCAGGCTGCGCTCAATGTAGATTGCCAGCTCCGCGATTCCGTCATAACAGTGCCGCGGGCTGTAAGGATTGAGCGAAGACCAACCCATCAGCGTGTGTTTGACCTCCGCCAGCAGCACCGGAAACTTGTCCGGCCGCGCTGCCAACCAGAGGTAACGCTCTTCAGGCGTGACGTAAGTGTTTTCAAAAGTTGCGCAACGGTCTTGCACACCCTGGTTGTAAATCCGTGCGATTTCTTTCGCGTCTTCAACCCGCGCGGCTCTTATTTTGAGAGGACCACTCCACTCTGCCATGGACAACCGCCACCAATGAGGATAACTGCCACATTGGGATTCTACCCTGAGGCCGCCGGGAGAGCAACCAGCTTTCGGCATTAATTCTGCAAGTCGTGGATTTGACGGATTTCGAAAAAACCCGATTTTACTCGTATTTCTTAACTTCCGCGACCGGACGTATGAGGCGGAATAGCTTCAAATGTTGGCGGTGTAAGTAAGACCCGGTTAGTTGTGGTTTCAAATTGACAGACTCTGGAAATTGTGGTTAAATAAAAGAGCAATGCGGGGAATTGAGCTTCACCTTGATCACCCCCGTGACGGCGCCGCTCGTCAGGCGGCGAGTAAAGTGCTGGTAGGGTCCTGCCGGAGTTTATTCCCGCTTGTCAACTGGAAAGTGAAGGCGGCGAGCGCCTGTACGTTCAGAGGTATGTCCAAAGGAAGAAGCAAAATGAGGTGGCTAATCTGCGTAGTGTTTTCGTTCTTTCTGGTTTCGATTGCTCTTGCAGTTCAGAAGCCATCAACTGCACTCGATCAATCGAAATCACTTTCCGACATGATCGACCTCGTTCGGCCAAGCGTTGTGCGAATACAAGTTGACCTAGCAAATTCCCGGACAGAAGTACCTGGGGACCTCCCGTTTAGGGGTTGTTTCAGAAGCGGGACATGCGTCGTTGGTACGGGGTTGTTCGTTAATGAGAACGGCGACGTGGTGACCGCTTGGCATGTCGCTAACGATGTGGCGGCCATCGTCCAAACGCTTGAACAACGAGGAATACAGTCAGCAGTTCTGGTAAGCCTCGCTTTGCCAAACGTCGAAAAAGAAAATGGAAAGATAAAAGTAGATGTTGCTCGCAACTTTGCGGCCTTTCCCTACGGGCCGCTTGCGATGGACAGGGCCCACGACCTTTGCGTCATCTCACCCGCTCGCCTCAATCCCTTCCAAGGAATCCCACAGATATCTGTCGTACTTCCCCCTGAGAACGTCGTCCCGAAGCTAAAGCCTATAGCAGCTCGAATGTTTAACGCACGGCCCCGCGACGGAGATGAGGTATTCGCTTGTGGATTTCCTTTGGGTGACGAAGCGTTAGACACCACGACAGGACACATCGCTACAGCATGGGGGGAAGATTATCTCGCAGCGGCCCAGAACGGTTACTCCGAGAAGTCGGAGGTATACAAGCTAGATTTACGTGTAAATTTGGGAAATAGCGGAGGCCCCGTTTTCCGCAATACTGATCAGAGTGTCATCGGGATTGTCCACGGAATCAGCCCGGGTGTATCAGGAGAAGGAACCGCTATCATTGTTCCGTCACACTATATTATCGAGCTATTGAATAAAAACGGTAGGTCATGGCGTTCTTCCACTTCAATCGGCCATAATTAGTCGTAGGTCCCGCTGGGAAACCCTAAACACTCCGCATGTTTTGCGACAATCAAGCCGGAGAGTTCTGCTTAGGAGGCAGTAGCCTGGCCCTTCAAGACTTTCACAAGTCAAGCGTCAGAGTTTTGCTTTTCCCCGCCGATGCCTACCACGGCAGTTTCAGTTTGTTCGCCCTTAGATGGCCCAGTGGAGCACCTCCCAGAAACTGCAGGTAAAGCTTTGGACCAAAATGTGGCCAGAGCCCTTCCTCGTGTAAAAGCAATTAACGATTGCATTGCGCAGACCCCTTTCTCGGCAATAACACGAATTTCAGGCACTACCTATGAGGCTGGCCCTGTGTCCAATGGCAACTCTTCGACTTTTTGGGAGGCTGGGGTGTGAAACAGCTCGTTTGCCCAAGCGTTAGGTGGGACTATAATGGAGTGCGACAAAGCACGCTTCATATCGAGGGTCTCGTGGCCGAGAGAACCTCGCGGCACACTCGAGACGCTTCAGGGAGGTGTAGGCATGAAAGAGACCATCGGATTCAGCCTCAACGGAAAGCCGGTGAGTTTTGAAGTCGATCCCAATCGGATACTTCTATGGGTTCTGCGGTCTGACCTGGGTCTGACAGGTACAAAGTACGGCTGTGGAGAGGGGCTTTGCGGGGCCTGCACGGTGATTGTGGATGGGAAGGCCGCGCGCTCGTGTCTGCTACAGGTTAAAGCCGTGGCGGGCAAGGCGGTCACTACCATTGAAGGTTTGGCCAAAAACGGCGAGCTTCACCCCTTGCAGAAGGCCTTCCTCGAGCACGATGCCCTTCAGTGCGGGTACTGCACTCCTGGAATGATCATGAATGCCTACGGCTTGCTGTTGAATACTCCTCAACCTTCGCGGAGTCAGATTATCGAACATATGGACAGCAACCTGTGCCGCTGTGGAGCTCATCGACGGATCATCCAGGCTATACAGACGGCTGCGAAAGAGATGGGAGGGGGGCCAAGATGAAACGCGAGCACAAAGGACAACGAAGCCTCTACGAAGAATATCTGGAACTTGACTTCTCGGATGCAAAGAAAGCCAGCCCCGCCCTTCCGCTCGACCGCAGACAGTTCCTGCAACTTGTGGGCGGAGGCATCGTCGTCTGTTTTTCCATCCCCGATTCGCTGGCACTCCAAGAGCGCGAGAGACGCCGAGGTATGGGCCAGGAACTGCCCGAGGATTTCAATGCCTTTCTCAGGATCGGAGAAGACGGCCGGGTGACCGGTTTTACTGGCAAGGTCGAGTATGGCCAGGGAGTCATAACCTCATTGGCCCAAATGTTGGCCGAAGAACTCGATGTCCCCTTGGAATCCGTGGACATGGTGATGGGCGATACAGATCTTTGCCCCTGGGACCGAGGTACGTTCGGTTCCATGACCACCCGCTTTTTCGGCCCGGCATTCAGAGCCGCCGCCGCGGAAGCCAGGGCCGTACTCGTTGAGCTGGCGGCCGAACAACTGCTTGTAGCGAAAGAGCGGCTCAAAACCAAGGCGGGCGTCGTTTATGAGGAGGCAGGGCAGAAGAAAGTAAGCTACGCCGAACTTGCCAAGGGAAAGAAGATATTGCGCCACCTGAAAGGCACTGCACCCAAGACCCCCGCCGACTTCGCCCTGATTGGGAAATCCGTCTTAAGAAGAGATGCTGCCGCCAAGGTCACCGGCCAAGCCAAGTTTGCCGGGGACGTGAGGGAGCCGGGCCTGCTGCACGCCCGGATCTTGAGGCCTCCGGTTCACGGCGCCAAACTCATTCATGCGGACACCTCGGGCGCGCGAGAAATCGAAGGCGCCCAAATCGTTGAGGACGGAGATCTGATTGCGGTGCTTCATCCCTATCCCGACTTGGCTGAAGAAGCCCTTGCCAAAATCAAGTCGCAATATGATCGGCCGGCGCCCACCGTGGATGACAAGACGATCTTTGACCACCTGCTCAAAGTCGCACCTAAGGGAGAGACCGTTGCTGAAGGTGGAAATCTTACCGAGGGGAGAAGTGCAGCTCACGAGGTGCTCGAGCAAACGTACCTGAACAGTTACGTCTCTCACGCCCCCATCGAAACCCACACGGCTTTGGCGAAGATCGAAGGAAACAAGGTGACCATCTGGGCCTCCACGCAAACCCCTTTCGCCGTGAAGGACGCGGCTGCTTCTCTTCTCGGCCTGCCTGCGCAGGATGTGCGGGTCATCACACCCTATGTCGGCGGGGCCTTCGGAGGGAAGAGCAGCAGCCAGCAAGCCCTCGAGGCGGTCAGGCTGGCCAAGCTCACCGGAAAACCTGTCCAGGTAGCCTGGACTCGGGCGGAGGAGTTCTTCTATGACACCTTCCGTCCTGCCGCCATCGTCAAGATACAGGCCGGAATCACAGAATCAGGGCTGATTTCGTTTTGGGACTACGGTGTGTATTTTGCCGGAGAAAGAGGCTCGCAGCAGTTCTACAACATCCCACATCATCGCACGGTCAGCTATGGTTCCGGCTGGACTGCGGCCCCAGGGTCACATCCGTTTGCCACGGGACCTTGGCGCGCTCCCGGCAACAATACCAATAGCTTTGCCAGAGAGTCTCACATCGACATGATGGCGGCAAAGGCGGGAATGGACCCCGTCGAGTTCCGACTGAAGAACTTGAAAGATGAGAGAATGCTACGCGTCTTGCAGGCCGCCGCCAAGAAATTCGGCTGGTCACCCGCGAAGGCCCCGAGCAAGCGCGGCTATGGGGTGGCTTGCGGGACCGATGCCGGTTCCTACGTCGCCCATATGGCAGAAGTAGCCGTGGACAAGAACACCGGGAGCGTGGTCGTCAAGCGAGTCGTCTGTGCTCAAGAGATGGGATTGTGCGTCAATCCCGAAGGCGCCCGGCTGCAAATGGAGGGCGGCATCACCATGGGCCTGGGATATGCATTGAGTGAGGAGATTCGATTCCGGGGCGGTGAGATTCTGCACTCTAATTTCGACACCTACACCATTCCACGTTTTTCCTGGTTGCCGGAAATCGAAACCGTAATATTGGACGCGAAAGAATCACCCCCGCAAGGGGGCGGAGAACCCCCCATAATCTGTATGGGGGCAGTGATCGCCAATGCGGTGTTTGATGCCACCGGCGCCCGGCTGTTGCAACTGCCCATGACACCGGAAAGGATCAAGGACGCTCTTTCCCGCATCTGAGAAACGAACGAAGCGCTCTCTCGATCGTAGCTCGACCCCGAGAACAGACTGAAAAGGGAGCGGCGGAGTAGGGTCTACGGCGTGGCCTTGGGCGGCAACCAAAGACTAGGGTTTCATTGTCCCGCTGCGGCGAACCCCGGACCCTTAGGCCAGCCCTTTCCTTGGTGATGTTGTTTTGGCCACAGAGGCAGTGGGATGATTTGTCTCATTAAGGCGTAGCGTTACAGGAGCCCTAAATTGTGTTAATATGGATCTCTTACTACCTGCGCCCATCATCTAACTCGGTGTCTGCAGTGGGGAAGGGGAAGCCACGAACAGAAGAGGGTGCCTCTTCGAGGTGAAGCTGTGCCTGTACCGACTGAGAAGTTGAAGAATCCCTCCGTCGTGGAGGCAGTTTGCGAATTCAGATTTGGCCGGGGTGTGTCGTACAGCATGATACCGGGCGCAATGCGAGAACGCTTGCGACCAAGGTTTCCGACCTTCGAGGTCTTGCCGACCGCTTCGTTGATGGGTGGCATTCCTGAGGAGGTCATGATACCTCAGATCCCGCATCATCGGTTTAGGAGTCAGACACCGAATGCGTTAGTTCAAACCGGCCCTCGACTCCTCACTGTAAACGTCCTTCCTGTTTACCCCACTTTTGAGGTGTTCCGCGAACTCATCATTTATGTGCTGGATCACTATCGAGAAGTGGCCGAATCGGGTGGTCCGACTAAAATAGGCCTTCGGTATATTAACCATATCCCATGGTTAAGCGGCAGAGACGACATCAGTAGTTACCTCAAGGTCAAATTTGAATACCCGAAAGAGTTGCCGCACCCGCCCCAGGAAACAGCAGCGCGTCTGGTACTGCAGTATGCAGAACTTGGTAGCCTTGGCCTCGCGATTTCTTTTCCAGCGCGCACTGCAAAAGGAGAAATTGGGGCGCTGCTCGACCTAGATTTTTCGTGGAGTGAACCCAAGGACTTTGAGCTGGACCGATTCCCGGAGTGGCTCGACAAGGCCCATGAGATTATCTATACGGCTTTCATTTCAACCGTCCAAGAACACATCCTCAGCGGAATGCGAGGTGATCGGGCATGAGCGGTAGGACAGCATGGATGACCGATAGACTATCAGACCCTTCTGTCTGTAGCGTTATCTTTGCCCCGAGGGCGGAGAATTACACCCTATCCTCTGCTACGACGCCCATGCGGGTCGCTGATGCCATTAACTTCGAATCATTGGTTGAGCAGAATGAGCTTGTGAAGCTCAGACTGTTACGCAACATGAGGCGAGCAGCTCCGGAACTCCAGAACTTAATCGCTGAGTATTTGAGAGATTATCTGGAAACATCGTTCACAACGCTCACCCTGAAGCTGCCTAGCGACATTGTTCATCGCGAGCTGGAGCGAATTCCGGGCCGTAGTTTCCCTTTTGCGTCACATCTGAATCTCGTCGGGCCGCCAGCAGAAGGCCTTTCCTTTGACCTCGACGACTTCTTGAAAGAATAGGCGACGGAAGAATGGGTGATGATTTTTACGCAAAGGCAGGTTCCCTCATCTCACCCGGCGACATTTTCGATGGACTCCCCTACATCAGGGTGCCCAGCCCTTTAAAAGTAAGCAGGAAAGTTTCTTTCAGTCTTCCCCCAAAATACAAATTGGAGGGCGAACTACACGAAGTCTTTGAAGTTGGGAGGCATAATCCTACGCCCGGGTTCAATCTCGACCCCAAAGGGCAGGGTGAAGATGTTCTATCGACCGCGAGGATGTCGAAGGCAATCTTCCTTACGTGGGGAAGCGAGGTAGAGGGTGATGAGCGAAGCGGAAGGCTATACAAGAAAGACTGGTTAATTGCGCCTGTTTTTCCTCTTGCGGGACTGGAGGGATTAAGAATCAGAGACAGACGGACAGGCGATGTCATCGAGGTTGCTGAGGCTACTCGAGCGGGAAAATCACCGAAGTATTTTCCCCTCCAGCCATTTCCACGAGAGGAGATTGCTGGATATTACTATGTAGATTTTAGAAAACTCTGCCCGTTGGCTGCGAGTTACTTCAGCGGGTTGCCAAGGCGGTGGCGTCTGTCGCCCGCAGCCTTAAATGATTTCTATAATCAACTAATGTGGTTCTTTACTCGCCAGCGAGTCTTTTTCGAGCCCGTGAAATGTAGAAACTGCGGGACCGCGGTTGACCTCAGGGTGATATTTGAGGGCCAGCCAGTCGATGGCGGGGAAGGGACGTAGATTTCGACAACTCGCAGGCGGGGGACGCCAGAAGTAGAGGCGGCTTTACGCCGCCATTTGGCGAGATAAACTCGCCGCTACAGCATCAAATTGACCCACTACCAAATCTCCGTTTTCAACTCCGCGTTCGCCCAAAACTTTACCCCGGCGGCTCGGTCGAGGCAAGCTCAAACCCCCGCCCCTAATTCGCTGATAAGGTCGTCGAATGCAGTAGACACTGGGTTCGGAGCGCGGGAGGTTAGCGCCGGCGGACCATGCCGAGCGTAGCCGCCTTGCGCATCGGCTGAGATCAGTGTTCCAAGGCCCGCTTTACCGCCCGCTTACGCTCAGCAAGGAATACCTCGCCCTCACGCTCCCTCTTGGCTCACGAAAAGCAGCTCGCTTATCCGCTGATAAGACCCTCCTTCAGATCCGCAAGGGAAGCAGCCTCCAGGCTTCCATCCATTCCCCCAGCCGCTCCAGCCTCGTCACCAAGCGCAACACCATCCTCCGCGCATGATACGCTACCCGGCCCGGCGTATTGAAAATCGGGAAGCGCAGCCGCTTGGGCCGCGCCCTCAGCAACTCCGCCGGCAGCGCCAACCGCTTCAGGGCCGTCAGCACGTTGTGGGCGATCACCGCCAGCCGCAGCCAAGCGGCGTTAGCCCCGAAGTCCTTGCTGGGCAGCACCCCCCCCCGCCAGTTCGTTCTTCACCACATCGTGCACCGCTTCGATCGTCCCCGCCTTCTCCCGGTGCCACTCAATCAGTCGCCTTGCCTTCCAGCCCCATATATTGCTCAGCGCGCAAAATGCCGGGTGGCAAGACCGCCCTCAAACAAACCGCCCTGCTGCCTGCGAATCCGAATCCCCACGTAGCGCAAAGGTTCGGTCTCTTTGTGTTCCGACTTCTCCCCCGGTACAAACGGCACCTCGGCACATTCCCGAATCTCCTCCGCCTGCGGCTCCCCATACGGCTCCCAGGCTTCCTCCGGCACTGCCAGGATCGCCCCCTGGAGCGCCTCGCTCATGCGCGCGCTGATCGCAAACCCGATGAATCCCTGGGGACCGTCCGCCCGCTTTTCGTCCCGCAGCCATTTCACCAGCCCGCTTTCGTGGCACGATGAGCCCGCCAATATTTTGGTCAGCATAGTTGCACCTTCCTCGACGAAATCCTGCAACTGCGCGAGGTCAAGTGCGGCCTCCGTGGTTTCGTTCGCACCGGCCGAGATCTTGGGTGGGAGCGGCGGAGTAACACCACCCGCAGCTGGCACACGCAATTCCCGCTCTCTGTCGGCATTCACTGATGTAAACTCCGGGCCACCACTCGCGCGCACCAGAATGCCCTGGTTGACTGCCTCGTTGAGCACATCAATGAACTGGCGTGTCGGCCACGGCTTACCTTTCTGCGTTTTGAGTTCAGTGGTACGGTTCATTCCTGGCCGTGCCCCACCCCACCGCCGCCTCCATTTGCGGGGCCACCGCCAACACCCCCCGGGCCGGGAGAGTCACCGCCGCGACAAGGTAGCAGGCTGCCCCGGTCAGCACGCAGGTGGTAATCGTGGTCTCCATGGAGACCAGGATGGCCACAAAGCTGCCGAGCGTCGCGGCGGCGCCGTTCAGGGCCCACATCCAGGGCAGGTTGGCCTCCTGCTGGAGCCGGGTCATCCAACGTAAACCCACCGGAAAGCAAAATCCCATCAGGAACCCGCAGGGTAAGACCAGCGCGAGCGACATGGCTACCCGCTGCCAGAGGACGGCAGGAGTGAAGCGGTGGATGACAGGCAGAACCGCCTGCGAGTAAGCGACAATGATGACGGCGACGGCCAGGGCCGGCAGGCGTGCGGCAGCGCTGGATCCAAGGCCCAAGCGGTCCGAAACCAGGCTGCCGATCCCGGTAGAGAGGATCAATCCCGCCAGGGCCACGACGAAGGAATAAACGGGGTGTCCGAGGAAGATCGAGAGTTGTTGCATGAAGGCCATCTCCACCACCATGAAGCCGAGCCCGATGGCAATGAAGTAGAGGATGCTGCCGGCCGGCGGCGGAGCCGTGTCACTCCGGCGACCGAACCAACGCTTGACGGGAAGCAGGATGGTGGCGATCACCAAAACCAACGCCGTGAGCATGAAGGCGAAGACACACGCCAAGGCCCGAAGGTTGGCGCCGTGGCCCCCAGCGGCCACGAACCGGGGGATGTTCCGAAGCCGCATGGCATTGAAGAAGTACGGTGAACTGTCGAAAACCGGCGAGTAATCGTATCCCTCTAGGTCGCTCAGGTGCGCCATGGCGTCCAGGGTGTGGGCAGAAGAGATGGTCTGCAGCTCCGGAACAGGAGTCTCCTGGCCGGGCAGGAAGAGTATTTCGAACTGCATCTGGTCGGCGATGGTGCGAATCTTGCTGAGGTCCGCTGGGGATAGTGTTTCGTTGCTGACGAGGATGGTGGCCACGCGACCCGATGCAACCAGCGCAATGTTGCGCGACGGGTCCCCAACGCCCTGACGGAGGAGCGTGGCCCAGGCCACGGAGAACAAGCGATAGGTCTCGCCCGGGAAATCCACGCTGTTGTGCCAGCGGCTGAAAGTGATCAGACCGCCGGGTTTGAGGTGAGCGTAGAAGATCTGCCAGCCGTTCACCGTATAAAGGGCGTTTTCGGTAAGGGTCAGCGCGCCCGCTGCCGTTGCTGCCCAGGTATCCACCAGCGACGCCTGGATGATGTCAAATCTCTCGTTGCTGCGGGCGAGGAAGCTCCGACCCTCGTCCTCACGAAGCTCGAATCCCGGAATCTTGCTGAATCCGGAGAACCACCCAAACCGGCGCGTATCGAGATCCACGATGGCGCTGTTGATCTCAATCCCGACGATGCGCCGGAAGCCGTTCACCGCGCAATTGAGTACGTCGCGCCCGCCCCCCACGCCGATGATGGCCGCCGTACCGCCAGCGCGCAACTGGGCGCCGATCGAAGTCACGTCGTAACGAAGATAATCGAAGGGCTTCAGGTCGCCCCGGAAGCGCATCATGGCGGTGCCGGCCTCGTTGTCGATGTTGAGCATGATTTGTTCCATGCTGAGTTTGGGCATGAGGGGACTCGGTCCCCACATTTGCGGCTCCTCAATCCGGGGATTGGTGGCGCGGACCTTGGAGATCGGGTTCCAGACTTCGGCTGCCAGGTTGGTACGACGGTCGATCTGACCTCTCGACCAGATGGGCTGGATGCCGTGAAGGGTCGAGGCATTGAGCCCGGCGATGATCAACAGTGCGGCGGCCCCGACATACGACCTGCGGCGAAGCCGCCGATCTTCGGCATAAGTGGCATAGGCGGCAGCGCTCAGAAAGAGCAAGGAGGAGATCACGAAAATCGCGCTCGGGGCGTCGATCGTGTTGAGCAGCAGGATGGCGGCGGCGCACCCTGCCGCGGCGCCGAAAAGGTCGGCAAAATAGACGCGCCCGATGGGAAAGGCAGTCTTGGTGAGCGAGAGGCAGACGGCGACGCCGGAAAAGAAAAATGGGACGGCGATGATGAGGGAGACCAACAGGAAACTGAACAGGGTTTGCAGGGCGAAGGAAATATCCAGCGGCACGGCCAACATGAGGACGAGCGCAACCGGCATCGACACCGCCATGGCGAACGCGGCCTGGGCAAGCCGGGTGGTCATCTCACGGCCCGGGAACCAGTCGGGCCGCAACTGAACGGCCAGCGCCCCCGCCGTCATCCCGAACATGGCCATGGAGATGGAGACGAACGCGAGATAGTACCAGCAGAGCACGCTCAACATCCGCGTCAGCACCACCTCGTACATCAGTGTACTGGCACAGGTCAAGGACAATCCGATATAGAAGGCAAGCATGAGCTGAGTCCTTGGTTGGCAGAGGGCACTGAGGCGCCCATGCAACCCAATGGGTCACGGATTTTGTCCGTCAGCCTGACGCGGTTGCATGGCCCGCGACCCGACCAGTAGATTGTATATCACCGTCGGCCAGGGGGTACTGGTTCATTTTGAAAATCATGGCTGTTGCGCCTAGATGCTCGCCGTGGCAAACTTAGGTTATGAAGAAAAATAAGAGTAAACCACCCTCCCGGAAGAAGCACAAACCTACATCAAAGCGAGCAGCACGAGAAGACTGCAACCAAGCTGCCTTTCGGGTCGTTCAACAACTCACCAGCAGTAAATAGGGAAAGCGGGATACTTTGGATCACCTGTTTGGGAAAAGATATTTGGCGACTATGATAAAAATTCCCAAGATGCTTGCAGTAGTTCCGCCAATTGTGGCCAGAAGGACTGGCACGGGAAGGTTAAAGGTGACTCCGCATAGCAGATCGTGGAATCCTTGCAAGAGAAGGATTAGAGCCACAGCGATAAGCCACCCAACTATTAGACAGAAAATTCGGTGCGCATATTTGCGGCGCTCGTCGATATCTTGCTGCGCACCTATAAGCTCAACCTGGACCTTCTGGCGTTCAAGGTCTGTTTTCTCCTCTTCGAATAACCCACTCGGCTCAGATGAAACACTTTGAGGCTTTGCTTTCTCGATCTTGCGAAGCAGGGGATTATCGAATTTCTCCACACCTAAGCCTTCGCTGCCTGTTCCTTGAAATAGGACTTAATTAACTCGTCGCTAATGGTGGAGTTTATCCTATTAGGAGACCATGTTTTGGCCCACGGAGTGCCTTCTGCATGGGTCAGGTTAGAGAGTTGGATGGCAGAAAAATCTCCATAGACCTTCCAGATTTCACCAAGAAGCTCAAATGCAAATTGCTTATCTACTTGACCGTCATCTTCCTGGTCACTGATGCTAGGAGCACGGAAAATCATTTTCCCACCCACGAATTGGACTTCGAATGCTGGATGTGTAATTGGTCCGCTCCCGGCATCTCTGAAGGCGTTATAGAGTTCTCTGATGACAGGCCCGTACTTCCATGCCTCAATTCTTTCCGTAATGAGGGGGGCGTCTTTTAATGCCAGACACCAGCCATGCCCAAAATACACAAGCTTCTGTATCTTCATCGGATCGAGGTTTTTGGAGTCTTTCTTGGCCAAGTCAAGAAAATAGTTAGCAACGGATTTCGCTCCATAGGGCATTTTTGTTCACCTCCTCTACGCTTTAATAGATGCAACCGCTTCTCGATAGGTTTTTGCAATGAATAATTTCTATCAAAGCTATAAAAACTCCTTATACCAACTGAAATTGATCGTACTCTTCTTATCGGCCATTAGCAATAGGAAAATTAGCCGCCCACCTGCCATAATAGCCCTATGCCAAAGAAACCCACGATGAAACCAAAGAAGAAACCAGTCAAGCGCCGACCCAAAGAGGATTTCAATCAGGCAGCGTTCCGCGCCGTTCAGGAAACCATCAAGCGTAGCGAATTGTAGGCCGCGAAAGGCTACCGGGCTATTTAGGAAGATTATCTCAAGCTGCTTGTTGTCATTTCTCCTCGAAAAACCTGACGTGTATTTTTCACTTGCATTCGCTTTGAGAAATGAGTATAGTAGAGGAGCAATGAACTTCGACCAGATCAACGCGGAGCAAGAGGCCGTCCAGAGTCTCATGGAGCTATATGCACAATCAAGAAAGTGCCAGCAGCTTTATGAGCGGGCAGGATTGACCATTCCCGAGGCCCTTCAACGGATTTTGGGTATGAATGGAAACAGCCAAAAAGCCACTGGCCACGCTCGCACTGCGCCTAGCATTCCTGCCCCCACGAGGCCGAATGAACCAGTAGGGGCAGAACCAGACTGGATTTGGATCAATATTGAGGATGCCACTCCTACAAGCGTGGTGCTTGCGATTCTTCGGGCCTCCAAAGAACCTCTTCGCCACAAAGACGTAGTAGACCGGGTGATTAAGCTACTGCCCACTGCCAGAATCGGAAGCATCGGGAACATTGGAACTAGACTTGAAGGAAAACTCATTGAAAGGACTGCCGACGGCTGGAGACTCCTCGATCAGACAAAGGCTGGGATTATTACGGATGACCTACTATGGGGTTCGCCGTCAATGTTCAACAAGCAAGAACTGGCGGCCCACCGACGGGACGCCATAGTTCACCTGCTTACGCATTACAAAACGGGATTGCAAACAGTTCAGATCGTTGAAGAACTTCATAATTGCTCTTGGGTTCAAGCCCCTGTCAATAAGGATTTACTAAAGGCTGACCTGGAAATTCTGCGCACTAAGGGGAAGATAAAAAGGGGAAGCAGCAAGAAATGGGGAATCACTTCAAAGGAGATGGAAAAGTAACTCGGCTGAAGATTAGATGATGGCACTCAACATGAAGTTATACGCATAGCCTCCGATGGTCCGTGGGTTCGCCATCGTTGGCCATAACCGGCAACGGCCCCTACTCACCTTCTCGGGGGAAAATAGGGGCCGTCCAGTTCCCAGCTAATAAGGGGAAGGGACCAGCTTGCGATGGCCCTTCCTACAACATCACCTCTATTATAGCTCTGGTTGCTGTTTTTTACCCCACCGCGCTTCTGCACCCTTGCGCGCGATGGCACTCCTACGTTCTGGTGTGAGTTTCTCTGCGCGGGCCTTTCCGCCCTTCAATCCACCCAGTCTGCCTAGGAATTTCGCGGCTTCGCTCTTTTTGCTCATAGCTGCCTAGCATAGCTTGACCGGTTAAGGAAGTCAAGCTAAAAATATTTTATCCAACACGCATTTTGTGCTTGACATCGTTGACCGGTCAAGCATATAATGCTTCCGTTATGAATAAGCTGAGTCGAGACAAAAAGGTTCAAGTGATAGCCGCTCTGGTGGAAGGTGTCGGTGTGAATGCTACGTCGAGAATGACTGGCGTCGCCAAGAATACCATCCTGCCTGTGTTTCAAAACGTTTTGGTTTCGTTTCTCGACACCGAAAACCCGCCCGTACGATTGCATGCAGAGGCAGCCAGATGTATGTTATTGGCCGGTCGAGATGCGAAAACGGAAATGTTGGACGAGTGGAGTTGTCGACTTTCCAGGATAGCGAATATGCCTGTGGCTTCTTCTGGTTTCGCCGGCCGCAGGTTTAGAGTTGGAGAGTTGGCATAACCGCTGGTCGACTCATTGTCAGGCGCATTCACTTGTATCCCAGAGGTCATGGTGAAAGCTAAACTCTACTCGCTTTGGGAAAAGGGATATTTGTACCTTGCCCTTTCAATGTTGCTTTTTTTACTCTACGCATTGAACGGACGAGTCGGAGTAAACGATTGGCGAAAGGAAGTTGCCTATTTCCAGTATATCAAAGCATCATTCACATCCTTCCATTCATTTCCCTGGTTCTGGTGGAATAAACCGCAGACTTTAGCATCCTATCCGCTTGTATTTTACACGTCTAACTTTGTCAGCAACCCGGAAACAATGCTGTTTTCTCCTTTTGCTCCCCTGCTGTTTCTAATGGATGTTCTACCCTATGTTAAGTTCCTCGCGATTATTCATTGTTCGATAGGAATAGCCGGCACGTTAGCACTTGGAAGACGCCTCAAGTGGGACTGTCAACAGTTTAGGATTTATGCAGTGCTTTTTCTGCTTTCACCTATCGTCATTCAACATCTTTCCATCGGTTATACTCCGTGGCTCAATTTGTTCTTCTTCCCATGGCTTGCCTATTTCATCTCTGATGAGAAACCTTCCTCAAGCATATTGGGAACATCAATGATTCTCGGCTTAGTCTTGTTGCAAGGCGGGACGCACATATTCATTTGGTACGCCATGTTGACATCACTATATTTTGTGCTCAAGATGTATATTGAACGGAAATGGGATTTTCGACTACTGGGCATCTTTTCTCTTACCCCCCTGCTTTCTCTTGCGCGTATATATTCAACCGCCCAAGCTTACGCTGGCTTTCATCAACGTCTTCAGGCAGGGTACAATCCCATCAATTTCACGTTCTGGGCTTTGATTCCTCCCGTTTTGATCCCACCTTTTGATGGCTTGTTTCTTGGAAAGATGTGGATGGGAGTTCCTTCATGGGATGGTGGGGTATTCTGGGGATTAGCGATAATATTGTTATTCGTCTTAGCTATGAATTACAGGCGCTACAGTAATGTGGGAGATATTAATCCTGGCCATCGAAGCATCTACCTTTCCCTATTTCTCGCCTCATCAGTTTTGTTAATCCTGTCCTTCTTTTCAATTTTTGATTGTATTATCCGTGCAGCGAAGGCTATCACGCACATACCTTTTATTGAAGGGGCCGAGAAGTATCCGTTTCGTCTGGCAATACCAGCATTCCTTGGTTTCTCGGTTGTGATTGCAGCCTATTCGAAGGGACTCTCGCAATCATTCAATGAATTCTGGCGCCGCTTGGCCAGCTCATCCATCATTCCCAGGCTGGCGCGTCCATTGAAATTCCTGACTCTTGCTATCTCCATTGGCTTTTCTCTCGCTTTTATGGCAAGTGTTATCTTTTCTCGAATAATCCAAGAACGCCTTCACGACATGATTAGCGCAGCGTATTACGGAATGGGATATCACTGGATTTCGCGACTCATGCTAGACAGGAGCGTCAACCCACTTGAGCTTTACCTTAGGACGGTCGAACGAGCTTACTCCCAGCTACAAATTCTCCTCCTTATGGGGTTACCATTTCTTATTGTTGTAGCCTTGTTACTGAGAAGCAACATTTTGAAAAAAGAACAGGCAACCGAGTTTGTTCTTGCAGTCCCATGCGTTTTCGCCAGTGTTATGTGGTTTTCGCTTTTGATATCGGTTCCCTATAGCCACTACCCTGCTCAAAACGTTCTACCTCCTGTCGTGATAACTCATCCTAGTAACATTGAGCTGGAAGTTATTGCGAATCCGCAAAGTGCGACCATAATTCCACAAGAACGCTCTCATGCGTTAGAATTTGTGTTTCCAGAAATTTCTTCAGCAGATAGCGAATTCCTCCACGTGGCATCAAACAACGCAACAATATCGCGCTCCAACGGGGTAATGTCGTTAATACCGTTGGATAATCGCGCAATCGTTATAGAATTCAACTCAACGGGCTATAACAAGGCAATAGCTCTAACCGTGGCGGCCTGGTCGGGAGTGATAGGTTTCTGTATTGTGAGAGTTATGAGGCCCTGAAGGAAGGGTTGGGCGACGACTCGATGCTCTTCGCGTCGCTCTGGAGAACCAGGGTACAGGAATTCCTTTGGACGAAGAACTGGAGTTCGTTAACCGCGCGCTGGACTTCTACAGTCCCGACGACCGCGAGCTGATTCTCGGAAGGAATGCACTCCGCATTTGGAAATTCCCGAAAGGTTGACCGCATGGGAATTCTTTCCGCAGTGAGGCGGGCCGCCTTCTTGGCGTGCATGATCGGGGTTGGAGCGCAATTGGCCATGTCAGGGCAGGCCCAAGCGCTTGAGCCCGCCGCGGCGGGCGACGTAAGAATCCCACTCGGCCCGTCGTGATTATGTCGCCCCTGCCGGGGCTTGAGAAGTCATTGTTGCTCACTCTTTTCCCATCCCGCCATGCGGGACCGTGGGCTACCCCGCTCTGCGGGACCACCCGCCCAGGCGGGCTTTCGGGCGCGTCTAGCCGTTAGGTTAACGCTTATGGGGCCAGCCCCGGCCCTGCCCTTACCTCCTGCGATAGACCGAAGCGGACACCCTGTCTCTTGACAAGTAGAGGAAGGTAGGCTAGAGTGGAAGGTTGAAGCCGTGCAAGCACTCATGGCCTCCTGGGAACACTTGGCTGCAATGCTACCTGGATGTCCCAATCTACTCTCGAAAGCGTCCCAAGCGGGGCAAAAAGCCCGGAAAACTCCCTGGTGTCATGCGGACAATAAGTATGCACACGGAAGAGAAAGAGAAAAAGGAATTTTAAAAGTGAACGAGCGACGCAGGAATGTCTATGAAAACAAAGGACCGGCTTCCAACAGGTCAGGGCAAAGCTGGAATGTTATAGAAAACAAAGGTAGTTAGCCGCTAAAAGCGGGAATGTTGTTGAAAAGAAGGTAGTTAGTAGGTGGTAGGTGGGGGAAGATCCGCTGCCAACCTTCGACTTTTGACTGTTGACTGTTGACTGTTGACTGTCTCCTCACCTTCGAGTGCGGAAGTTGGGTTAGAGGGCTTCGCCTGCCATCAAATCTTCCAATCTCTCACGCGGCCGGATCAATTCTGCCTGGCGGTCGTGGACGAGGACTTCGGAAGGCCGCGGGCGCGTGTTGTAATTGGAAGAGAGCACGAAGCCGTAAGCGCCGGCGGCGAGGATGGCAAGCAACTCACCCGGTTCGACGTCCGGCATTGCCCGATCCTGGGCGAGAAAATCGCCCGTCTCGCAAAGCGGGCCCACCACGTCGGCTTGAAGCCTATCCCCCTGATGGTCGCGAACAGGAATAATCTCGTGATAGGAACCGTAGAGCGTGGGACGCATGAAGTCGTTCATTCCGGCGTCCACCACGATGAAGTTCTTCTGGCGGTTTCGCTTCACGTAAAGCACGCGGGTCAGCAGGATGCCCGCGTTGCCCACCAAGGCGCGGCCCGGCTCGAGGATCAGCCGGTAGTTGGTGGCGCGCAGGCGTTCCTCGAGCCCGCGCGCGAGCGCGTCGAAGTCGAGGGGTTGCTCATCAGCATACCGGATTCCATATCCGCCGCCCAAGTCGAGGTATTCGACGCGCATGCCCTCGGTCTGAAGTTGCGCCGCTACACCCAGGATTTCGTCCAAGGCCTCGAGGAAGGGCTCTACTTCGAGGATTTGTGATCCGATGTGGCAAGCCACGCCGTAAATCTCCAAGTGGCTCGAGCGGGCGGCACGGCGGTAAAGATCCAGGGCTTCGTCCTTCGGGACGCCAAACTTGTGAATGATCTGGCCGGTGGAAATGTAAGGGTGCGTTCGCGCCTCGAC
>JBEKUR010000054.1:0-27657 GCA_049514855.1 Terriglobia bacterium
GCGCGCCTCACGACGCCCAGCGCAAAACTCGGGGCCGAGTGGATCGCTACTCCTTCCTCGTGAGAATCTTTCATTCTCTGCTTCCTGCCGGTTTATCCCGGCGCTTTCCAGACCTCCGTCTTTGAGGTCTGCGGTTCTTCCTCAGATTCGCGCGTTCGAATCCAAGGGCAAACTGGCAATCGTTAACCCGCAGCGGCGCATTTGTTCCGCCGCACTCATGCCGGAATACTCGTTCACGCTGGACCACCACCAGTCCTGAGCCCGAGCGACCAGCCCCGCCTTCACCGGATTCATTGGAAATCTGCGTCATCTAATTTGCGGCGCCGCTTGAGTAGGTGCACCGTGACGAAAAAGAACCGACCGGAGACAAACGGGCGATCCCGCAACGCGGGACGACACACCGCTAGAATACAGCACCGTCACCGGGATGACCAGTCAAGCCGCAGACCTCAAAGGCGGAGGTCTGCGCTACGCCTGCTCAGCGGCGAGCGTAGCGAGTCCGCTGGAGCGCGTGGTTAGACGCCCCTGCGGCGACAGCAGGCGGAGACTTCACGCCCCGGCTGCGTCGCTGCGCTTGCGGAACCAGATGAGTTCAATAGGGGCGCCGTTATGCACGATAATGGCTGCGCGGACGCCTTCGGACGGAGATCCGGGGCGGCAAATGACTTCTTGACCCTGGAGAGCGGCCTCGAGGTCGTCCACTTCGAAGGCGATATGAGGCACAGTCTTGATGAGCTCGTGTAGGGGACTGTGTTTCTCGAATCGCATCCACTCCACGCCGTACGGGCTGGTGCTGAACCCGGAAACGTACAGGCCGAACTGTTCGAGATACATCTCCCCGGGGCGCGCCACGTCGGTCGGAATACCCAGGTGGTGATAGCGCCAACCGAGTTTCGCGATTGCCAGTGGGGGCTCGTGATCGAGCCGGCGATCCGCGGCCGGGACCTCTAGAGACGAACCTGATGTGTCGGTCATGGACTCCTCTGACGATTGGTGTGTGCGCACGACCTACCGGGGCGTGCGACGCCCGAGTTCGGCCGCGCCCTCGGGCGTCGGCTGCAACTCGCTGTTAGGCTGCCGCTCCTATGATGCTCGCGTGGTTCGCTTCATCGGAGTGTTAGGGATGTTGTTTCCAGGCGGTGGCGGCAATGGGCAGCACCAGTCCCACAATGACAAGAAGCAGTGGAACGCAGAACGACAGAAGCAGGCCGAAGAAGAATTGAGCCTCACTGAGGTCGAGCCGCGTCAGCTTCCACACGCTGACGACGAGCATAACCAGGCCCGCGACAAAACAAACGACCTGTCCGAGCCTCTTGTCAAACGCGTCACTGCTGATGGTGTGGCCGAAGAATCGAATAATCGTGTCTTTCATAATTCGCTCCTCTCCTTTTGGTTATGGGATTGACAGTGGTTGTAGGCGTACAGGGTCCGGAGGTCCTCGACATTCATGACGCCTCTCCTTCGGTCTGCCTAACTCTTGTTTGGACTAAACCGCTACGCCGTATGTGCTGCCCCGACCTTTCGATCTGAGCCCGCAACAGGTCATCGACTTCAGCCCAATCTGATGTCTCTTTCTATGTGAGCTCCGTTGCGAAAACATGGAAAGGCTGCTTGCAGCCAATTCCATTTCGCAAAGGAGCTTTCTATGAAATCCCTTCGCCAATGCCAGACCGAGGACGTGCAGGTGCGCAACGTGTCACTGGGCACGCCTTGCTCGCTCGCCTCCAAAAGCGTGGATGGTTCTAGTCCCTGCAACCACCTCGCCGCCGTGTGGGATGCCTTTCGCGATCAAGTACTCCTGCCCCGATTTCAGGCTAATGCGTTGCCCTTGGATGAGCAAGGTGTAACAACCCTCCACAACGGTCATATACTCATCGTAGTCATGAACATGTTCGGCTGACTTAGCGGTCTCGCGGCAGGTCCAGAAAGCCATCTGGCTCCCGTCCGCGCCGTCGTACACGTAACCTTCAACTCCCGCTGTATGTTGGGAGGAAGAAGCGATCCGATTGATTGGGTTCTTCATGAACGCGGGAAAATCATGCATTGACTCTCTCCATGGGGACTGTGCACCCCCTGCCCGCCGCGGTTCAGCACATGCGTATAGACCATCGTCGTTCTGGTGTCGTTGTGCCCCGGCAGTTCTTGCACCGTCCGGATGTCGCAACCCGCTCTCCGGGAGGTGAGTTGCGAATGCTCGCGAAGCACACAGTTAGCACATTACTGGAAAATCATAACACAATAGTGGTCTAGCGGTTGGAGACCAAGCGGCCCGCTTCGCGGGGTGGCGCAGACATTACCTTCCATGTCTGCGCCCCGATGGGAAGCTGCGTATGCGCCCACGAGCATGGACCGCAACCCAGCAACGTTAGGAGCCAATCAGCCCGGTTAAACTTCGGGCTTGCCAACGACAGAATGATACTTTAGTATCACTTTTATGAAAACTCAACTGGTTACAACATTGAAGCGGAACGCCACCAAAATTCTCACCCAACTGGTGAAAGATCAGTCTCCGGTCCTCATCACCCAACACGGAATGCCAACTGCCTATCTGGTCGATGTCGTCAGCTTCGAAGCCCTTCAGAATCGGATGCGACTTTTGGAAGGTATAGCGCGCGGCGAAAGAGCAGTCCAGGAGGGGCGGACCTCCACCCACCTCCAGGCGAAACAACGATTAAAGCGATGGCTAAAGTAGTCTGGGCTGATCCGGCGATTCAGGATTTGGATGCGATTGCAGATTATATCACTTTGGAGAAACCTGCGGCTGCTCGTCAACTGGTCAAACAGGTATTGAAGGCCGTTGAAATGCTTCAGAAATTTCCCCAGATGGGTTCCCTTCCAACTGAACTGCGTGGTTTACCTTATCGCCAGTTAGTTGTGCCTCCTTGCCGTATTTTCTATCGGGTAGAGAAAAAGGTCGTCTACGTCGTTCATGTTTTGCGAGGAGAGCAACTGGTTCGAAGAGAATTATTCCCCGCTCGAGCTCGGGTATCAGAATCTCCTGGCAAGTAGGGTCCAACTGACCGCATAAAGCGCGGAAACTGATCGAGGTCAGGAAGGCTTCCCTAAAGCTCTGTGAGAAAAAACCGGGCATTAGCTGGGGTGATTTGGTATACAATCCGCTGGATTCGACACGGCCCCAAGGAGGCTTCATGCCCGCACATTTGCGCCCACTAATTTACCGCACACTCATTTGTCTTACTTGTTTCGTATTTGCTCTGCCGAGCGTGGCCGCCTCCCAAACCGAGGCACGCTTTTCCATCTCTTTCACGAAAGCTCACGGCGACCAGCCCATCGACGGCCGCCTGCTTCTACTTCTCTCCAACGATTCTTCCGCCGAACCCCGCATGCAAATCGGCGAATCTCCCCGTACCCAGATGGTGTTCGGGATGGATGTCGAAGCGATGCGCCCCGGCCAAGCGGTCATCGTTGACCAATCCGCCTTTGGTTATCCAGTTCGCAATTTGCGGGACGTTCCGGCCGGGGAATACTACGTTCAGGCCGTCCTGCACCGCTACGAGACCTTCCATCGCGCCGATGGCCACACGGTCAAGCTTCCTATGGACCGGGGCGAAGGTCAACACTGGAACCTCGCACCCGGCAATCTCTATTCCTCGCCACGCAAGATTTTGCTGGCGGCCTCTTCCGGGATCATCTCGATCGTTCTGGAGCAGGAAATTCCACCCATTCCGCCCCCCAAGGACACCAACTACATCCGACACCTCAAGATTCAAAGCCAGCTCCTCACCAAGTTCTGGGGACGCCCGATGTACCTCAGCGCCAATGTGCTCGTGCCCGAAGGCTTTGATACCCACCCCCATGTTTCTTATCCTTTGATCATCGCCGAGGACCACTTCAACGCGGATTTTGAGGGCTTTCGAACCGAGCCACCCGATCCCAACCTAAAACCCGATTACAACGAGCGATTCCACATTTCCGGTTACAACCGCATCCAGCAGGAAGAAGCCTACAAGCTCTATCAGCAATGGATTTCGCCTGGGTTCCCACGCATCCTGATTGCGGAAATCAACCATGCCAATCCTTACTATGACGATTCCTACGCGGTGAATTCCGAGAACCTCGGCCCCTATGGCGACGCCATCGAGACGGAACTGATCCCGGCGATTGAGAAACAGTTCCGGGGCATCGGCGAGGGCTGGGCGCGGTTCGTCTATGGCGGTTCCACCGGCGGCTGGGAAGCTATGGCCGTCCAGATGTTTTATCCGGACCACTATAACGGCGCGTTCATCGCCTGTCCCGATCCGGTGGACTTTCGCGCCTACACCACCATCAATCTGTACAACGACAAGAATGCTTTCTATATGCAGGGAGCGCACACCCAGGTCGCGCAGCCCGGGATGCGGGATTACCTTGGACGCACCTTTGCCACCGTGGCGAGCATGAACCAGTACGAGCTTGCCCTGGGCTCGCACGCTCGCTCGGGAGAGCAATTTGATATATGGCAGGCCGTCTTCGGACCGGTCGGCCAAGACGGCTATCCCAAACCGATTTTCAACAAGCAAACCGGCGACATCGATCCCGCGGTGGCCGCATACTGGAAGGAGCACTACGATCTCAGCGCCATTCTGCAACGCGACTGGGCCACCTTGGGCCCCAAACTCCAGGGCAAACTCCACGTTTATGTGGGCAGTGCGGACACTTACTTTCTGAATAACGCCGTGTACTATCTGGAAGATTTTCTCAAGTCAGCTACGAATCCGCCCTACGAGGGTGAAGTCAAGTACGGTGATCGCGCGGAACATTGCTGGAACGGCGACCCGAATTTGCCAAACTGTCTCTCCCGCCTTCACTACCACACCATGTATCTTCCCAAGATCCTCGAGCGCATGCAAAAAACCGCGCCTGCGGGCGCCGACCTAACCTCTTGGCGCTACTGATCGCGATTTGGCCGGGCCGTTGCCCTCTGCGAGGCCACCCTTGACGCACAAAAGTCCGCTGCCGCAAGCGTGCAATGAATTTCGTTTTCTCCTATACTTAAAGGGCGGGCCCATAGCTCAGTTGGTTAGAGCCGCGGACTCATAATCCGTTGGTCGCAGGTTCGAGTCCTGCTGGGCCCACCATCTCTCTTCAAAATGCTTGTCCAAAGTACGCCGTTGCTCACCTGCTAAGTGTGCCCAATTTCGATTGCCCCGCCGTGGCGGGCGGATTGCCGATTGAAAAAGTGGTGTGGCAACTTCCTCCGCTGTCCATCAGCCCGCCACGGCGGGGCAATCGAAAATCGGCAATTCCCGCCCCACAACAGGGCTGCGAGGTGTACACTCGTCGCAGGGGTGACTCGAAAATGGGGGCCGTCGGCCCGACTTCGGTTTCGCCCGCGGATGCAAACCATCTAAACTCAAGGACGCAAAAGGTGCAGCAATGAGGTCGAAGAACAGACGAGAGTTCCTGAAGACATTTCCCGCCGCAGCGTTGGCGGCAGGGAGCGGCGCAATGATCGCTTCCATCCTCAGTGGCGGGTGCTCAAAGAAGCGCCTGACGGAAGCGGCCAAAAGTGTGCAAGATGAAAGCAGGACTCGATGGTATCGAGAGGCCAAGTTCGGGCTGTTCATTCACTGGGGAGCCTATTCCGTTGCGGGCGTTGAAGCCTCGTGGCCGATCATGGAGCCGGAAGGGCTCCCTCCCTCCCGGCCGATCAGTGAGAAGGAGTACGTTGAGCTGCCGAAACGGTTCAATCCCAATCAGTACGATCCCCGCGCCTGGGTGCAACGCGCCCAGCAAGCCGGCATGCGCTACATCGTCTTCACAACCAAGCATCACGACGGCTTTTGCATGTTTGATGCGCCCGGGACCGACTACAAGATTACCAACACGCCGTACGGCAAGGACGTCCTCGCTCTCCTGGCGGCGGCCTGTGCGGAGCAGAAGATGCCGCTGGGGCTTTATTACTCCCCGCCCGACATGCATCACCCGGGCTTTCGTGATACAAGCAAGCCCGCTTCGGAGAACTGGCATGGAGAACCCTCACGGCCGCAGTGGGCTTCCTACCTGGACTACATGGAATCACATCTGCGGACCCTGCTGACGCATTATGGACCTGTGGCCATCATCTGGTTTGACGGCCTCGCTGGAGTCACCAAGTACAATCCCCCACGCTTTCATAAGCTCATCCACGAACTCAGTCCCAACACGTTGATCAATGACCGGCTGGGTGCCGGTGGCGACTACATCACACCCGAACAGTTTTTCCCGGACGGCATTCCCATAAAACCTAAGGAACCGCCATCGCATATCACGTCGGGTATGCTGAACGTGTTTATCGCGCTGTCAAAGGTCTTGCCGCAGAGATGGCACACCCAACTAACTCTGTCACTCGATAAGGGGAGATATCCCACGTCCCCGCATCCTTCCCCCCAGGAGTTCCAACTGTGGGAAACCTGCATGACGATGAACGACACCTGGGCCTTCAACCCCTCCGACAAGAACTTTAAGTCACCGGAAAAGTTGATTCGGACGCTGGTGGAAGTGGCAAGCCGGGGTGGCAATTTCCTGCTCGACGTGGGCCCCACGCCGCAAGGCACTTTCCCGCCAGAGGCCGAAGAACGTCTGCGGCGCATCGGCGAGTGGATGCAGGCGAACGGGGATTCGATCCACAAAACGACTTACGGCCCCCTGCAAAGCCTGCCGTTCGGCCGAACCACGGCCAAGGACGGGACTACTTACCTGCACCTCTTCGACCAGCCTACCGGGCGATTGGAAATGAGCGGATTCCCCGCTAAGGTCACGTCGGTTTCTCTTCTTGCAGGGGACCACGCATGTGCGTTTCAACAGTCGGGCGATCGGTTGAGAATTGACGTGCCCGCACTCCCTTCGGATGCCAGTGTTTCCGTCTTGGCTATCCGAACGGTGACTTGAGAAAATGTTAGAAGCCCTGATGTTCAGTCCGAGCAATTATCTCGTTCTGCAAAGCCGTCGTTAGGTCACAGAAATAGTCGCTGTAGCCGGCAACCCGGACAATCAGGTCGCGATACTTCTCCGGGTTTTCTTGAGCGGCCCGAAGAGTATCCGCGGTTACCACGTTGAACTGAATATGGTGGCCGTCCAGCCTGAAGTAAGAACGCACCAAGTGTGCCAGCCTGTCGATTCCCTCTTCGCCTTCGAGTAGTTGCGGCGTGAACTTCTGGTTCAACAGGGTTCCGCCGGTGCGGGCGTGATCCATCCTCGCCGCGGATTTGAGTACAGCAGTGGGGCCGCGCCGGTCCGCGCCCTGCACCGGCGAGATGCCGTCCGACAGCGGCTCATAGGCCTTCCGCCCATCGGGTGTGGCCCCGGTTACAGACCCAAAATAGACGTGGCAGGTGGTTGAAAGGTAATTCACCCGGTAGTTGCCGCCCTTGGTGTTCTTCCGGCCGTTTACCTCAGCGTAAAAGGCCTCGAACAAGTCCGTTAGAAGGGCGTCCGCATACTCGTCATCGTTGCCGTACTTGGGGGTCTTGTTCAAGAGCATTTGCATGGTTCTTTCATGCCCCTTGAAATTGGCTTCCAACGCCTCAAGCAGTTCCGCCATCGTTACGTCCTTACGATCAAAGACGCGATAGCGAATTGCAGCCAAGCTATCCGTGCAACTGCCTGGGCCCACGGCCATGATGTAAGTGGTGTTGTAGCGAGGACCACCATCGTTGTAATCCTTGCCTTTTGCAATACAGTCTTCGATGAGCAGAGAGAGGAAAGGAGCGGGCATATACTGGGCGTAAATCCGCTCGATGATGTTGTTTCCCCTCACCTTGATTTCAATGAAGCGGTGCAACTGCTTCCGGTACGCGGCAAACAACTCATCGAAGGAACTAAAGTTCCTCGGATTGCCAGTCTCCAGCCCAATGCGCTTGCCGGTACGGGGATCGAGTCCGTTGTTCAGCGTGATTTCAAGCACCTTGGTCAGGTTGAAGTAACCGGTAAGGATATAGGCTTCCTTGCCAAATGCCCCCGTCTCCACGCAGCCGGAGGTTCCACCGCTGCGGGCGTCTTCAATCGACTTCCCTTGCCGCAGCAGTTCCTCCACCACCAGGTCGGCGTTGAAGATCGAGGGTTGTCCCCAACCTTTACGGATAATCTCGATGCCGCGCTTAAGGAAGCGCTCCGGGCTCTTCTTGCTCAACTGCAAGTTCGATGACGGTTGAAGCAGCCGCATTTCGTCGACCACCTCGAGGATCAGGTAAGTGAGCTCGTTGACGCCATCCGAGCCATCCGCTTTGAGCCCTCCGTTGTTGATGTTGGCAAAGTCGGTGTAAGTGCCGCTCTCCGCAGCCGTCACGCCGACCTTGGGCGGCGCGGGCTGATTATTGAATTTCACCCAAAGGCATTCGAGCAGTTCTTTGGCCCTGTCACGCGTGAGCGTTCCGTCGGCGAGGCCCTGCTCGTAAAAGGGGTAAAGATGCTGGTCCAACCTCCCGGGGCAGAAGGAATCCCAGGTATTCAGTTCGCTGATTACACCCAGGTGCGTGAACCAGTAGGCCTGCAAGGCCTCCCAGAAATCTCGCGGTGCATGTGCTGGAACATGCCGGCAGACGTCCGCTATCTTTCTAAGCTCGGCTTGGCGATGAGGATTCGATTCATTGGCTGCCATCTCCCAGGCTTTTTCGGCATGTCGTTCAGCGAAACGGATGACGGCGCCGGCGGCTGTCCCCATCGCCCTTAGCTCCTCTTGCTTGAGGAAAGCCTCGGGATCATTCAGGAAGTCCAGGCGGCTGAGACTCGTTTTGACTTCGGATTTCAGGTCGAGCAGGCCCTTGCCGTAGATGACATCTCCCAACGCGGTGTGGCCTGGGGCACGCTGCTCCATGAACTCCGTAAAGATGCCGGCCTCGTAGGCGTCTAGCCATTCCTGAGACATCTCCCGAAAAATGAGGTCGCGTATCGAGCGGCCTTGCCAGTAAGGGATGATCTGTTCGCGTTGAATGGTCTTCGCTTCTGCATCGACATGGTAGGAGATCTTCGGGCGCGAATTGAGGATCTCGAGGTCTTCCATGCTGTGGCAGCAGAGTTCGGGATAGGTAGGCGCAGCCTTGGGCGAGGGGCCACGCTCGCCCACAATGAGCTCGCCGCTGCCAATATAAATGTTTTTCTTCTCCATCAAATGCCGCAGGGCCTGGGCCCGTAGGATGGGGACTGAAGCGGTACGGCAATCTCGATAGTACTCTGTGATGAGTGCTGCCCTCTCTAAGGACAGTGCGGGCTCGGCCTCGAGGCTTCTCTGCCGCAATCTTGCTACTCGTTCGTTCATCGTCAGCCACCTATTTTCACATTGAAGCCCGCTCCCTCAAACTCTCGTGCTATTTCTTCCACCAGGCTTGGAGGAGGGGCTTTCACATCTTCCAGACGAAAACCCAGACCCAGTCGCTTGTATTTCTCGGTTCCAGTTTGATGGTACGGCAATAGATGGATATGCCAGAGGTGAAGCCGCGAGAGCAACGCGACCATCTGCCGGATGTTCTCGCTATCATCATTTATTTCGGGAATGACAGGGAAACGCACAACCACCGGCTTCTTTCGTTGCGCAAGGGCCTCTAGGTTCGCCAGAATGGAGTCATTGGGCACACCGGTGTACTTTTTGTGTTTCAACGGATCGATAATCTTCAAGTCGAATAAGAACAGGTCCACCTTCTCACTGAGGTCGAGCACCAACTCCTTCTTTGCCAAACCGCACGTTTCGACAACCGTGTTGATACGTTTTTCGCGGCACGCATCGAGGAGTGAATCGAGGAAGCGCGGCTGCGCCAGGGGCTCGCCGCCGGAGAAAGTAACGCCGCCGCCTGATTCATCCCAGAAGATCAGGTCTCTTTCTATGTCACGGATCGCTTCCGAAACCGTCATCCAGCGCCCGGCCAGCTTTCGGGCGCCACTCGGACACGTATCGGCGCAGGTTCCGCAAACATGACATGCTGCTGTGGTGTGGATTACACCATTCTGGCGCAATATCGCCCCATGGGGACAAACCTGGATGCAGTCTCCGCAACCCATGCAGCGGTTCTCGAAGAACATCAGGTTTGGCTTGGGGCTCTGGCCCTCAGGATTGTGGCACCACCAGCAAGACAGTGGACACCCTTTGAAAAACACCGTGGTTCGAATGCCAGGGCCGTCATGCAGGGAATAGCGCATGATGTCAAAGAGGAGGCCAGAAGGTTCCGCCGAAGAGGCGTTGGCGGCCTCGCGCCAAACTCCGGGTTGAGCATTTACTCCGATCATCTTTCTATCTCTGCCGAAGCTTCTCTAACTGGATGCTGAAAGGCTTTTGTGAACGCTGTCATTCCGAGCGGAGCGAGGAATCCCGTTCGGTCAGTACCATCACACCATTTTGTCCATGGCCAAGGATGATTGAGGCTGGAATAATCCCTCAGCTTGGACACGCGAACATTATACCGGGTCGTCGCATGCATGCCGACAAAAACCGTCGGGACGTATGCGCCCGCCCCCGGTAGCCAATCCATAATCCAGCCTGCACACTTCATTCTTCAGCCTTGCTCGAGCCCCCGCCGCCTGTGCGTGAAACCTGCCATCTACAGCCCATTTTTCGCTTTGATCGGCTTCTTTTGCACTCAAAATTGGGTTCGTTTCCCGCTCAAAAAAACGCTAAGTGCTGCGTTTTCAAGAAATCCTTAGGTTCGTTCCCTCTATTTAGTATCTTTTTTGCATTTTCTAACCGTTTTCCGCCCTCTGCGGTCCGCATTCGAATCTCCTTCCTGCGCTCTCTGCCGGCGCTAGCCATAGGTCAACCAAGATAGGCTACCATTTTTCCCACCTGGTGTCAAGAGCAAAAGCGGCAAAAACGCAGAGCTGCGCTCTGCGCCAGCCGGCGACTCTGCCTTAGTTTTCTTCGGGCTTTCGTGCGCTCCTGCATGTAGGTATAATTAGGCAAGATACGGAGGTGTGGTGTGACCCCACGGTATGTTTTGAGCGATTATGTCGCCGAGGCACTTGCGCGGGCTGCTTTCGAAAAGCTGGAGGATGGAAGCTATGCAGGCCGCATTCCTTCCTGTACGGGAGTCGTCGCTTTCGGAACCTCCCTCCGGGAGTGTGAGAACGAGCTGCGGTCCACGCTCGAGGATTGGATTCTCGTGGGTCTTCAACTGAAGCACCCGCTGCCCGTCATTGAGGGAATTGACCTCAACAAGGAGCCTGCGCGTGAGCCGGTGGACGCCGTGTAAGCGCAGCGATTTTATCCGCAAACTCCGCCGCCTCGGCTTCGACGGTCCCTTCACAGGAACCCGCCACCAGTTTATGGTCTTATCGCAAAAGCGCCTGGCGATCCCTTCCAACTCTGAATACTCCGTCCCGCAACTGCGCATGATGATCCGCGAAGTCGAAGCCATGAGGCGACGGGAAGTCACTTCGGATGAATGGAACATTCTGTAATCACGCCGGCTGGCGCAGAGCGCAGCTCTGCGCACCAGCAAGTTTCCAGCTCGTCCAAGGCCACGGGTGGCGCATGGGGTGGTAAACTAGGTGAGGAGACTCGATGCGCGAATTTCCCTCGCCACAGGAAATCCTCAAACTCTTCGAGCATGACCCACAGCGAACTTTCCGTCTGCGCGAACTGGTGCTTGAGTTGGGGTTGCGCTCGAGCCAGGCGCGCGAGTTGAAAAGCGTTCTGAAAGACCTCGCCCGTGGCAGGAGACTGGTCTACCTGAAGAAAAATCACTATGCCTTGGTCCACAAAGGGCGCCACGCTGCGTCAGAAGCTCCCGGACGCGGCATTGCCCCTGCACCCTCCTCGAAATCGCCCAATCTCGTGAGTCGCGACGCCGGTGGTCTGCACAGGCTGAGAGCCTGTGCCACCAACCTGGTGAGTGGCCGCTTGATCGGACACCGCGCCGGCTACGGCTTCGTCGTGCCGGACGTCCCGCTGGCGGGCACCGACCTCGACATCTTCATTCCGCCGGATGGCATGGGTTCAGCCCTGCACGGCGACCGCGTGGAAGTGCACGTGCAGCGGTCCACCAAGGGCTTTAAGGGCGAAGGCCGGATGGAAGGCCGCGTCATTCTAGTCACCGAGCGCGCGCAGAAGACCGTGGTGGGCCAATTCCACTGCGGGCCGCAATACAACTACGTGATGCCGTTCGACCAGCGAATTCCCTTCGAGATTGTCATTCCGCATGGCCAGGAATTCCCTGGCGCAGAGGCGGGCTTCCCGGCGCCTTCGGGACAAGTCAGCCCAACCCAAGGGAACATCAGGCCGATGCTCAGCCGCCACCGCCAATTCGGCGGGGAATCCGAGGGACGCTCCGCCGTAGCGCCGGTCCCGCGCCTGCGGGACCGGCAGAGTGCCCGCGACCTCGACGAGCTGATTGTGGACGTTGAAATCACCACCTACCCTCGTCCCGCCGCCCTGCCGCGCGGGCGCGTGGTCGAGGTCCTGGGCCGCCGTGAGGAGTTCGGCGTGGACGTGGAAATCATGATTCGCAAGTTCCACCTGCCGCATCGTTTTCCAGCCGACGTGCTGGCGGAGGCGAGCGCCGCGCCACAGGACATCCCCGAGCGCGACCCCGCCCTGCGGGACCGCCGCGACTTTCGCGGCCTGCCCATCGTCACCATTGACGGCGAGACGGCCAAGGATTTTGACGACGCCGTGTACGTGGAGCGACTGGCCTGGGGCAATTACCTGCTTCACGTTCACATCGCCGACGTGGCCCACTACGTCCGGCCCGGCTCGGCGCTCGACCGTGAAGCGCGCCTGCGGGGCACCAGCGTCTATTTCCCCGACCGCGCCGTGCCCATGCTGCCTCTGGAGCTTTCGAGCGGCATCTGCAGTCTGAACCCCCACCTGGACCGGCTGGTGATGTCCGCGCTGCTGGAAATCGATCCCGAGGGACGCTTGGTGGAATACGAGCTCCTGCCCGGAATCATCCGCAGCGCCGAGCGGATGACCTACACCGCCGTGCGCGACATCCTCGCCGGCGAGCCCGCCGCCTGCCAGCGCTACGCTGCCCTGATCCCGAACTTCAAGCTGATGGAGGAACTGGCGCGCCTCCTCGCTCGCCGCCGCGAGGACCGTGGCTCGATTGACTTCGACCTCCCCGAACCCGAAATCGAGTTTGACGAGCACGGCCGCATGACCGGCATCACGCGCTCGGAGCGCAACTTCGCCCACCGCATCATCGAGGAGTTCATGCTGGCGGCGAACGAGGCCGTGGCGTCATACCTCGAGGGCAAAGGCATTCCCTCGCTTTACCGCATCCACGAGAAGCCCGAGGCGAAAAAAGTGATTGAGTTCGAGGAAATTGCCGCCACGTTCGGCTACTCGCTGGGCATCGAGTTGCCCGCCGCGCGGCGTACTCGATTGCGGCTTCGCGACGAGCGCGACCGCTACCCGCGCTTTCACGAAGCTTTCGAGGGCGAGCTCAAGATCAGCTCTTACAATTACCAGCGGCTTACCAAGCGCCTCGAGGGCAAGCCCGAGGAACGGATTCTTTCCTACCTGATGCTGCGCTCGCTCAAGCAGGCCCGCTACTCGGAGGAAAACGTCGGCCACTTCGCCCTGGCCGCTCCAACCTACACTCATTTCACTTCGCCCATCCGCCGCTATCCGGATTTGATCGTGCACCGGATTTTGAAGGCCGCGCTCGCGCAGGAGGGAGGCGGCGTCCGCATCGTGCTGAGTAGGGAAGGACTCCGCCCTCCCGCGAGCCCCAATCCGCAAAGGCCCAAGGCGGGCGGGCAAAGTCTGCCTTTCCCTGGTGCGGCGTTCGTCCATCCGCAGGAATTGCACGCCCTGGGGCTTGAAACCTCCGAATCGGAACGCCGCGCCGCCGAAGCCGAGCGCGAGCTGATGGAATGGAAGAAAGTCTCCTTCATGGCTCAGCACGTCGGCGATGAGTTTGAGGCGCTCATCATCGGCTTGATCAAGCAAGGGTTTTTCGTGGAACTGACGGACCTCTTCGTGGAGGGCTTCGTCCCGCTCTCCAACCTCGGCGACGATTCTTACGTCTATCGCGAACGCCTGCGCGCCATCATCGGCCAGCACTCGAAACGCGCCTTTCGCCTCGGGGAGCGAATCCGCGTGTGCCTGGTCCGCATCGACCGGTCGGAAAATAAGCTGGAGTTCTCTGTGGCGGAGTGTTGTCCGGCCTCCTCGCTTTAGCCCGTCCCGCTGTCATTCCGAGCGCAGCGAGGAATCTCGCTCTGCCGTGAAGCGGGTCGAGCTCAAGACGGACTGGGAGAAAGGTGGAAAAAAGAAGCAGAGCGAGATTCCTCTCCCGCGACTGCGGGATCGGAATGACAGGTTGAAGGCGTTTCTCCGCAGCTTGTAAGGTCCCGCCTTCGTCTCGTGCTTGCTCAAGACGCTTTCGGAAGCAAGCTTCCGACGAAGGAAAGCGGCAGCAAGCTGCCGCACTCCAAAGAAGTTTTCTCCCCAAATCGCCCTCCACCGGGTATTATTCTTTTTGGACTTTCACTCTAAAAAAGGGATTCTACTGGCGCTGTGAACATAGACGAACAACTTGCTTACCTCACCAAGGGCGCGGAGGAGACTATCCGCGTGGAAGAACTTAGAGCCAAGCTCGAGCGCTCCGTCCAGACTGGCAAGCCGCTGTGCGTCAAAGTGGGTTTTGACCCCACGGCTCCGGACATTCATCTCGGCCACACGGTCGTGATCCGCAAGATGAAACACTTCCAGGATCTCGGCCACAGGGTCATCTTTCTCATCGGCGACTTCACTGGCCTGATTGGCGACCCGTCCGGGCAGAACGTGACGCGCAAGCCGATAACGCCCGAGCAGGTGGCTGCCAACGCCGAGACTTACAAGAAACAGGTCTTCAAGATTCTCCATGCGGAAAAGACCGTGGTGGATTTCAACAGCCGCTGGCTCGGCAGGCTCACGGGGCGGGACTGGGTCACGCTTTGTTCCAAGTACACTGTGGCGCGAATGCTGGAGCGTGATGACTTCTCAAAACGCCTCAAGGAGCAGCGCCCCATCGCCATCCACGAGCTTCTCTATCCCCTGGCTCAAGCCTACGACTCCGTGGCGCTCGAAGCGGATGTGGAACTGGGCGGGACGGACCAGAAATTCAATCTGCTGGTGGGGCGCACGATCCAGCAGGAGTACGGACAGGAACCGCAAGTCATCATGACCATGCCGATACTGGAGGGACTCGACGGCGTCCAGAAAATGTCGAAGTCACTGGGCAATTACGTTGGCATCAACGAGGCGCCCGCCGAAATGTTCGGCAAGCTGATGTCAATTTCCGATGACTTGATGTGGCGGTATTACCTGCTCCTGACGGATATGGCGCCGTCGCAGATCAACGAGCTTAACAAGGCAGTTGCTTCGGGCAACCTCCATCCGCTAGAGGTCAAGAAATCTCTGGCCCGCCGCATCATCACGGATTTCCACGACGCCGAAGCGGCAGCCCAAGCTCAGCGAGACTTCGAAGCCCAATTCAGAGACAAGGGCCTGCCGTCCGTCGTCGAGCAGTTCGCATTTCCGCTTGGAAGCAAGCGAAAACTATTTCGTTTGCTGGTGGATCTGAAACTGTTCCCTTCAAACTCCGAAGCCCAGCGAAAGATCAAGGAAGGCGCTGTCTACATGGCGGGCGGTGACCTGAAGAAACCCGACTGGAAACGACTCACCGACCCAACGTGGGATTTCGATCCTCGTCAATACCCCGTGGTGATCTTCCGCATCGGCACACGACCGCCCGTGAAGGTGGTGTTCGGAGGTTAGAGGCACAAACGGACCGTTTTCAGCCGCTGATCTTTCCGCTTTCACCTGGGGCGCTTGACATTGCCTTCACTCTCTTGCATGCTTTCCGCTCCGACTCGTGCGTATTATCATTCTTCTCAATCCTAAGGCCGGCCGAGGCAAGACAGGGCTGGTGTTGCGCGAGGCGCTCGCCGTCATGCAGCGCGAGGGCGTCGTGATTGACGTGCAGGAGAGCCGCGATGCGCAGCACCTGCTGGCGCTAGCGCGCCAGGCCGCGGCTGAAAAACCTGACGCCATCGTTTCGCTCGGTGGTGACGGCACTCACCACTACGTTCTGAACGGGATCGTGGGGAGTGAAATTCCGTTGGGGATTATTCCCGCTGGGAGCGGGAACGATTTCGCGAAGGGTTTGGGAATCCCCACCCAAGCGCGCGCGGCTGCGAAGGCGCTGCTCGCCGGGAACGCTCGCCGGATCGACCTGGGACGGGCGGGAAACACGGTTTACGGCTGTATTGCCGGAGCGGGTTTTGATTCGGTTGTAACCCGGTATGCCAACGAGCGCGTCCGCCGCCTGCGCGGCCCGTGGGCCTATGCCTGGTCAATTCTCCGCTGCCTCAAGTGGTATCGTCCAGAGCCGCTCAAGATCGTCTCAGACGTTCAGGAGTTCTCGGGAGACGTGGTCTTTGCCGTGGTGGGAAACAACGTTTCCTACGGAGGGGGAATGCATCTTACGCCGCGAGCAAAACTCGATGATGGCTTATTGGATGTTTGCATCGTCCCTTACATGGGGAAATTGGAACTCTTGCGCTGGGTTCCACGCGCTTACCGCGGGGAACACCTGAGACATCCTCGCATCATCTACTTTCAAGCTCACAAGGTCTCCTTGAGCACCACCTCTCGTCTGGAGCTTTTCGGGGACGGAGAATTCATGCAGGAACTCCCCGCCACGATTGAGATTGTTCCCCGCGCGCTACCCGTAATTGTGCCGGTGACCTCTTCACCGCGCTCGACGACTACGAGGAATGCGATTTGAGGGGAGCCTAAGAGCCTGGCGGGGGGATGGTCAGATTGATAACCAGCTTCATGCGAGTGTCGATAGAGCTGACCTGCCTGGTTTCCGAAGATACACCTTTGAAGCTGGCCTGGATCTCGTAATCGTGATGCGGATCGAGATCGGAGAACTGGTATTGCCCATTGGCCTCCGTGTATATGGCTACGCTTTTTCCCGTCTGGAGGTCCTTGAGCGTCACGGTGGCGCCGTTAATTCCGTTCTCGGCCTTGTCCGTCACCGCGCCACTCACCGTCTTAGTGGTGGGGGCCTTCTGCTTCTTCGCCGCCAAACCCGGAGCGTGGAGCAGCCAGGCAACAGCAAGCACGCCGCACAGGACGCGAACGCCCCAACTGATCCTCCGCGTCGAGAAGCGGCTCGACCGAGCTCCCAACAACGGGAGGGCAAGAATCGAAGGGAGACGAGTGCTCAAATTACCAGCCCTCCTCTTCTTCTTCCTCGCCCGCGACCAATTCCAGCTCCACGGGATTTGTGTTCACAACCTGCAGTTGAGCTCCGCACTCGGGGCAGTCCATCGTCTGCCCTTCTTCCACATCATCTTCGATGTCAATTGCGGTACGGCATTCGGGACAATAGGCCATGCCTCACCCCCTGGCAACGTATCTTTCACCCGCAAGAGAAAAGTCTAGAACATTTCCCAAAATGCTGTCCAGCGCTTCGAGAATCTGTAGTGTCCTAGCTGATCATTTCCCCTTCAGGAACTCCCGGATCTTTTCGAAGTCTTCGCGGAGAATCTTCTCTTCCCGGGCATTGCGAAGAACGTAGGCAGGGTGAACGGTGGCGAGTGCTTTCGAAGTGGCGAAATCGTAGAACTGGCCGTGTATTTTAGTGATGCCTTCCTTAATCCCCAAAACAGTCCGCACCGCGGGCGCCCCGAGGCAACAAATCAAACGGGGCTTCATGGCTTCAAGTTGCCGGAACAGGAACGGTGAGCACGTTTCGATCTCGTCCTTCTCCGGGGTGCGATTTCCGGGGGGACGGCACTTGACGACATTGCAGATGTAGACCTCTTCGCGTTTCATGTCGATCATGTGGATCATGCGGTTCAGAAGTTGGCCGGCGCGCCCTACGAACGGCCGCCCCTGCTCGTCTTCGTCGGCTCCCGGACCTTCTCCAACAAACACCAATTCCGCGTGAGGATTCCCTTCCCCGAAAACTATGGTCTTGCGGCCGCCGGCGAGCTTGCAGCGGTGGCAATCCCCCAAGTCCGCGCGGATTTGCTCCAAGGTTTCGGGCCCACTCGGCTTTGGCGGCGGCGTTTCGAAAAGACTCAAGGAGGGTGCGGGCGGCCTGATTGGCGCCGCAACGACTGCGGTTTCGGAAGCTCCGACAGGAGGTGAGGGAAGAGGCGCGGTGGGACCGACGACAGGCTTGGTTTCAGTTAAAGCCGGCTTCGTCGCGGTCGCCGGGGGTGCTCCGCCGCTCGGTGCTGAATCTGCAATTCTGCGCTCACCCGTAGCGGGTGAGAGTCCGCCGGCCCCGGGCGCACGCCGATAGAATTCCTCAATGCCTAATTCGCGGTAGAACTCCAGCCAATTGGCAAGCTCCTGCCGTAAGCGCTCGTCCATAAGAAGTGGTCAGTTGTCAGTCGTCAGTTGTCAGTCGTCAGTTGTCGGTAGTCAGCATGCGGTAGGTCGTAGGTGGCAGGTGGGGGTAAACACTGCCGACTGCCTACTCGCTGCTGCCTTCTGTCTTCTGACTCTTGACTTCTGACTACTGGCTCCTGAATCCTGAATCCTGTCTGATTGCGACGACCTCGTCGAGGATGCGATGAGCCACATCCAATTTGCTCATCTTCTCGAAAGCTTTACTGCGGCCGTCGGGGAAGACCAGGGTCACGATATTCGTGTCCACGTCAAAACCCGCGTCTTCCTGCAATACGTCATTTGCCACGATGAAGTCGAGGTGCTTCTCATGCAGTTTGGCGGTTGCATTAGCCAGCAAGTTCTCAGTCTCCGCTGCGAACCCAACCACTACTTGTCCAGGCCGCCGTCGCGGCGCGATCATGGCAAGGATATCAGGCGTCGGCTCAAACCTTAGGGCCGGGATGCCGTCTTGCTTCTTGATCTTCCCGGGATAAACTTCCGCAAACCGGAAGTCCGCCACCGCCGCGGCCATCAAGGTCACTGTCGCCTGCTCGAAATGATGCAGGACAGCCTGCGCCATCTGCTCGGTGGTGCGAACACGCTCCACCTTTGCTCCCCCTGGAGGATCGAGGTGCGTCGGCCCGCTCACCAGGACCACGTGAGCCCCGCGGCGGCGGCTAGCCTCAGCGAGCGCATAACCCATCTTCCCGGAAGACCTGTTGCTGAGGTAGCGCACGCCATCCAAAGGCTCTTCCGTCGGCCCGGCCGTCACCAGCACGCACTCACCGCTCAAATCGTCACTAACCCCGAGGGCCGCAAGGACCGCCTGGGCGATACTCTGGACAGACGTGAGGCGGCCCGCGCCGGTCATTCCGCAGGCCAGGTAGCCCTCGTCAGGCTGCAAGAGCTTCACTCCGCGCTCCCGCAAAATCTCCAGATTCTTCTGCGTGGCGGGATGTTCCCACATATTCACATTCATGGCCGGCGCCACGATGAGGGGAGCCTTGGTGGCCAGACAGAGGGTGGTCAGGAAGTCGTCGGCAATTCCATGGGCAATCTTCGCCAGCACGTTCGCCGTGGCGGGAACAATCACCAGGGCGTCAATCGACTGCGCCACAGCCATATGTTCGATGGCGCTTTCCACGTTCGCCCCACCCTGCGAATCCTCAAACATTTCCGTGATGACTTTTCGGCCAGAGAGAGCTGCAAAGGTAAGGGGTGCGACGAACTCACGCGCATTTCGAGTCATCACCACCTGGACTTCCAGCCCGCGCTCTTGCAGCAGGCGTAGTAGCTCCGCTGCCTTGTAAGCGGCGATGCCGCCGGTAATCCCCAGTGCAACTCGCATGGTTAACCAGGATTCAGGATTCAGGAGTCAGGATTCAGGGACGAGCCTGGTAGCGCAGACCTGTTCTGGAGGTTTGCATTTCCTCCAAGGGTGCTCGGCAAAAGCCGTCCCGAGCGGTCCGGGCGCTACTCCTTTCCCCCACCTACCACATACCACCTACTACCTACCCTTTTGTTTCTTGTTCTTGTCGTTCTCGCCTGTCGCTGGAGCGAACAACTCAAAAGGGACCAAGCCCGCCATTACTTCTTGCTGGGCTACTCTCGTCAGCCTCTTCGAAGTGCTCTGAATGAGCGGCCGGGCGCCGGCCTGAAGCTGCCGAGCCCTCTTGGCGGCGACAAGAATGTAGCGAAACTTGCTGTCTATCTTCTGAGGTAATTCCATCCGATCTATCCTCCAAATGTCTTGCAGATTTCTTGCGCGCGCTCCGCCTGGTTCTGCCGCCGAAATCGCCCTCCCCGGACTACCGCTCGCAGAGCCTGTGTGGCTAGCGAAAGGCGGTCATTAACGACCAGGTAATCATAATCGGGCCAATGGGAGATTTCCTGGCGGGCTGCCGCCAGCCGTCTTTCAACAACCTGGGGCGAATCCGAGTGCCGCTCCGTCAGCCGTCGTTTCAGTTCCCGGAAGGACGGCGGCATTACGAAGACGCTGAGGGCTTCCGGCAAACGCTTCCTGACTTGTTGATGCCCCTGGACATCGATATCCAGCAAAATATCCCGTCCCGCCTTCAGAGCCCTGTCGATCTGCCCCTTCGAAGTACCATACAGGTGGCCGAAAACCTCGGCCCACTCAATGAAATCACCGGCCGCAATCATTCTTTCGAACCGCTTGCGCGTCACAAAAAAGTACTCGCGCCCGTCTATCTCACCCTCACGCTGCGGCCGCGTGGTGTGCGAAACCGAAAAAGCCAAGTCCGGCAGAGAAGCAATCAACCGTCTCACCAGGGTTGATTTCCCAGACCCCGACGGCGCTGAAATGACCACAATGCTGGCACGTCCGCAAGACGGTTTAGATACTTTTTTCTCCATCACTCAATATTCTGGGCCTGCTCGCGCAGCTTCTCGATTTCACTCTTCATTTCAATCGCCAAGCGCGCGACTTCCAGGCCAACTTCGGGCAAATCCGTGGTCTTTGATAGAAGTGTGTTCGCTTCCCGGTTCATCTCTTGCAGCAGGAAATCCAGCTTTTTCCCCACTTCCGGACTCTCCGCGAGCAATTGCTTCACTTGGGCAACATGGCTTCGGAACCGTGTCAACTCTTCCGTGGTGTCGGAACGGGAAGCCAGGTAGGCAACCTCTTCCGCCAGTCGCACCCCATCCAGTTCAGTACTGCCCATCAACTCTTTGAGGCGGCCTTCAAGGCGATGCTGGTAGAACTTTGGCAGCAGTTCGGTGAGGCCTGCCACACTCTCAGTTAACGATTCAAGTCGGGCCAAGCGGGCCTTGAGATCACGCCCCAAATCTTCGCCTTCGCGGGCGCGCATCTCGTTCAGACTCTCCAGGGCCTCCGTGGTCACACGTTCCAGGAGCTGGCGGACCCGCTCGAGGTCTTCCGGCGAAATCTCGCCGTTGCCCACCATCGCCAACCCAGGGATACGCAGCAGGGCCACCAGATCCGGCTCGGACGCACAACCAAACTCTTCTCGCAGCGTCCTATAGGCGGCAATGTAGGCAGCCACGAGCTTGCGGTCAAGTAGAAGTCCGGCATTGCCTGGTTGCTCGAAACTGACTGCCACCTCCACATGTCCTCGCTTGACGTGATCCTTGATCAGACGCCGCAGCATGGGATCCATGGATTCCAGCGCTGAAGGGAAGCGCACCTGAACATCCAGAAACCGATGGTTCGTGCCACGAATACTGACCGAGAGAGAGTATCCGCCTTCCTCTGCGTGAGCCTTACTGTAACCCGTCATGCTTCGAATCATGGCATCTCTTCCACTTGCCAAGACCGGGAGCCCGTCCTCTGCTGCTTCTGATTCGCAATCCCGGCCGGCAAGTCCCCTTCCGTAATCCTTCAGCCCAAACTCCCACCTATGGTTCCGCGTCCACGAATTGGAGATCGTGCAGCTTCTGGTACATACCCCCCCGGCTGATCAGGTCTTCATGGCTCCCGATCTCACTGATGGCGCCGTGGTCGAGGACAATAATCCGTTCCGCGCGACGCACGGTGGAAAGGCGATGGGCAATCACCAGCACCGTGCGGCCCGTCATCAGGTTCGCCAGCGCCCTTTGGACCAGAAGTTCCGATTCCGTGTCGAGTTCTGAAGTAGCTTCATCCAGGATGAGTATAGGTGGATTCTTGAGAAGCGCGCGCGCGATGGCAATTCGTTGCCGCTGCCCCCCGGAAAGACGCTGCCCACGCTCTCCGATCACCGTCTGGTAGCCCTCGGGCATCTCCAGGATGAAATCTTCAGCCAATGCGGCGCGCGCGGCCTCCCTCGCGGCCTCCTCGCCCACAGGCTGGCTCCCGTAACAGATGTTATTGTAAACGGTATCGTTGAACAGAATCGTTTCCTGTGTGACGATTCCGATCTGAGCGCGGAGTGAGTTGAGCTTTACGCCTCTAACATCATGGCCGTCAATCAAAATTCGGCCTCGCGTCACATCAAAAAACCTGGGAATGAGACTGGCGAGCGTGGTCTTTCCTGCGCCACTCGAGCCAACAATTGCCATCACCTCGCCCTTGCGGATTCGCAGGTTGATACCGCGCAGCAACGGCAACGCCTCTTCGTAATCGAAATCCACGTTTTCGAACTCAATTTCACGCTCGAAGAGTGGCAACCGTGATGCCCCCGGCTCGTCGTGAATATCCGGATGAATGTCGAGATAGTGGAAGACCTGCTCCGAGGCCCCCAGGGCCTGCGCGTAGGAGTTATGGACCCCCGTGAGCCGCTTAATAGGCTCGTAAGACTTAATCAGGGCGTACAGGAAAGCCACGAACCCTCCGGAGGTCTGCGCGTGGTGCATGATCTCCGTGCGGGCATAAAGCAGCAGACCGGCGACAGTGATGGCGCCCAGGACTTCCATGATCGGGGAGGTCGCCGCCTGGGCCCGCACCCAGCGCAGACTGACGCGCAGTAGCCGCCGCGTGGCCGCCTTGAACTTCTCCACCTCGAACAATTCCATCCCAAAGGCCTTGACAATGCGGATTCCTGAGAACGTCTCCTGAAGGACGTTGTTCAACTCTGCCATCTTGTCCTGGCTGGAACGGCTGGAAATGCGAATGTAGCGCCCGATATTGTGGGATGGAAACACCACCAAGGGCACCAGGATCAGCGAGCCTAATGCCAGCCGCCAGTCGTAATAAAACAGAACACCGAGCAGCCCCGCCAGCGTAAAACTTTGCTTCAGGAAGTCTGCCGCAGTCTGCGAGACCGCATACTGAATTCTCTCAATATCACTGGTGACCGCTGACATCAGCCGCCCCGTGGAAGTCCTGGTAAAAAAGGCCATCGACTGCTGGATAATCCTCGAATAGAGGAGATTCCGAAGGTCCCTTACCACGGAATGGCCGATGAAGTTGATGAAGTAGGTTGCCAGAAACTCAGCAACCCCTTTGATCAGGGTCACCGAAACGATTGAAATCGCCACAATGGTCCATGCATTGTGGATCCAAGCCGGGAAAAAAGATTGCAGGTATATCGCCTGCCCTCCGAAGGGCCATTGGAACAAGGCAATTTTGCCCGCGTCGGTGCCCGGAGCAAGAACACGGTCAAAGACCGGCTTGATGAGTAACGCTGTCAGCGCCTCACAAGCCCCCACCAAGGCCATCAAAATGAATGCGACCAGGAACCGGAAGGAGTACGGCTTTAGAAAAGCGAGCAATCGTTGGACTTGGGTCATCACGCAAATGCCCTCGGCTGACCAAGCCCGTAGGGTGCACAGAATTGACAAGTCTAGCCCCTCCGGCTTGCCAAGTCAAGCAAAAGCCACAGGCCACCCTGATTTGGGCTTGAATCGAGAGGGGGCAGGCGTATGCTGTCGGGCAGATGGGAGGCCGCGATTGGACATTTTGTTCTTGAACCTTTCATTCCAGATTGTTACTATGAGGCGCTGCCCATTCATTCGCTCGGGTTGCGACATCGGAGAACTTGTTTTTTGCGTTTCGAGTGTGGGGAAAACTCCCGTCAGGCACCTTAAGCCCGGGCTTGGCTTCTTCACCAAGGTATCGAATCTGCTGCGGAGGTAATCATGATGCAACGCCCCGTTCGAGTATCTTTGAGCGCCATGCTGGTGCTCCTTTTCGCTTGCAGTGTGTGTTTGCGGGCACAACAGTTTCAGGGCAGTTTCACCGGCACCGTCACCGACCCGTCCGGAGCGGTGGTCCCCGGGGTGTTAGTCACAGCCCTTCAAATCGATACGGGATTCACTCGCAGTGCCGTCAGCTTGGAGGATGGCTCCTACACGATTCCTCTCCTCCCGCCTGGCCACTACCGATTAACCGCGGCTAAAGCCGGGTTTGAGACCTCCAGCCAGGGCCCTATTGAGCTTCTTGTGGACGGGCATCCGAAAGTTGACTTTCGCATGAAGGTGGGGGTGCAAACAACTACCGTAACTGTCGAAGCCACTCCGCACATCCTAGACACGGAAGGTTCCGCCGTGGGGACGACCATCGAACAGGAAAAAGTGGGAGAACTTCCCTTGAACGGCCGCCACTTCCTGGAGTTGACGCTATTCACACCCGGCGTAGTACCCGCGGCTGACGGGTCCGAGAACAGCACAAGAGGCGGCGGGATCAATGTGAATGGATTGCGGGAAACCATGAACACTTTCCTCCTGGATGGGATGAATAACACGTCCCTGGGTGTTGGAACCTTCGTGGTGACGCCCCCCGTGGATTCCGTGCAGGAATTCCGCATGGAGACTGGCATGTACGAAGCCAAGTTCGGCGCCCAGGCGGGCGCGCAAGTCAATGTGGTGACGAAGTCGGGCACCAACCGTTTCCATGGGACGATGCACGAGTTCCTGCGTAATAGTGCGCTCGATGCGCGCAATTTCTTTGACCCCGAAGTCCCACCCTTCCGACGCAATCAGTTCGGAGGAACCCTCGGGGGCCCGATCGAGCTTCCCGGCGTTTATGACGGCCACGACCGAAGCTTCTTCTTCTTGGCCTTCGAAGGTCTGCGCCATCGCCGGGACTTCTTCCGCTTCGGCGTGGTGCCCACCATGGCCGAACGAAGCGGTGATTTTTCTGACCTCCTGGCGCCCGATTGCAGCATGAAGACGGTTCTCGTTAACCCCCTAGCCCTGTTGCAAGGCCAGGTGCAGCCGTTCACCAATATTACCAGCGTAATTCCCACGGGGCCGGACCCGACCGGGCAAGCCATGGTGAAGCTGCTTCCTAAGCCGAATATTCCCAATGCGGGCTGTGGCGCGGCAAACTACGGCTCGGAGATCCACGAAAAGGCGGGGTTTGACAACTACGTGGGCCGGGTGGACCACCGTTGGGGCTCAAAAAACACCCTCTTCTTCCGTTACAACCTGACGCTGGACCGCGAGACTCACCCCTCCGACCCGATTCCGGGCTTCGGCAGAGTGGACCGCAACGGGTTCACCCAGACCGGGTTGGAGTGGACGCACACCTTCACCCCCACGCTCATCAATGAGCTCAAGCTTTCCTACAACCGCTGGCAGTTGCGTTACAACAACGAAGACCAGGGACAGATGGTCGGGCAGCAACTCGGCATCAAGGATTCGCCCACGCTGTTTCGGGAAACAGGAATACCCAACCTGAATTTCTCCGGCTGCTGTAGCCTGGGAGCGGGGACAAACGTTCCGCAAGCGGGCGCGGTTAATACCTTCGAGTTCGGCGAAGCCCTTACGCACGTTCACGGGGACCACTCCCTTACTTACGGAGCAGATATCCGGCCCGTAAGACGCGGCAACTTCTATATCGACTCCTACATTCGCAACCAATTCGACTTCACGGGCCTGGTGAGCGGCGGCTTGGGGAATTTGACGCCAGGTGACTTAGGGCTTCCTTCGAATTACACCCTAGGGAATGGCTTGGCCGATGCGATGCTCGGTCTGCCCACCGACTGGATCAACGGCGCCTCGACCTATATCTCCGGTGCAGGAACAAAATATGACACTTTTGCCCAGGACTCCTGGAAAGTCCGCAGAAACCTCACACTCAATCTCGGGCTCCGGTATGAATACAACAGCTTGATCACCGACAAGTACGACCACTTCTCCAGCTTCGACTTCAATAAAGGGCTGCTGGTTGTGGCGGGGCGGAAAGATGTCACTCTGATGAACTACGATCCCTCTACTAACCAGTATGTGACGGTGGGCACTGAAAGTCTGGGCGGCGAGAACGTCAACCGCGCGCTCTACCTTCCCGACCGCCACAACTGGGCGCCGCGCGTGGGCTTCGCCTGGCAACCGTCCAATAACTCGAAGACGGTGCTCCGCGGTGGCTACGGAATCTTCTATGATCAGACGTTTGGTGACGTTTATCTTTCTAAGGTGGCCAATCCGCCGTTCGCCAAAGTCAATCTCGGCATCATTACGGCTGCCATACCTCTGCTGATGGCCAACCCTCAAGTCATCGGGACCGGGTATCTGATCCAGAATGCCTTCCAACCGGGTTCAGTTGCGCCTCTCTTCCCGGGCCTCAGCCCCTATGAACTTCATTTCAACGACGCCACCGTTCATGAGTGGGCTTTCGATATCCAACGCGAACTGCCGGGGGCGTGGCTCCTGGACATGGGGTATGTCGGTACGCGCGGGCTACACCTGCCTCGCCACACCGATCCCAACCAGCAGATTCCTGATCCCGTCAAGGCTACCACCGTACGCCCTTACCCGAACTTCGACAACAATTTTGCCTACACCGAGTCTTCCGCCAGTTCCATCTACCACGCCCTGCAAGTGAAGTTTGAGAAGCACTATGCTCATGGGCTGGCGTTCCTGGGGGCCTACACCTGGTCAAAGGCCATTGACACAGTCTCCAGTTTTTACGGAAGCGGGCGCTCCTCCGACACGGAGCAGAACTACAGAGATCTGGCGGCGGAGAAAGGGCGCGCCGACTTCGATTTCCGGCAGCGACTCTCGCTGGCCTATGTGTACGAACTGCCCTTCGGCAAATCAGTCTGGAAACTCCAAGACACGAAGCTGAATTACTTCCTCGAAGACTGGGAATTGTCGGGAATCGCGACTGTCCAGACCGGCGCGCCTTGGACACCGTATATCAGCGGCGATATCAGCCATACGGAGCAGCAGGACCGGCCGAACTGGTCCGGGCAGAATCCCTACCCCGCGCACCAGACCGTGAATCAATGGGCTTACGGACTGACCTTGCCAGACGGGAGTCCTGGTCCCTTCAGCACTCCGCAGCCCTACACCTTCGGCAGCGCAGGACGAGACATCTTAACGGGCCCCGGCCTTGCCGCCTGGGACTTCTCCCTCATCCGAAAATTCCGCCTGGCTGAATCGAAAGAGCTTGAATTTCGCGCCGAGATGTTCAACATGTTGAACTCGCCTAACTTCCAGACGCCGAACTCGGACGTGGCCTCGCAGAGTTTCGGAAAGATCTTCAATACGGTGCAGCCGATCGCCGGCATACCGTCAGGCGGGCCCGGCGACCCACGCGAAATCCAATTCGCGCTGAAATTTATCTGGTGACCAGTACGGGAAGCGAGCGCAGACCTGTTCTGTAGGATTCAGGATTCGGGATTCAGGAACGAAGAGCAGAAATTCCTCCCCTGAATCCTTGCCCCCCTCCAGGTCCGAATCCTGAATCCTGCCCCAGGGAATGTTCTTCCCCTGAATCCTTCCCGCCCTACGGGACCGAATCCTGAATCCTGCACTTTAGCCCTTGACACGCGAAAGAAACTAGGCTATGATTCTGGTTAGCAACTGTGGGGGTACCCTGGATGCTAGTGTAGTGTCCCATAATTAGATTGACTTATACGGATAAGGCCGGTATGCTTGAGTACATGAGCCGAGTCGCAACTCCGATTATTCTGTCGGCCGAGGAACGGACCGCCTTGGCGGCCTGGTCC